>JBJMTU010000182.1:0-15765 GCA_045811545.1 Xanthobacteraceae bacterium | reverse complement strand
GACGGACACCGGTACACTTGAGGAAGCATACGAGAAATTTCGACCGTCGATGTTGCCAAGGTCGAGGAACCCACCGATCGCACCTGACGGAGAAGTGAACTATTCGGCACACTATCTGATCGATCGCGACGGAACGATCTTCAACCTCATGAACGATTTTCAGATCGCACGCCACATGGTCGGCTTGGATCGCCAAGCCCTCGCAATTGCTAACGTTGGCAGCGCGACCGTGCCGCTCACGCCGGCACAGGCCGAAGCAACGGCGCAACTGGTTCGATTTTTGACGAAGAAGTACGAATCAATCTCGTTCCTTATCGGAGCTTCCGAATACGAAGCTTTTGTCAGCACTCCGATGTGGGAAGAAAAGGACCCTCTGCTCAAACCTGTTCCATCAGGTCCAAGCACCATATTTCTTACGCAACTGAGGGAGCGGCTGTCCGACACACCACTGAGATCTGCCCCCTGACTTGCGGCTGCGACACCGGGTGCGCTCGTAGGGGAAATCATCGAGCCGCTCGTCCTCTTCTTCATGGTTGTCGCTTTCTTCATGGTTGTTGTCACCCGCCCGGCGCGGAGAGCCTGTCGCCGCAATCGGCGCTAATCAGGTTTTCGCTCGTAATTACATATACTTGTAGCCGTTGAGCCACGGAATCCGTACCATTTGATGATACATGTGTTGCATATCACTGATCGCTTGATACAGTATCGATGCCATGAACGTCGGAATGCCCAGGGTTCTGGGTCTTTTCCGTCCAGGAGAAATCCGTGTCGTTTCCCGAATTCCGGTCGAAAGTGAGCCGAGGCGACGTCGCCGCGGCGAAGCGCGGCTGCGTTGGGCATGACGACGTCCAGGCGCCCGCGGCGAATTCCTGGAGACGTCAACATGAGATATCAGATCGCACCCCTGTTCTGCCGGCCTTGGACTCTTTTGGGCATCACGCCACGGCTCATCGAGAGCCACTATGAGAACAACTATGGCGGCGCCTTCACGCGCCTGAACGCGATTTCCGAAGAACTCGAAGCACTCGATCCCGCCACGACGCCGGCGCATGTCATCCGCCGCCTGAAGCAGGACGAGGCGGCGGCGCTGAATTCGTTGGCATTGCACGAATTGTACTTTGCGAGCCTTGGCGGAGACGGGCGCGCCGTACCGGAAGTCATCGCGAATGCGCTCGCGCGCGATTTCGGCTCGGTCGATCGCTGGCGCCGCGAATTCGTCGCGCTGGCGAATTCGCTCGATGGGGGCTCCGGCTGGGTTCTGCTGAGTTGGCTGCCGCGCGCGGGCAGGCTCGTCAATCAGAGCATCTCCGACGGCAGCCAGGCAGTCGCCGGCGCGATCACGGTGCTCGCGCTCGACATGTACGAGCACGCGTATCATCTCGACTTCGGCGCTAACACGGTCGCCTATGTGGCGGCGTCCATGCGCAACATCGACTGGAGCGCCGTGCAGGGCCGTTACGAGGACGCTGCCGGGGTGAAGCCGCCGCGTCCGCTCGAGCAGAAGCAGTTCGGCGATCTTCCCTCCGTTACGGTCGATGAGGTGAAGGCGATGCTCGACTCAGGAACGCCGGTGCAGATTATCGATACGCGGCCCCGGCACTCCAGCACTCGTGCCCAGGACATGATGGAGGGAGCGGTTTGGCGCGACCCCGACCGGGTCGACGAGTGGATCAGCGAGCTCTCGAAGACCGCGCCGGTCGTCACGTTTTGCGTCTACGGATTTCACGTCGGATGCCAAACGGCGGCAACCTTGCGCAAGGCAGGATTTGACGCGCGGTACATGGCCGGAGGACATTTCGCCTGGAAGGCGATCAAGGGGCCGGTCAAACTTTTCGAATCGACGACGCCCTCGTGAGCTTGAATGAGCCGACGGCATTGGCGGCGGGCGGTGGCCGCCAATGCAACCGGCAATCTCGGCGATCAACGTGGTTCGCCGGCGAATGCCCGTTGCAGTGCCGACAGCCGGTCGAGCGCGGCGGGCGGTAGCGGGCCTTTTTGGACCGCGGCGAGTGCATCCTCGAACTGTTGTGGCGTTGCCATACCGACCAGGATGGTGCCGATCGCCGCATGCGAGAGCGCAAACCGGGTGGCGGCTTCGGTCAGACTCGCGGCAAACCCCTCCTTGACCAGCGGCATAAGACGCCGGGCGCGCACGACATCGGCGTCGTAGCTCATAGCCGAGCCGATCGGCTCGGGCGGCGGACTCGCAATCGGATGACGCTCGGCCGACCCGGACAGCGCGCCGCCACCGAGCACGCGGATGCCGACGACGCCGACGCCGGCCGCCCTGGTATGATCGAACAGCCGTCCATAATCTTGTGCCGGATAATTTGCGGGCAACCCGACGGCCGCGGACGGATTGAGCATATTGTAAACCACCTGAGCGCTGTCGAAGGCGCGCGCATCGATGACCTGACGCAGGGCCGCCGTGTCGCCGATTGCGGTAAGCCCAAGAAAGCGCGTCTTGCCCTGCTGGCGCAGCCGCTCGAACGCCGGCACTACATCACTGAGCACCTGTCGGACGCTGAGCGATTCCCCGCCGCCGGTCTCGGTGATCGCATTGTGCAGGTGGAAGATATCGATCCGATCGAGGCGTAGTCGCGCCAGACTGCCTTCGAGCGACTTCGCCACGGCGTCGGCAATGCGTCCGAAGTCGCCGCTTGCAAGTCGGACCTTGGTGCCGACGGCCACGTTGGCCGGCTTCAGCCTTTGCAGCACGCGGCCGAGGTTCTTTTCCGATTCGCCGTTGCCGTATTGCACCGCTGTGTCGAAGTAGTTCACACCAGCGGCGATCGCCCGCGCGATGGTGCGCTCCTGGTCGAGCGGATCGCCGCGTACCATCAGTCCGCCCACAGCGCCGCAACCGAAGCCCAGCACTGAGAGCTGCGTTCCGGTGCGCCCGAACACCCGCATTTCCATCGCCGTTCCTCCCCCCTGCTAAGCGGACCGCGCACGATACTCGAAGTTGCGAATTATCCGTCATGGCGGCCGCTCTCGCAAAGAAATCAATCGGGCTCCTGGACGCAGGGGCTAACGATGGCCATTTTTGGTGTCTCGGTTTTGATGAAGCGCTGCAAACGCTTGCTTGGCTCTCGCGCGAAACCAGGAGGTATTCATGCGTATCGCTATCATTGGCGCCGGCTCGGTTGGCGCGACGCTGGGGCGAGCCTGGATCAAGCATGGCGAGGACGTGATCTGGGGACTGCGCAATCCCGCCGATCCGAAACATGCGGCGCTACCCAAGGAGCGCGTCAAAGCGCCAGCCGAAGCCGTCAAGGAGGCCGAGGTCGTCGTGATCGCGACGCCGTGGTCCGCGGCTGAGGCGGCGATCAAGAGCCTGGGCAGCCTCGCGGGTAAGATCGTGATCGACTGCACGAACCCATTGGGCATGGGCCCCGACGGCTTGCAACTTGTCCTCGGTTTCAACACCTCTGCCGGCGAGCAGGTCGCGAGCTGGGCACCGGGCGCCTTTGTCTTCAAGACGCTCAACACGACCGGTGCCGGCAATATGGCCAAGGCGGCCGACTATCCGATCAAGCCCGTCATGCTGGTCGCCGGCGACGATGCCGGCCGGAAACCGGGAGTGATGCAGCTCGTCGGTAAGCTCGGTTTCGAGCCAGTTGATGCCGGCCCGTTGAAGAACGCGCGCCTGCTGGAGCCGTTCGCTATGGTCTGGATCGACCAAGCGATGAAGCGCGGGCGGGACTTCGCCTTCGCGCTGGTGAACATGAGATGATGTCGTGCGATCACGGCCGTTGCACCCGCTAGGATTTATTCTGCCTTTGGCGCGGCGGCTGTGGATTATGGGCCGGGTCGGTATCGTATTTGAACATCTTGGCGACGATGGGACCTCCGACCAAAGGCTTCAGCTCCGCTTCTAACGCGTCCGCTTTATCCTTCTCGTAAACCTCCTTGCCGCCGACATAAAGCGCAAAAGACTTGGTGTATTTTGCCTTCTTGGCAGGGTCGTCGATGGTTTTTTTGGTCCACTCATAAAGGGGGAAATTTTCGATGCCGTTGGCCTCGGCCTCCCTGACATAATCTGCGAAAGCATCGAACTGACATTTCATGACAGCATCATGCCTGTTCAATATATCCGTCAGCCTAGAAATCGATGGATCTTCCGGATCGTTCCGCGCCACTTGCGCGTATTCGTCGCTCAACGTCAGGCGCAACTGGAATTTCAGATCATCGGTCATAGTGTTATGCCTTTTCGCTCGGACTGCCGGGGGGTGCGTCGATCTCGTGCTCGATTAGGTCGCCCCTCAACTTCGGCAGGGCCAAACGGGGCTTAGGTCCGCTTCGTCCCTCAGCAGACATGCGCGAGCTTACCTCGACACGTCCGTGTGGTGCCAGGAACGGACCAGAGGCAATGCCGCGCAGTCAAGACGCGCTCAAGCAGTCAACGGTCGAACAATGGCATCAAGAGCTTTGCGGGCATCGTTTGGCTCGAGCTCTATCTGCAAGCCACGTTGTCGGCCATTGAGGAATACGGTTGATTCGCGCAGGGCTGCTTCCTCGATGACAATAGGAACGCGCTTCTTCTGCGCGAAAGGACTGATTCCGCCAATGCGGTAGCCGGTCAGCCGTTCGGCGTCGGCTGGACGCATGATCTTTGCGGTCTTGCCTTGGAATGCGAGAGCCAGCTTTTTCAAACTGACTTCACGATCCACCCACATTAACCATTCGATGCCATCGGACGCTGTGACCGCATGAGCGGCCGACTGCTTCGGCGGCATCATTCTGGAGGCGTTGGTAGTCGCTCGCCATCTTGTGCCAAGTACACAATCGTCAATATTCGCTGGAAGAGAACGCAGCGTGACTTCTCTGGTAATTTGTTAAAAACCGCCGCGATAAAGGGCTCTATCAATTCTACTCCGTCAACCTTCCACAAGTAATGGCAGCATTCCATAAACTTCATTTCAGCAGCGTCGCCGCCAGCTCTCAAGAACGGCTCGATTTCTTTTATCGACAGCCCGAAGCCTCGTTTAAGCTCTGCGTCCACAACGTTCTTCCCGAGCATTGTCAGCTCCTGACCCAGTCACATTGCCCGTTACCCTCGCGTCTGAAGCGCACAGGCGACGAGCACGAAAGCGTCGCCGCAAATGAGCCTCCCCGTCGAGGCCGAAATGGGACGCGAAGGCACCGGGGGTAACTTCAAAAATCCCGTTAAAGCCCGCTGTTGTTGTTTCATTTTGCCATTCGGAGAACGTCGCCACAGAAC
The DNA here is from genome assembly GCA_045811545.1 of Xanthobacteraceae bacterium. Lineage (GTDB taxonomy): Bacteria > Pseudomonadota > Alphaproteobacteria > Rhizobiales > Xanthobacteraceae > VAZQ01. The sequence goes on along the minus strand of JBJMTU010000182.1, from coordinate 10,541 downwards.
AGCGTTTTGATAGCCCTAATGAAATCACTGGTCTAGCAGTAGCAGATGGGATCCCAGATACGCGGACCCCTGTCACCCAGCGGACGCCAAGCAGAAGCTTCCTACGGCCTCCTGGAGCTATCCTGAGCGCACGCTCTGAGGCCGCTTCGTCTCGCCACCTGCCGGTAGCGTCGCGACGTTTGCGCGCGAGACCGAATGAGGGCTCAGGGGGGTCTTGGCGTTCTCAAGCTGCGTGACCCCATATCGCTCCCGCAGCGCTCCTCAGTCCGGTCGAGCGCTCGACTGGTTTGGTAAGGGGTGGCCCGCTTCACGCCATCCGGCGACGGTATCAGAGATGATTTTTACGGACGCCGAAGCCATCTGAGTGAGGTTGGTGTAGTGCTCCGTCTCGCGCTGAACTCGCTCCCCCTCGGATTGCAGAAAATCTTTTGCCTCTTGCAACTCCCCGATCATTTTTTCGATTTCTGCAATCGATGTAGCTCCGATCTTTTGAACAAGTGGCGCAATCTCCACGTCAGTTTCGGACTTGGGCGTTGAAGGCACCTCTGCGTGAACGAGATCGCGGGTTTCACTTTCGATGATGCCTAGAGCTTGTAGAGCCCGCTTCCCAGGTTCCATAACATGTGCCTCCTCATCCCGTCGTGCGCAGCCATCGCCACCATGACATCGATGCCGCAGGCGCCGGTAGCAGGCGCGTCTGCGCTTGTTCGCGCCAAGCATCGCGGTCACGTCGCATGTCCTCAAGCATCGCTTTCAACTCGGACAACCGCTCCTCGGCCACGGCGAGACGGGTGCGCAACTCTGCCGTTGTCTTGCTAGGAACCGGGAACGGGTAGACACGCGCCACCGCGGCCCCGTCACTGTTATTACCGCCGTCTTCCTTACTGCCCGCGAAGAGCCGACCAGAGATTGCACGAGCGAGTATCATCTTGCCGTGTTCTGTCAGCCGTGCTGCTTGCCCCAGTGAGAGTGTCGTCATGTGACCCCCAGTGTCATCGGAGTGCTCAAGAGGGTCACGCGATGCGCCACGAGACCCGTCCCGTGACGGTGCGCACGAGACAGTTAACGAATGGTGTAATGAGGCCTCGCGTGCAACGGGCCACGCTCGCCCATCAGTGAGCATCTTCCAAACGCGCGCGGGTGCTACGTCCCTTAAATTGCTGATACTTCAACGCTCGCGGTATCAACATGCCGCACGGTAGCCAGTGGTTTGCTAAGTCAGTGCAACCTGCTGGTAAGGGCGTGAGTTATGTGGACGTGAAACCGCTGGGGCGGGTAGCAACTTAATGCCCCTTTATTCAATCAACGATCCCAAGCACTGGCTCGACCGCGCTAGGGAAGCTCGCGCTCTCGCGGAGCAGATAGCCGACCCCGAAACGAAGCGCACAATCCTCAACAACGCCGATGATTACGAGCGGCTCGCCCAAAGAGCCCAAGAACGAGCAGCAGGCCGCTGGCCACAGTCAAAGTAGCCGTTCGATCCGCCCTTGCAGATTGCCTATGCCTCGTCGGTATCTGCATGGCGATCCGATAACGTGATCGCGTTGGCGATGGTCTGCTGCTGCGCCTGATGCGATAACCCCTCAGGCGCTGTCGAAGGTCCCCAACCTCAGCCCCTGGGAGACTGAGAGCGCTAAGGCAAGGCCCCGGTGGTGGCGTGCGCGCTCCCTGGGGCCTTCCATATTCTCACGACCAGTTCATGCCCCTTTGAAGCGTTAGAACTCGCGCGCTCTCCCACCCCGGGAGATTATGACGTGACGGGGGGATGATCGCCAATTATCTTGGTGAAGCATGAAAACGAACTTGAAGGGGATCCTGTCGACAAATAGGCATCGCCGCGTTGCTGGCGTTTCCTGCGATGGCGAATAGATAAGGACACAAAACCATGAGCACTCCCAAACCAGGCGGAAACGACATCATCAATTTGAGCCCAGACCACATGGTCGATCATCCGGCGGGCGCGCATTATGTGCTGTGGAATGGGCCCGACGTCCTTGACGTCGGCGTGCCCGCGGGCGGGTTCGTCCGCTTTGCGCTCGCCAACCTGACGCCGCAATGGACGCTGCTCATGGACGCGCAACACCAACAGCTACCGGTCGCGGTTCGCTACGATGGGCGCAGCCTGGCGATCTGGTGGCTGCCCTATGACGGACCTGGCGCGCGCCCGGCTGCGCAAACCGGGGCCGGGTTGAGCGATGCCGACTATGCGGCGGCCCTGCAAAAGCTCTCGGCGACGCGTTACCAAGGCTTGATGGATGCCGCGTGGGGCATCGGCGGCTGGTCGACGTATCGCCCAAGATAGCCGATTTTCGCGCCCGAGATGTTATCGAAGCGATAGACGCTAAATAGTGTAACCGGCTTTATCTGTCAGTGACAGCGCGGCGGACGACTCACAAGCCAACGAAACGGCGGCCAAGCTCGAAGGCGAAATTGCGGCGCTGCGCTCCGCCGAAACGGAGACCGATGTCCTGGTGGCGATGGGCGCGCTCGACCGGATGACCAGCGCGATGATTGCGCCGCCAGCGACGGGTCCCATCGCGCTCCTCGATTTGTCTAGAAATGCTGACCGGGCAGTTTCAAAATTCGAGCTAAAGGGCCGCGTTGAGAGTTCGCTCCAACCGCGACGCGTGCTGAACAAGCGCACGAGTCCGTCCAATCTTTGACGGTTTCATTGACGGACTGATTTCGGGAAGGGCTAAACGTTGGTCGGAGTGGCAGGATTTGAACCTGCGACCCCCTCGTCCCGAACGAGGTGCGCTACCAGACTGCGCTACACTCCGCCTGAAGGCCCGTCTTATAACCCGCGTCGGTAAAGAGCCGCAAGCACGCAGCCGAAGCAAAGATATGACCGCGCAACCCGCGACCCAAGTGCTCAAGATCGAGCCGGAGGCCATCGTGCCTGGCGCCGCCGCCGCTGTCGAACGCGCGGCGCGCACCCTCGCGGCGGGCGGCCTGGTCGCGTTCCCGACCGAGACCGTCTACGGGCTCGGCGCCGACGCCACGGACGGCGCGGCGGTGGCGCGCCTCTATGAGGCCAAGGACCGCCCCTCGTTCAATCCACTCATCGCCCATGTCGCCGACGCCGCCGCGGCGCGCGCGCTCGCGCGCTTCGATTCGGCCGCGCAGCGGCTCGCGGCAGCGTTCTGGCCGGGGCCGCTCACCTTGGTGCTGCCCAAGCGCGCCGACTGCCCGGTCGCGGAGCTCGCCACCGCCGGCCTCGACACCATCGCCGTGCGCGTGCCCAGCCATCCCATTGCGCGCGCCATTCTCACGGCGCTCGATCGCCCTGTGGTGGCGCCGTCGGCCAACCGCTCCGGGCACGTCTCGCCCACGACGGCGCAGCACGTGCTCGCCGACCTGCGCGGGCGCATCGAGCTGATCCTCGACGGGGGGCCGACGCCGATGGGGCTCGAATCGACCATCATTGCCTGCCTCGATCGACCGATGCTGTTGCGGCCCGGGGCGCTGCCGCGCCCGGACATCGAGCGGTTGGTGAAGCTGGCGCAACGGCCGGTCGCGCCGCCGGCGGATGTCGACGAATTGCCGATCGCGCCCGGCGCGCTCGCTTCCCATTACGCCCCGCGGGCGCCGCTGCGGCTCAACGCGCGGCACGTCGAGGCGCACGAGGCGTTGCTCGCTTTCGGCCCGACGGCAGTGGAGGGGGCTGCGCGCACCGTGCTCAACCTCTCGCCGCGCGGCAATCTCATCGAGGCCGCCGCCAATCTTTTCTCCCACCTGCGCGCGCTCGATGCCGCGGGCGCAGCGGCCATCGCCGTGATGCCGGTGCCGCGCGCGGGCCTGGGCGAGGCGATCAACGACCGCCTCGAACGGGCCGCGGCGCCGCGCGCGTGAGGCGGAAGTCCTGACGGGTCGATCGGTGGCTTGTCTGTCGTCATCGCCCGCGAAGGCGGGCGATCCAGTAATCACAAGATTTTCCGTGATTACTGGATGCCCCGCTTTCGCGGGGCATGACAGGGGAAGAGCGAGAGCCCCTATCTAAAGGCATCACACTTTGTGCAACCCTCCCGCTATAATTGCCATCCGCAAACGCCGAGCTCGCGCGATGAACATTGCAGAGACGCCTCCCAAGCTGCTCGACCTGCTCTCCCGCTTCGTCGCGATCGTGGGAGAGAAAAATGCCATCACCGATCGAGAAGCGCAGGCGCCCTACCTCACCGAGCCGCGCGACATGTTCCGCGGGGCAAGCCCCGTGGTGCTGCGGCCGGGCTCGCTCGCCGAGGTCTCCGCGATCCTCAAGCTCGCGCACGAGACCTCGACCGCGATCGTGCCCCAGGGCGGCAATACCGGGCTGGTCGGCGGACAAATTCCGCAGCATGGCGAGATCGTCCTTGCGCTCAACCGCCTCGACCGCGTGCGCGAGGTCGATCCGGTCTCCAACACAATGACCTGCGAGGCCGGCGTGACGCTGCTCAAGGCGCGCGAGGCGGCCGCCGCGGTCGACCGACTCTATCCGCAATTGCTGCCGTCGGAAGGCAGCTGCACCATCGGCGGCAATCTTTCGACCAATGCCGGCGGCACCGCGGCGCTCGCGTATGGGATCGCGCGCTCGCATGCGCTCGGCATCGAGGTGGTGCTTCCCGATGGGCGTGTGCTCAACGTCCTCAACAAGCTCAAGAAGGACAACACCGGCTACGACCTCAAGGACCTGTTCATCGGCGCCGAAGGGACGCTCGGGGTCATCACCGCCGCAGTGCTGCGGCTCGTGCCGCGCCCGCGCTCCGTGGAGACGGCCTTTATCGGCGTGCCGTCGGCGCAGGCCGCGCTCGACCTCTTCGGGCTTGCGAACGAGCGCGCCACCGGCAACGTGACCAGCTTCGAATTGATGCTGCGGCTCGGCATCGAGCTAGTGCTTCGCCACGGCGCGGACTGCCGCGATCCGCTGCCGCAACCGCACCCGTGGTACGTGCTGATCGAGCTCTCGTCACCGGCCCGCTCGGGCTTGCGCGCGGTGCTGGAAGACATTTTGGCCGATGGTCTCGAGCGCGGGCTCGTCGAAGACGCCACCATCGCGGAGAGCCTCGACCAGACCAAGATGTTCTGGCGCATCCGGGAAATGTTCGGCGAAGTGCAACGGCACGAAGGCGGGTCGATCAAGCACGACGTCTCGGTGCCGGTGGCGGCGGTGCCGGCCTTTCTCGCGGAGGCGAATGCCGCGGTCGCCAAGCTCATCCCCGCGGCCCGGCCGCTGCCGTTCGGACATCTGGGCGACGGCAATATCCACTACAACGTCGCGCAACCGGTGGGCGCGGATAAGGCCGAGTTCCTCAGCCACTGGGGCGAGGTCAACGCGGCGGTCTTCGCCGTGGTGGCCAAGCACGGCGGCTCGATCTCCGCCGAGCACGGCATCGGCGTCATGAAGCGCGATCTCCTGCCCAAGGTCAAAGACCCGGTCGCCTATGACCTGATGCGCACGCTCAAGCGCGCGCTCGATCCCAAGGGCATCCTCAATCCGGGCAAGGTGCTGTAGCTGTGCCAGCGCGCCGCGTTCTCTCCTCGCCCCGCGAAGCGGGGAGAGGGTGGCCTGAGCCTCAAGCGCGTTCACGCGCGTCTTTGACGCGCTATGGCGAAGGCCGGGTGAGGGGCACTTCAGAGTGGCCCCTCACCCGGCTCGCCTCTCCGCTTCGCTTCGATGCTCGCTACCCTCTCCCCGCTTCGCGGGGCGAGCGTTAAAGTCGCCGTCGTGCCGGACGCACGAGCCTATCCCGAGCGTCCCTACCTCGCCGTGAGCGCCGCGATCGTGCGCGACGGCAAGATGCTTGTGGTGCGCCGCGCGCGTGCGCCAGCCCACGGCCTCTACAGCCTGCCGGGCGGCGTGGTCGAACTCGGAGAGACGCTCAAGGAAGCAGTGATCCGAGAGGTGCGCGAGGAGACCGCAATGACGATCGAGCCGGTCGCGCTCGCCGGCTTTCGCGAAGCGATCGTCTGCGACGCGGACAACCGCGTGGAACGCCACTTCATCATCCTGTGCTTTGCCGCCCGCTGGCGCGCCGGCGAGCCGGTGCTCAACGAAGAGCTGGACGAGGCACGCTGGATTGACCCGGCCGAGCTCGCGAACCTGGCGACGACGCCCGGGCTCGCGGACATCGTGGCGGAGGCGTTCGATCGGCTGCAAGCAGGTCGATGAGCCTGCTCCTCGGAGGCGCGCGAACGCCGCCTTGTTTCCGTCGCGTTGCGCCGCGACAATGTCCAAGATAACAATCCGGCTGCTGCAAGATTTATGTTGGGACGAAGATCTACCTTGTTGCGATCTATATTGCCACGCGTCTTGATCGTAGCCTTTACCGCAGCCGCGATCATGCTTGCCCCGGCCGGCACGCGCGCGCGCGCGGAAGCCGCCGTCGCCCCCTTCGATGGCGGCCTGCAGCGCCTCGCCGAGATCCTCGGCGCTTTGCATTATCTGCGCAACATCTGTGGCGCCAACGAAGGCCAGAAGTGGCGCACCGAGATGCAGGCGATCGTCGACGCCGAGGCCCCGGGCGGGGAGCGGCGCCTGCGCATGATCGCGAGCTTCAATCGTGGTTATCGCGGCTATCAGCAGAGCTACCGCACGTGCACGCCGGCGGCCGAGTTGGTCATTCGCCGCTACCTGGAGGAAGGTTCCAAGATCGCCCGCGAAATGACCGCGCGCTATGCCAATTAAAGCGTCTGCCGACGCGCACCGCGCTCCCCTCCGCTCGTCCCGGCCAAAGCGCCGATGAAGGAATTGGCGGCGCGGTGCGGGCGGCTACGGCGAGGCATTAACCGTTCCTCCAGGTGCGCCCTAGGCGAGTGCGGCTTGCATGCTAACGTGTCGCATCCAACAGCGGCGCACCGAATCGACATGGGGATTTCAGCGCGAGTGACCAAGGCTCCGGGAGAGGTTCCGGACCATGAGCAGAAGCGGGCCGCGCTGAGCTATCTCAATGCAGCGTGGACGGAAGCGCGGGTCGAAGGGATCGACGGAGATTGCCTGGCCCAGGCTTGCCTGTTCGCCGCCTTCGCCGAGTTCGTGTCAACCTACGGCGAGGAGGCGGCGGCGCGTTTCGCCGAGGGCCTTGCCGTGCGCATCCGCAACGGCGAATTCTCCCTCGCCATCACCAGGCAGTAGGGCGACGGGCCGCCCTGACGAGTCCCCGCGCATAGCGCGTCGAAGACGCGCGTGAACGCGCTTAGGCTGGGGACCCATATTCCAGAGCCGGTGTTCATGGGTCCCCGCAACGGGGTCCCCGCGACGCAAGCGTCGCGGGGTGCCCCTCGCGGGGACGACAACTTATCAGTCGACTTCCATACAACTCGCACGGCATTGCGCCGAAACGTCGCGTCGGTCGCAGACCCTGGCCACCGATTTCGTGCTTCTGGTAAACTGGCGCCATCCATCGGCCGCCGACCATGTTGCTGCGCATTGGCTTTCGCCTTGTCGTGCTGGCGCTCGTCGCGAGCGGCAGCACGTTTGCGCCGGTCAGCCTGCGCGGCGAGACGGTCACGCCGCCCGAGGCGGCAGCGCCGCCGGCGACCGAGCAGAAAAGCGCTGCCGACAAGGGCAAGGGTCACATCGTCCCGCCGTCCACCGTTCCTGAAATCATTACCGATCTCTCCCGGTTGCCGGCGCCGGTGGCGCGCACGCGCGAGCGGCTGCTCGCCGCCGCGCGCACCGGCGATCTGCAGCAGCTCGCGGCGCTGATGAGCGATTCGACGCCGATTTTCTCGTTCACCGACGACAAGGATCCGATCGCCTTCTGGAAGGCGAACTATCCGGATTCCGACGGCATCGAGGTGCTGTCGATCCTGACCATGATTCTCGAATCCGGCTTCGTGCGGGTCGACCAAGGCACGCCGCAAGAAATGTACGTGTGGCCGTACTTCGTCCGCATGTCGCTCGGCGCGCTCACGCCGCAGCAGAAAGTCGAGCTGTTCCGGATTGTCACCGGCGGCGACTACAAGGACATGATGAAACTCGGAGTCTACGCTTTCTACCGGCTCGGGATTTCGCCCGACGGTACGTGGCAGCTCTTCGTCACCGGCGATTGATCCCTTACTTCACCCGTCATTGCGAAACACGGATCGGGCGCTAAGGTGAGTTCGTCATTGCCGGGCTTGACCCGGCAATCCATCAATCTTGGGAAAAGCTTCTTGCGAAGAAGATGGATGCGCGGGTGATAAGCGCATTTACGCGCGTCTTCGACGCGCTTCTGCCCGCGCATGACCGTGATGAGCCCTTGTGACCCTACGGCGAGCCCCTTACGTTAGCCGCGACATCGGTACGATCACGCCCATGCAAGCCGCGCTGCTTCCCGACCGCGGCGTCGTCAAGGTAGACGGCGATGACGCGCGCAAATTCCTCAACGGGCTTGTGACCAGCGACATCGCCAAGGTGACGCCGGAAGCGGCGAGCTTTACCGCGCTGCTCACCCCGCAGGGCAAGATCATCGTCGATTTCATCTTGGTGGAGGCGCCGCCGGCGGACGGCGGCGGGTTCTTCCTCGACTGTCCGCGCGCGCTCGCGCCGACGCTGCTCCAGCGGCTCAATTTCTACAAGCTGCGGGCCAAGGTCATGATCGAGGACTTGTCGGAGACGCTCGGCGTGTTCGCGGTCTGGGACGGCGATGCGACGACCGAATATGGCTTGTGCTACCGCGATCCGCGCCTTGCTGCCTTAGGGCTGCGTTGCATGCTGCCGCCGCACCTTGCGGCCGAGGCGGCGACCGACCTCGGCGCTGAGCTCGTCGAAGCGGCGGCCTACGAGGCGCATCGCATCGCGCTTGGCGTCCCGCGCGGCGGCCTCGATTTCATCTACGGCGATGCGTTTCCACATGAGACCGACATGGACCAGTTCGGCGGCGTCGATTTCGACAAGGGCTGCTTCGTCGGACAAGAGGTGGTCTCGCGCATCGAGAACCGCGGCATCGCGCGCAGCCGCGTGGTGCCCGTGGCCTTCGACGGCTTTGCGCCCGAGGCGGGCACGCCGGTGAGCGCGGGCGGCAGGACCGTGGGAACGTTCGGCTCTGCCGCCCAAGGCCGCGGCCTTGCCATGCTTCGTCTCGATCGCGTCGGCGATGCGGTTGCAGCGGGCGAGCCGCTCGTCGCAGGCGGCGTGCAGATACGGCTGGTCAAACCGGCCTGGGCGCAATTTGCATGGCCGGACGAGGCAAGGGCCGCGCAATGAGCCCTCCCCTCCTCCACCCGGATGGGCTCAAACGCTGTCCCTGGCCCAAGCAGGACCCGCTCTACGTCGCCTATCACGATGAGGAATGGGGCGTGCCCGAATACGACGACCGCGCGCTCTACGAGAAGCTCATCCTCGACGGCTTTCAGGCCGGGCTGTCCTGGATCACCATCCTGCGCAAGCGCGAGAATTTCCGCCGCGCCTTCGACGGCTTCGAGCCTGCGAAGATCGCGCGCTACACGCCGAAGAAGATCGAGAAACTGATGCAGGACGCCGGCATCGTGCGCAATCGCATGAAGATCGAAGGCGCCGTCCTCTCCGCACGCGCCTACCTGGACGCGATGGAGAAGCGGCCGGGCTTCTCGCGGCTCCTTTGGGACTTCGTCGACGGCAAGCCCAAGGTCAATCGCTTCCGCTCGACCTCGCAGGTGCCGGCGGAAACGCCGCTGTCGCGCGCGATGTCCAAGGAGCTGGCGCGGCGCGGCTTCAAATTCGTCGGGCCGAGCATCGTCTATGCCTTCATGCAAGCGACCGGCATGGTCAACGATCACATCGTGAGCTGCCATCGGCATGCGCCGCTGGCCGCGCTGGCGGGCCGTTGAACGCGATGCGCGCAAAACCGCGCCCGGCGCTATCCTCCGAGGCGTTCCGCGCCTGGCAACGCATGCTGTCCGGGCGCAGGCTCGACCTGCTCGACCCCTCGCCGCTTGACGTCGAGATCGCGGACATTGCGCACGGTCTCGCGCGCGTTGCCCGCTGGAACGGGCAAACCGAAGGCGCGCAGATCTTCTCCGTCGCCCAGCATTCGCTCCTGGTCGAAACCATCGCGCGGCAACGCGCGCGCCTCGATCGTGCAAGCCGCCTCGGCGTTCTCCTCCACGATGCTCCGGAATACGTGATCGGCGACATGATCTCGCCGTTCAAGGCGGTGATCGGCGACGCCTACAAGGCGGTGGAGGCGCGCCTCCTCGTCGCGATCCATTTGCGCTTCGGTCTACCTGCCGAGTTGCCGGCGGAGCTGGTCGCGCTGATCAAGGCGTCCGACCGTGCCGCCGCTTATCTGGAGGCGACCCGCCTTGCCGGATTTTCCGCAGACGAGGCGCGGCGCTTCTTCGGCGCTCCGCCAAAATTCTCCGCCGCCATCGCGCGCGATTATCTGCTGCCGTGGCCGGCGGACGTCGCCGAGCGGCGTTATCTCGATCGATACGCCAAGCTTGCCAGAGCCTGACGCCTACCCAATTCCGTTCCGTCCCCGTCGTAGCCCGGATGAGCGAAGCGAAATCCGGGGACTGGCCCGCCCGCAACGATGCCCCGGCGTTTCGCTCCGATCAAGCCGGGCTACGCCTGTTAGGAAGTTGGTTGTGTATTGAATGAGTGT
>JBJMTU010000181.1:0-12332 GCA_045811545.1 Xanthobacteraceae bacterium | reverse complement strand
TTCGAGCTTTTTCTTGAACATCAGCATGGCGACGTCTCCCGTGGTCGGCCTGAATATAGTTGCAACGCATCTCTCTTGCCATCGCTTGCACACGCCAGCTGATGAGGCGGCGTCCGACCGCACCCATCCCCGCGCAAACAAGGTTTCGCCGCTGTCGGCAAACCCCTATGCTTGATCTGCCCTAGCGCTATCCAGCGCCAGACAGCGATGACAATGACGGGAGGGACTATTCATGCGTAGTTTTGTTGTGACTTTGCTTGGCGCCGGCGCGGCGCTTTGCGTAGCCGGGCAGGCGCTGGCGCAAGCGCCGGCACCTGCCCCTGCGGCGCCGGTCCCCGATCAGATGCCGTTCGACATTCCATACGGGCCGGCGATCACCGCCGACCGTGCCGCGAAAGTCGTCGCCACCGCGGTGGAGGAGGCAAAGAAGTCGCCACGCAATTGGAAACTCGCGATTGCGGTCGTCGATCCAAACGGCGATCTCGTCTACTTCTACAAGATGGACCAGACCGCGGTCGCGTCGATCGCCATCGCGCAGGGCAAGGCCCGCACGGCGGCACGTTTCCGGCGGCCCTCCGGCGCCTTTTTCACGGCCATGCAGAATCCGGCCAACGCCTATTTGGCTACTCTCGACCCGACGCTGATCGCTTCCCACGGCGGGTTCCCGCTCATCGAGGGCGGCAAACTCATCGGCGCAATCGGTTGCAGCGGCGCCACCGGGGACCAGGACGGAGTGGCGTGCAAAGCTGGTGCCGACACAGTCAAATAATCGCCGTCGGCAACACGAATGGGGACCGCAGCGTCAATGCCGCGGTCCCTTGTCGTTAGTCTCGCGCGTATCCGATCAGCGGCTTTTTCTTTCGTCCGAGCAGGATCAAGATGGCGCCAATGACGGCGAGCACGAGGGAAACTGGCTGATCGAGATAGTAGGGCTTGACCAGGCCTTGCCAGACCCATGGCCCGGCGCGACGCTCGACCTCCGGCTGCAACGATGCGAGCGAGGTTTGGTGGACGTTCGACCAGGTGGATTCGACACTGCTGATATACACCGTCTGGTCCGCGATCGACTTGGTGCCGTCATAGACCAAGAAGATGAATCCCAGAGCGAGCGATAACAGACCGAGGAACCGAAGAACAAAGCGGATCATGGCGTCTTACGCGCAAAGATGGATCGTCCCTACCGATTAACCCGCTCGTCCATTCCCTTCAATCGGCTGGAGCAAGCTGGGCCGCTCTGGGGAGTACTGCGCCGGCGCCAAGATGACGGACCCAGCGACAACCGGACGGTCCGGTTTTGCGACTCGCCTTGAGCGAAGCCCATTCGATCCGGTACCTTCGGCTATCCGGCCATCACGGCTTTTGTAAGGGGTTGAGATGTCTTCGAAAAAGGATGGCCGCGGGACACGACCGACATTTACCGATCAGGAAGCGCTGCTGTTCCACAGCCAGGGCCGCCCGGGCAAGCTTGAAGTTGTCGCCACCAAGCCAATGGCGACCCAGCGCGATTTGTCGCTGGCCTATTCACCCGGCGTCGCGCTGCCGGTGCTGGCCATCGCCGAGAACGAGGATCGCGCCTTCGACTACACGACCAAGGGCAATTTCGTCGCCGTCATTACCAATGGCACGGCCATCCTCGGCCTCGGCAATCGCGGCGCGCTTGCCGCCAAGCCGGTGATGGAAGGTAAGGCGGTACTGTTCAAGCGCTTCGCCGATATTGATTCCATCGATCTGGAAGTGTCGTCCGAAGATCCCGACGAGATCGTCAATTGTGTCAAGCTGCTGGGCAAGAGTTGGGGTGGCATCAACCTCGAGGATATTCGCGCCCCGGAATGCTTCCTCATCGAGCAGCGGCTGCGGGAGCTGCTCGACATTCCCGTCTTTCACGACGACCAACACGGCACCGCAATCATTGCTGCGGCCGGCTTGATCAATGCGCTCGATCTCACCGGCCGCGACATCAAATCGACCAAGCTCGTGTGCAACGGCGCCGGCGCTGCCGGCATCGCCTGCCTCGAACTTCTCAAGGCGATCGGCTTCACCCCCAACAACATCACCCTCTGCGATACCAAAGGCGTGATCTATCAGGGTCGCACCGAGGGCATGAATCAATGGAAGTCGGCGCATGCGGTGAAAACCTCGGCCCGGACGCTGGCCGAAGCGCTGGCGGGCGCCGACGTCTTCTTCGGATTGTCGGTCAAAGGTGCGATGACGAAGGAGATGGTGAAATCGATGGCGCCAAAGCCGATCATCTTCGCCATGGCCAATCCCGACCCGGAAATCAGCGCCGAGGAGGTGGCGGAGGTGCGCAATGACGCCATCATGGCGACAGGACGTTCCGACTATCCCAATCAGATCAACAATGTCCTCGGTTTTCCCTACATCTTCCGTGGCGCGCTCGACGTGCGCGCGACCGCGATCAATATGGAGATGAAGATCGCCGCGGCCAAAGCGCTTGCCGCGCTCGCGCGCGAGGACGTTCCCGACGAGGTGGCTGCCGCCTACGGGATCCGGCCGAAATACGGGCCCGAATACATCATCCCGGTCCCCTTCGACCCGCGGCTGATCTCGTTCGTTCCGCCCGCCGTTGCCGCCGCCGCCATGGATAGCGGCGTCGCGCGGCGCCCCATCATCGACATGGATGCGTACCGGGCGCAACTGCGTTCGCGCCGCGATCCCGTGGCAGGGATTCTCCAGCGTGTTCACGAGCGGCTGCGCCGCCGCCCGCAACGCGTCGTCTTCGCCGAAGGCGAAGAGGAGCAGGTCATCCGCGCCGCGGCGAGCTTCGTCAACGAGGGGCTCGGGACCGCCCTGCTCGTGGGGCGCGAAGACCGCGTGCGCGAGAGCGCGCACACCCTCGGCATTGAACTCGGCGGCGGCATCGAGATCATCAATGCGCGGCTGTCGCAGCGCAACGCGGCCTATGCCGCGTACCTTTACGAGCGGCTCCAACGCGATGGCTTTCTCCAGCGCGACGTGCAGCGCCTGGTCAACCAGGACCGCAACCATTTCGCCGCATGCATGGTCGCGCTCGGCGATGCCGATGCCATGGTGACCGGCGTCACGCGCAATTTTTCGGTAGCGCTGGCCGACGTCCGCCGCTGCATCGATCCCAAGCCCGGCCACCGCGTGATGGGCGTGTCGCTGATTCTGGCGCGCGGACGCACCGTCCTGGTGGCGGACACCGCGGTGATCGAAATGCCCAATGCCGAGATTTTGGCCGACATTGCGGTCGAAGCCGCCGGCGTGGCGCGCCGCTTTGGCTATGAGCCGCGCATCGCATTGCTGGCGTTCTCGACTTTTGGCCATCCGCCGGGCGAGCGTTCGGCGCACGTGCAGGGGGCGGTGCGCATGCTCGACCAGCGCCGCGTCGACTTCGAATACGACGGGGACATGGCAGCCGACGTCGCACTCAACATGGAGTTGCGCGAGGCCTATCCGTTCTGCCGTCTCTCTGGTCCGGCCAATGTACTGATCATGCCGGCATTCCATTCCGCCTCGATCTCTACCAAGCTGCTGCAAGAACTCGGCGGCGCCACCGTCATCGGCCCGATCCTGGTTGGGCTCGACCGGTCGGTGCAAATCGTGCCGCTCTCGGCCAACGACGCCCAGCTCGTCAATATGGCCGCGCTCGCGGCTTTCAACGTAAGCGGGTGACCACAGGAGCCCATATGAGCGAGAAGCTTCGCGGCGTGATCGCCGCCATTGCAACCGCGCTGGACAAGGAAGGGGAACCGGATTGTGCCCGTTCGGTGGCACTCGCGCGTTTTCTGCTCGCCAACGGCTGCGACGGGTTGAACGTGTTGGGCACCACCGGCGAGGCGACCTCGTTCACTTGCGAACAACGCAAGCGTCTCATGACCGCTTACCGCGAAGCGGGCTTGCCGCTCGATCGCCTCATGGTCGGCGCCGGCGCCGCCGCGATCGGCGATGCGGTCGCGCTGACACGCCACGCTGCCGAGCTCGGGTTTGCCGGAGCGCTGCTGTTGCCGCCGTTTTACTACAAAGGCGTGCCGGACGAGGGACTCGCTGCCTATGTCGAGACGATCGTGGCCGCGACGGCAGCAAGGCCAATCCCGCTTTATCTTTATCACTTTCCGGCGCAGGCGGGGCTTCCCTGGCATCCCTCGCTGGTCAAGCGCCTCATCGCCGACTTCGGTACCCGCATCGTCGGGCTCAAGGACTCCTCGGGCGATATGGCCTATGCGCGCGAGGTCGCGGCGATCTCTCCTCGCTTCGCCGTGTTTCCCTCGACCGAAGCGGTGCTGATGCAAGCCCGCTCGGGGGTGTTCGCCGGCTGCATCTCGGCCACAGCCAATCTCAACGCCGACCTCTGCGCACGCGCGTGGCGCAGCGGCGACGAGGGCGCGCTCGATGCCGCGGTCAGCATCCGCAAGCTCTTCGACGGCAAGCCGTTGGTCCCCGGAGTTAAGGCAGTCATTGCGCATATCCATGGCGACAAGGCCTGGGCACTGGTCAAGCCGCCGTTGACCGCCTTTCCCGCAGGCGAGCAGGTGGCGGCTGCCTACGACGAACTGCGCGGCATTGCCTCGCACCCGTCCAAGATCGCCGCGGCGGCCGGCCAAGCGAGGTGAGCAAGCACTTGCCGCCCGATCGACGCGCCTGGAAATCGGCCTCGCCGCAAACCGATGGATCGTGCACCATGGTCTATCGTTCGCGGTTTAGATATCCCGTGCCGTTGACGCTCCGGGATAGGCCGACTATAAGCGCCGCGGTGGCGGCGAGATGCTCGCCGCCGCTTGCTTTTTGCGCCATCGGGGCCGCACGACCATACCCGGAGCGGCCACCTGCAGAACGAGCGTAGCCATGCCTAATACCCCTTCGGCCCGCAAGGCGACCCGCAAGATCGCGCGGCGCACCGAGATCAACAAAGCGCGCCGCTCGCAAATGCGCAGCTTCCTGCGCCGGGTCGAGGAAGCGATCACGGCCGGCGACCGGAGCACCGCACTCGCGGCACTTAAGGAAGCGGAGCCGGTGATCATGCGCGCGGCGCAGAAAGGCGTCGTGCATCCCAATGCCGCAAGCCGCAAGGTATCGCGCCTGGCGCACAGGGTGGCCAAGCTCGCCACCTAGCGCGGCCGGACATCCAAGGCGACTGCGCTGGCGCTAAATCGCCGATCGTGCCGCCGAGAACATCGCCGCGGACAGTCGCTCAATCGGAGCGCGCGCGCCAATGCATGATTGTCGGAAAATCTGCTGCTCGTTGTTTAAAAAGCGTCACAAAAAATCGCGATAATTGAACGAACAATTTTCGCGGTCATGACTCGCCGCCGTCGCGGGGGGCTACCCGGTCGTTTCGCTCACAGAAATAACTGTTTGCAGAATGGCTTAAAGGGAAAGCGGAAGCGAGGACTTCGATTTCTGTCATTTTGCGACACAAGCGCCGTCTCGTTTGAAATCAAAATTCCAGTCTTGCACGGGCTTTGCCGCGCTGCCGCGCCCGCTTCGAATACGCAAGTCAATTCAAAATATTATGGCAAGCTTGCGCACAGCAACCCGCAACGCGTGAACCGCAACCGATCTCGAGTTGTGCGCGTTGCAGCTATTGCAGGCGTTGCAGGGTGACTGCGGCGTGCTATTTTCAGATCGCCGCTGGGCCACCGGCGGCTCTCAGTAAAAGGTCGTGGTTTAGCTCATCGAAGATGAGGACGGGTGAGTTGTGCCTGGTTGTTCTCAGCTTCGAATTCGCGAGCGCTTGGGTTAAGTGCAGATAGTTGCGTTTTATGGCGTCGCGTCCAAAACAACGAGCAGACAAAAAATTAAGTCAAAAACATCAACACTTGGATAGCCCTCATGAGAATGGGCAGTCAAAAGGGGGGTGACATGACGACAGCGAGGGTTCACATGATTTGCGATATCGGCCGCCAACCGTACGGCCATTTGCTTGATTTCGTTATCGCTGCTCGCGGGCCGGCCCCGCCCCCGCACTGAGACAGTCGCTCCGCCCCCTCCGCCGGTCTCCTAGGGTTCCTCTCCACGGCCGCGGGCCTCCGGGGGCACCCTTCCCTCCTAACGTTCCTGCGTGGTGCCACTTCGCGTTGAAGTATCGCGTTTCGTCCGCGTCCCATCGCTTGCCGCCGATCAAACAGAGATACGCAATGACGCACATGGACCTGGACCGCTGGAGCCGCGTGAAGGATCGTCTTCGCGCCGAAGTCGGTGACGACGTCTACGCGAGTTGGTTCGCCCGCATGGAGCTTGATGGCAGCGAAGGAGACACGGTCAAGCTGTCCGTGCCCACGCGCTTCCTCAAGAGCTGGATTCAATCGCATTATGCCGAGCGGGTGCTGGCTTGCTGGCAGGCTGAGCAGCCGAACTTTTCACGCGTCGAGCTTACGGTCCGCTCCGCGGTCATCCGTACCTTGCAATCGAAAATCAAGCCGATGGAGACGCCTGCGCCCCTGCGGGAGAATCGAGAGATCAAGCTCAATGGCGCCCAGCCGCGCAATGGGGCGGGACCGCTCGCGGCGGCGCACGAGGCACTTGGCGGCTCACCGCTGGATCCGCGGCTCACGTTCGAGACTTTCGTGGTCGGGCGCTCCAATACGCTGGCGCATGCCGCGGCCAAGCAGGTCGCCCAGGCCAGGCGTGGCGACCTAGTTATGTTCAACCCGCTCTACATCCACGCCGGGGTCGGGCTCGGCAAAACGCACCTGCTGCAATCGCTGGCTTGGGCGGGCAATGCGACTGCCGAACGCAAGGTCCTGTATCTCACCGCCGAGAAATTCATGTACGGCTTCGTGGCGGCGCTGCGGGCGCAGAATGCAATCGCGTTCAAGGAGGCGCTGCGAACCATCGACGTCCTGGTCATCGACGACTTGCAATTCCTTCAAGGCCGATCGACTTCGGCCGAGTTCTGTCACACGCTCAATGCGCTCATCGACGCCGGCCGCCAGGTCGTGATCGCCGCCGACCGGCCACCCTCCGATCTCGAGAGCCTGGACGAGCGGGTGCGCTCGCGGCTCGCTGGCGGCCTCGTCGTCGAAATGGGATTGCTCGGCGAGGAGCTGCGGCTTGAAATCCTCAAATGTCGCGCCGCGGCCGCACGGCAGCATCATCCCGACTTTGACGTTCCCCTTCCCGTGGTCGAGTTCATCGCCAGGACCGTGACCCACAACGGTCGCGACCTCGAAGGTGCGCTCAATCGTCTTCTCGCTCACAGCAAACTTACCGGCCAGCCCGTCACGCTCGAAATGGCCGAGCGCGAGGTGCGCGACTTGGTCCGTCCGCAGGAGCCCAAGCGCGTCAAAATCGAAGACATCCAACGGGTGGTCGCGCGACAGTACAATGTGAGCCGCGCCGATCTTCTATCCTCGCGGCGCACGGCAAATGTGGTGCGTCCGCGGCAGGTGGCGATGTATCTTGCCAAGACCCTCACTCTGCGTTCGCTGCCGGAGATCGGGCGACGGTTCGGCGGACGTGATCACACGACCGTGCTGCACGCCGTGCGCAAGATCGAAAATCTCGTGAATACCGACTCCGCGCTGGCCGAAGAGATCGAGCTGCTGAAGCGGCAATTGCAGGAGTAAACTGCCGTCAGCGGGACCCGCACGGCCGCTGCGAGGACAAAGCGGCTTAGGGACAAGCGAGCGCCCGCCCACGATCTGCAGCGCCGGTCCGCCCCCCCGGGTAGGACGCCAAATCCGTTGGTAAGTGCCGACGCCGGTCGCCCTCGCCCTTGCGAAAAATACGCGTACGCGCCACCTTCCTTACCCTTTCGAAACTTTCCACGCGAGCGGGCGGATCGAACAATGAAAGTCACCGTCGAACGCGCAGCGCTGTTGCGGTCGCTTGGCCACGTCCATCGCGTCGTCGAGCGACGCAACACCATTCCCATTCTCGCCAACGTGCTGATCAAGGCTGAGAAATCGAAGCTTGCCTTCAAAGCGACCGACCTCGACGTCGAGGTCACGGAAACGATCTCCGCGGAGGTGGGCCCTGGCGGCGCCACTACCGTCCCCGCCCACATGTTCTATGAGATCGTGCGCAAGCTCCCGGAAGGTGCGCAGATCGTACTTGAGGCGTCCGGCGATCGCGCGGTGCTCACGATCCGCGCCGGACGCTCCCGCTTTACGTTGCAGACGCTGCCGGAGAGCGATTTTCCGGATCTTGCGGCGGGCGAGATGACGCACACGTTCAAGCTTGCGGCCGCCGATCTCAAGCGTCTCATCGACAAGACCCAATTCGCAATTTCGACCGAGGAGACGCGCTACTATCTCAACGGCATTTATCTGCACACCGCCGGCACCGCCAAGGCGGCGACGCTGCGCGGGGTCGCAACTGACGGGCATCGCCTCGCGCAGTTCGAGCTGCCGCTGCCGCCTGGCGCCAGCGGCATGCCGGGCATCATCGTCCCGCGCAAGACCGTGGCCGAGGTGCAGCGCCTCATCGAGGACAACGAAGCCGAAATCACGGTCGAGCTGTCGCAGGGCAAAATCCGTTTCAGACTCGGGGAGACGGTGCTCACCTCCAAGCTCATCGATGGCACATTTCCGGACTATGCGCGCGTCATCCCTCTCGGTAATGACAAAGAGCTCACTGTCGACAAAAAGGAGTTCGAGCAGGCGGTCGATCGTGTGTCCACCGTGTCGAGCGAGCGCGGCCGCGCGGTCAAGCTGTCGCTGAGCAACGGCAAGCTGATGCTGTCCGTGACCAACCCCGATTCGGGCAGCGCGACTGAAGAGATCGAAGTGGAATATGGCTCCGAGCCGCTCGATATCGGCTTCAATTCCCGCTATCTGCTCGACATTGCGGCGCAGCTCGAAGGCGAAGCCGCGGTGCTGAAGCTCGCCGACCCGGGATCCCCCACGCTGATCCAGGACCGCGACACCAAGGGCGCGCTCTACGTGCTGATGCCGATGCGGGTGTAGCGCGGATCAGAGGTCAATTATCAGTAACCAGAGATCCGGCAGCGGGTGCTAGCCCCGCGCGGGCGCCGCACCCGATTTGCTGTTTTCCGGTCACTGTTTACTGATTACTGATATGCCCTTTGCCCGCATCCGGCGCCTGAGCGTCAGCAATTTCCGCAGTTACCACGCCGCGCAGATCGAGGTCGCCGCGGGGCCGGTGGTGCTGGTCGGGCCGAACGGCTCTGGCAAGACCAATCTGATCGAGGCGATTTCTTTTCTCGCGCCGGGGCGCGGCCTGCGCCGCGCGGTGCTCGGGGACGTCGCCTTTTCCGAGGGCGACGGATCATGGGCAGTGGCGGCGGACGTGGAAGGTGCGCTGGGCTTGGCGACGCTGGGCACCGGCATAGAGCCGCCGGCGAGCGAGGACGCGGCCGTCACGCGCAAATGCCGCATCGATCGCGAGCCGGTCGCGTCGGCAATGGCGTTTGCCGACCATCTGCGCGTCGTCTGGCTCGTACCGGCCATGGACGGATTGTTCAACGGCCCAGCCTCCGAGCGTCGCCGCTTTCTCGATCGACTCGCGCTGGCGCTCGATGCCGAGCATATGACGCGCGTCAACGCGCTTGAACGCGCGCTGCGCTCGCGCAACCGACTGCTCGAGGACGCTCGTCCGGATCCGCACTGGCTCGATGCAATCGAGCACGAGACTGCCGAGCTTGCGGTCGCGGTGACGGCCTCGCGGGTGGAGACAGTCAGCCGGCTGCAAGCCGCCCTTGCGGCGCGCCAGCATCCTGCCTCGGCGTTTCCCGCAGCCGCGCTGGCGCTTGACGGCTGGATGGAACGGCTCGTGCCGCTTGAGCCAGCCGTCGAGGTGGAGGACCGCTATCGCGCGATGCTCAAAGCCAATCGTGCGCGCGACGCCGCCGCCGGCCGCACACTCGAAGGGCCGCACCTTACCGATCTCCTCGTCACTCACGCGGACAAGCACATTGCCGCCGCCGAGGCCTCGACTGGCGAACAGAAGGCGCTGCTCATTGGCCTCATTCTGGCCCATGCGGGCCTCCTTGCAGAAATGTCGGGCTTCGCGCCGGTGCTGCTGCTGGACGAGGTTATCGCTCATCTCGACCCCATGCGACGGTCCGCGCTCTACGCGGAACTAGACGCCCTCGGCGCACAAGCCTGGATAACCGGTGCCGATGCTGCCGTCTTCGCAGACATCGAAGGCAAGGCTGACGTGTTCGACGTCCTGCCGGGACAGGTCAGACGGCGGGGGTAATCGTCGCGCTGCATGTTCTGTGTCATCATGCGTATCGTGGAGTGGACGCAGAGGGGCCAACGAACAGCCATGCGCGCTGCCTACTACGAGACGAACGGCGCGGCCCGCAACGTACTGCGGGTCGCGGAACCGGAGACGCCGCAGCCGGAACGGGGTGAGGTCCGGGTGCGCCTCGCCACCTCCGGCGTCAACCCTTCCGACGTCAAAAGCCGCGCCGGGCTGACGCGCAAGATCGCTTTCCCCCGCGTCATTCCGCACAGCGACGGCGCCGGCGAGATTGACCGCGTGGGCGAAGGCGTTTCGCCATCGCGTGTGGGCGAGCGAGTCTGGGTTTGGAACGGCCAGTGGCGGCGCCCCTTCGGGACCGCCGCCGAATGGATCGTGCTGCCCTCGGAACAGGCTGTGCCGCTGCCCGCCCATGTCAGCATGGAGGCCGGAGCGTGCCTCGGCATTCCGGCCTATACCGCCTACCAGGCGGTGGTGCTCACCGGCGCCGAGGACGGCTCGACCGTGCTCGTCGCCGGAGGCGCCGGGGCGGTGGGCCATTACGCCATTCAATTTGCGAAGAGACGCAAGGCCACCGTCATTACCACCGTCAGTGCGCCCGCCAAGGCCGAAATCGCGCGGCGCGCCGGCGCCGACCACGTCATCGACTACAGGCGCGAGAACGTCGGCGAGCGGGTCATGGAACTCACCGGAAAACGTGGGGTGAATGCAGCGATCGAAGTCGATCTAGCCGCCAATGCACGGCTCCTGCCCGCAGTGCTTGCACCCAACAGCGTGGTGGCGATCTACGGCAGCAGCGCACCCGAGACCCCGATACCGTTCCAATTCCTGCTTCAGAACAGCATCGAACTCAAATTTTTCCTGGTTTACCAGATGCCGCCGCAACTGCGTGTGCGCGCGACCACCGACATCACCGGCATGCTTGAGCGCGGAGAGTTCATCCATAACGTGGCGCAGACGTTCGACCTGCGCGACATCGCGGCCGCGCACGAAGCGGTCGAGTCCGGAAAGGCGCTGGGCAACATCGTGGTCAGCGTCGCTTAGCGCTGCCTGCGCTTCGTGGCGGCGTTGAACTGTTCAAGTGAGGGCTGGCGACCGGACAAAAGATCGGCCTAGCCGGAAGCACAACAATCAAGGCTCACAACACGACTGGTCTGTGTCGGAGGCTCGAATTCGCGCCTGCCGCGTTCGCTGTGCTAGCGCGGAAATTGCGAGAA
The DNA here is from genome assembly GCA_045811545.1 of Xanthobacteraceae bacterium. Classification (GTDB taxonomy): domain Bacteria; phylum Pseudomonadota; class Alphaproteobacteria; order Rhizobiales; family Xanthobacteraceae; genus VAZQ01. The sequence goes on along the minus strand of JBJMTU010000181.1, from coordinate 966 downwards.
AAACGGCCGTCGCGGAGAAGCAAAATAAGGCGGCGCAGGCGGCCGCAATCGAACCATTTTCTGGGCCCTTTTTTGCACCGCGCCATGCCTTGAAATTTCATAAAAAACAGTTACTTACAGGGTGTCACTTTGGGCTGTACGACATCGCCTTTTCGTGTCAAACCAAACCTGATTTGACCCATCACTTCCGAAACTGATTCGAAAAAGCACTCCATGGCCGAACCCGCCCGCCAGACTCCTTCCCTTGCCTCCGATTACGATTCGGATTCGATCAAGGTCCTCAAGGGCCTCGACGCCGTGCGCAAGCGGCCGGGCATGTATATCGGCGATACCGATGACGGCTCCGGCCTCCACCACATGGTCTACGAGGTCGTCGACAACGCGATCGACGAAGCGCTCGCGGGCTTTGCCAAGGAGGTGGTCGTCACGCTCAATCCGGACGGCTCGTGCACGGTGCGAGACGACGGCCGCGGCATCCCGACCGATGTCCACAAGGGCGAAGGCGTCTCGGCAGCCGAGGTCATCATGACCCAGCTCCACGCCGGCGGCAAATTCGATCAGAACGCTTACAAGGTCTCCGGTGGTCTGCATGGCGTCGGCGTCTCGGTCGTCAATGCGCTGTCGAGCTGGCTCAAGCTGACCATCTGGCGCGACGGGCAAGAGCATTTCATGGAATTCCGCGACGGCGAGCCGCTCACGCCGCTCTCCGTCATCGGCCCGGCGCACGGCAAGCGTGGCACCGAGGTCACTTTTCTGCCGAGCCCGAAAACGTTCACCATGACCGAGTTCGATTTCGCGACGCTGGAGCACCGGCTGCGCGAGCTCGCCTTCCTCAATTCGGGGGTGCTGATCGTGCTCTCCGACATGCGCCACCCGGTGGAGAAGCGCGAGGAGCTGCGTTACGAGGGCGGGGTCGAGGCCTTCGTCAAATACCTCGACCGCAACAAGACGCCGCTTGTTCCCGCT
>JBJMTU010000180.1:0-5235 GCA_045811545.1 Xanthobacteraceae bacterium | reverse complement strand
CTCGGCGGGTATACGCTCGACGGCGACGAGGGCGTCTTCTTCGAGGCGGGCGACTTGGCGCGTAAAGGAATGGAATTCGCTGTCGCTCGTGAGAATGCGCACGCGCTTGCCCGGTGGTAGCGCGGACAGCAGGCGTCGGAGAAAATCGTGCGTGTTGGGCGCGAACGCGATCGTTGACGCATCGGGCAACTCGAGCATGGCGGCGATGCCGCGCTGCACGCGCGGAATCAATTCGCCGAAGATCGTCTCCCATTTGTTGTCGGCCAGCCGTGCGGCATCCGTGAGCGCCTGGCGATGCGCCGCGCACGCCGCGTCCGGCCAGAAATGATGGCTGTGTGCCGCGAGATGAATGCGTCGCGGCTGCGCGTCGCGAAATTCGGTGAAATGCCGGCGCAGATCGAGCGTCATCGCCCGCTCGGTTGTGCCGTATAGCGGTAGCCCATGGCGTCTTCGAGTTCGCGCGGCAGCTTGGGCAGGCGCGAGCGCGGAATGAGGTAGGTCGAGAGCCGGAACAGATCGGAGAAGATCCGGTGCTTGGCCGCGGTGTCGCGCAAATACTCGTGGCCCGCCGAGCCGCCGGTGCCGATCTTCACGCCGATCATTCGCTGCACCATGAGCGCGTGCCGGTAGCGCCACAGCGTCAGCAATTCGTCGACGTTCATCAACGCTGCGAGTAGGCGAAAGGGCAGCTGCAACACCGGCCGGTCGCGATAGACGATGATGAACAGCGCCGCCTGCACCGCCGCCCGCGACATCTGCCACGGCGAAGACTCCGATGCCGGCGCGAAGATCGCCTGGAATTCCTCAAGCGATGCCTCGATCCCTCTGGCTTCGGCCTCCCGCTGCGCGTGACTCATCGCTTGGTTCGCGCGCACGCGCGCCGCGTCGTCTTCGAGCATGCTCTTCACCGCCTTGCGGTATTCGCGCGAGAAATCGTAATCGGGGCGGTGCACAAAGGGCGTGCGCGAAAGCCAGCCGTCGAGCTGGTCGATGAGCTTTGCGCCGCGTTCCGCGGCGGCTATGCGGGCGCGATCGGCTTTGCTCAGCGTGTCGTCGAAGGATTTGCCGCCGTAGTCGGAACGAACGGCGCGCGAAAGACCGAGCCGGATCTCGATCAACCGGAATTGGGCCGACTGGAAGCCGGAGGCCGGAAACAGGAAATCGCGGAAATCGAGGAAGTCGAGCGGCGTCATGGTCTCCAGCACTTCGAGCTGCTGGATCAACAACTTGAAGATTTCGTTGATGCGCTCGAGGCCGTGCACGATGCGCCCGAGATACTCATCCTCCACCACCTCCCCGCCGAAATCGGCCTGGATGCGGTCGAGCTCGTGCAGAATTTGCTTGAACCACAACTCGTAGGTCTGGTGCACGATGATGAACAGCATCTCATCGTGCGCGCTGCGCCCGTGCCGCGCGCTCTCCGGCGCTTGGGCGGATAGGAGCGCGGGAAGCTTCAGATAGTCGGCGTAGTATAAGGGGGAAAGAGAAGACTGAGGCATTGAGCAACCTTTCGCAGCCACGCCGAAGTCGGACAGGCGAGCTACAAGCTCCGCTCTAGCCTCGGCGCGGCAAAATTGGCGCTACTTCGCGCGCCTATATGTCACCTTGGCCGGCGCGCCGCCGTGCGACGGCGTGGGGTTGAGGTACGTCACCTCGTCGTCGCCGTTGAACGAAAGGATGCGCGTCTGCGTGCCGCCGGTGAAATTCGGAAACGTGCTGCCCTCGACATTGACCGTGATCACGCGCGTCGCCTCGTCGATGGAGTAGCTCCCGGAGTAGGCGATGCTGCCCTGCACCACCGCCGTGGCCTCGTCCGGCGTGGCGGTCATGCGATTGTTCGAGGCAAATTGCGGTAGATCGGAGCGTACCACGGTGATCATGAACCGGCCATTGGCGTCGACCATCATGGAGCCTTTCGGATTCGCGCCGTAGGGAAAGGTCTGATCCGCTTTCTCGCCGGCCGTGAGCGAGACGAGAGTCCACGCTCCGAGGAGCCGCTCCTTGGCGGTCTTTGCCCGCGGCTGGTCCTTGCGCATAAGCCAGCGGCGCTGTCTCAGCTCTCCAATCCGGTCGGCACGTTCTTGTTCTCGCTTTCGAGCTTCATGCCGGAGGCGAGCGCCATGGTCTCCATCAGCGCCGCGAAATCCTTTTGCAGATACTCCTCCGGGTCGGGCTTGAGCGTCGCCGCGCCGAAATGGCCCTGCAAGACCTCGCGCGCCGCCGCCGTAACCGGCATCGGCACGTCCCATTCGCGGCCGAGCGCCAGGCCGAGGTCGAGGTCCTTGCGCAAAAGCTCCGGCGTGAACGTCGTGGTCCAGTCGAGGTTGACGAGCGCCGGCGATTTGTAGCGGGTGAACATCGAGCCCATCACGCTGTTGTTCATGAAGGCGAGGAAGGCGTGACGAGGCACGCCCATCTTGTTGGCCAAGAGCGTGATCTCGATCAGGTTCTCGATCACCACGCCGAGCATGACGTTGTGGGCGATCTTGCAGATGCGCGCGAGCTCGCCGTCGCCGACATAGGAGACGCCGCGCGGGGCGATCGCTTCCAGCATCGGCGCCACCGTTTTGCACGCGGCCTCGCTGCCGGAGATGACCGCGGAGAGCTTGCCCGCCTTGATGACCTTGGCATTGCCGCTCACGGGCGCGGCGACGTAATCGCTGCCGAGCTGCTTGAGCCGGTCGCGGATGGCAGCGGACTCCTCGACCGAGATGGTCGAGCAATCGACGAAGATCTTCGGCAGCCTGCCGCCATGCCCGGTCACGCTGTTCTTGCCGAAATAGACCTGATCCAGATCCTTTCCAGTCGAGACGATCGAGAACAGCACGTCCACGTCCTTGAGCTCGACGACATTGTCGACAACCTTGCCGCCGAGCTTCGCCAAAGGCTCGGCCTTGGAGCGGGTGCGGTTCCAGATGGAGAGATCGTAGCCGGCCTTGAGCAGGCGCTCGGCCATGGGCAATCCCATGCGGCCTACGCCGATCCAGCCGATCTTTTGCTTGTTCTCCACCATTGCAACTCTCCTTCATCCGCACCGGCCGAGTTCGGCGGTCTCCCTAGCACAGAAGAAACACGCTTGTCGTCACGGCAGACTCACGGGCCGGTTCGGCTTCATGCTGAGGAGCATCGCAGCGCGAGCAAGTCGCGCAGCTTCGGCAGCACGGTCGCGCTGCGATGCGCCACGCACGTGCGGCTTATCGCTCTCGTACCGTCTCAAGCGCGCTCCTCAGGATGAGGGCTCAGGCGCGTGCTCAGGGCAAGGGCGGACCGAGCGGCTTGCCGAATGCCCAATCGGCAGCCCGGTTGAACAGAACGAGGGCGGTGCGGCACCAGATCAGCACAATGATGATGCGCATGAGCTGGAAGCCGGCGATCAGCGTGGCATCTAATCCCAGCACCTTGCCGGTGAGCACCATCTCGGCGATGCCGGCGGGCGCCATGGCCAGCACCATGGTCGGCACCGGATATGCAAACAGCCAGGCAATCGCGGCGGCGAAGACGGCCATCGCTCCGGCCGCGAACAGCACGACCAGGCACGAACCCAACAGCAACCCGAACAGCCGGGTGAGAAATTCGGGCCTGAACTGCGCGCCGAGCGCGCTGCCGATCACAACCTGCGCCGCGATCAGCAGCAGGTCGGGCATGCGGCCCTCGACCCAGCCGAGATGGCTGGCGGCAGCCGCGATGAAGAGCGGCGCCATCAGCCAGGCATTGGGCGAGCGCGTGCGCGAGAGCAATGTGGCGACGAGGCCCGATACTGCAAGAAGCCCAAGCAGCGGCAGCCACGGCACTACCGAAACAGCGAGCAGCGGATTGGCGGTGCCGGTGCCGGCGAACGAAATCACCAGAAATGGCGCAAAGACGACGATCAGCGCGACCCGCGTCGTCTGCGCGACCATGATCGGCTCGAGCTGTCCGCCATAGTACGGGGCGATGGTCATGGTTTCGACGACGCCCCCGGGGACGGTGGCGAAGAACGCGGTGACGCGGTCGATGCCGGTGAGCCGCATGTAAATGAGCCCGCCGATCGCCCCAATGATGGTGGAGAAAAGCGCCGCGCCGATGATCAACGGCAGCAGCACGAGGAGCTTGGCGACAACGGCGGCGGTGAACTGGAGGCCGGTCGAGGCGCCGACCACCACCGTTCCGGCCGGGCGCCCCCAGGGGATCAGCCGCACCGGTGCGCCGGCAAGCGACAGCGCCATGGTGGTGAACAGCGCGCCGAGCATCCACGGCAGCGGTAGATGCACGTAACGCGCGGCGAAGCCCCCAGCGACGCCCGCGGCGAGCGTCGCGACGATCGCGAGGGCCGCGGCGAGGCGCTTCGGCATGCGGTGGAGAACGGTCATCCCATGCACGATGCCGTGGTAACAGCCGCCCGCGCGTAAATCCATTGTGGTCGGCGCGCAGCACGCATGCGTAGGCGGCTTGTATCCGTGTCCCGGACGAGCGGAACGAGAGCCGGGACCCAGCGCAAGAATTGCGAAACGAAATATAAGACGCTGCCGATTTCGATTGTGGTTGCCCTTGGGTCCCCAATCTCGCTCGCTTGCGCTCGCTCGTCCGGGACACGAGAAAGCTCGCTTGTCGGACAGGGTGCAGCGGCACTATCGTGAGCTTATGTCCGACCTTGCTCCCGCTGCATCGGCCTCCGTCCTCACCGCCGGGACCGCCGCGCGACATGGCGAGAGCCGGTGGCGCGTCATCGCGCGCACCGCGTTTCCGTTCCTGGTCGTGGGGATCGCCTGGGAAATCACCGCGCATCTCGGCGTCTTCCCGCGCAAGCTATTTCCGCCGCTGGAGGAGGTGGCCGCGGCTTTCGTCCGCCTCACCGCTGCGGGTGTGTTGCCGCACCACGTGCTCGACACGCTCGTGCGGCTGCTTGCCGGGTTCGCCCTCGCCGCGGCGGCGGGAATTGCGATCGGTTTCGCCATGGGGCGCTCGCGCCGCGCGGAAGACGTATTCCTGCCGCTCGTCAGCATCGGCGCGCCGATCCCCGGCCTCGCCTATGCGCCGCTGTTCCTGCTCTGGTTCGGCCTCGGCAACATGAGCGCGGTGCTGCTCGTCGCCTTCGTTTCCGCCTTCCCCATCATCTTCAACACCTGGACCGGGGTGAAGGCGGTCAAGGAAATCTGGGTGCACTCGGCGCAGGCCATGGGCGCGGATGACCGGCGGCTCTTGCACCACGTGATCCTGCCCGGTGCGCTCCCCTATGTGCTGACCGGCTTGCGGCTG
>JBJMTU010000179.1:0-11666 GCA_045811545.1 Xanthobacteraceae bacterium | reverse complement strand
CAGTCCACATGTCCCATCTCGGCGGCGGCCTCGCCGCGCTGCTCGGCCGTATCCGGTCCTATCAGGATAAGGAGTTCTGGGGGACTGCGGACAACGCCCGCCACGGCAGGAAGCCGGAACGCGACTTCGACTATTACCTGCAGCACAACATGGTATTCGATACCGCAGGCTTCTGCGGGGCCATGGGCGCCGTGCGAGGCGCATTGATCGAAATCCCGGCCTCGCGCATCGTTTTTGCTACCGATTACCCGCAGGAAATCCGCGAGCGCGCCGCGGTGCGCGATTTCGTGAGAGAGCTGCGCGCGCTCGGCAAGGACGGCGAGGCGATCCTGTCCGGCAATGTCGATAAGCTCTTGAAGCAGCCAGCCAAGGCCGCGTGAGTGATTGCACCGGGTTTTTCCCGCACGTCCGTCGATGCACGAGCTAGGGTATCACGCTGCGAGATGCCGCTCGATCTCATGCACCGGAAGCTTGACCAAATCCTTGTCGATTTCGGCGCGCAGGGCAGTGCGTAGATTGTGGGAATAGATCTGACGCAGCACGCCGAGCGCGCGCGGCGGCGCAACAAGGATCAGCGACTTGGCCTCTCCCGCGTTCACCGCGGCGTCGAGCCGATCGGCAAGCTTGCGCAGAAACCGGTCTTCCTCCTGCGCATGCCAATCGGTTGGCTCCATCGCACTGCGACCGGGTCCGACCGAGTTGAAGGCGCGGCCTGGCGCATCGGTCCCCAATTCGCGCGTCTTCGGGTCGGGATGCTCATGAACTTCGCGGGTTTTCAGGTTGAGGAATTTTTCGTCGCCGATGTTCTCCAGCACCAAGGCTTTCTTGCCGTCGCAGACGATGACCCAGTCGCCTTGCCGGATTTTGAGCTTTTGCATGCGCTCCCTCTGGCTCAGAGTCTGCTACGGCAATCTTGTGTGATTGATTGCCCGATGGATAACGCTGCAGCGCCGATTCAGTTGCCCACTGAGAGCAGCCGCCGCGCGATGACCTGCGCCTGAATTTCCGCCGCACCCTCGAAAATGCTGAGAATGCGCGCATCGCAAAGGATGCGCGAGGCCGGAAACTCGAGCGCGAAACCATTGCCGCCGTGAACTTGCACCGCGTTGTCGGCGCTGGCCCAGGCGACGCGGGCGGCCAAGAGCTTGGCCATACCTGCCTCGAGATCGCAGCGTTTGCCCGAATCTTTCCGCCGCGCTGCGAAATAGGTCAGCTGGCGCGCAATCATGATCTCGACCGCCATCATCGCGATCTTGTCGGCGACGCGAGGAAAATTGACGATCGGCTCGCCAAATTGCTGGCGCTCTTGGGCATAGGCAAGGGCCTGCTCCATGGCCGCTTGCGCCACGCCGACCGCGCGTGCCGCGGTCTGGATGCGCGCCGATTCGAAGGTCTGCATCAATTGTCGAAAGCCCAGGCCTTCGACCCCGCCGAGCAGATTCTCGACCTTCACCTCGAAGCCGTCGAAAGCGATCTCGTATTCCTTCATGCCACGGTAGCCGAGGACTTCGATCTCGGTGCCCGACATCCCCGCAGCCGGAAACGGCTCGTCATCGGTGCCGCGAGGCTTCTCGGCAAGCAGCATGGAAAGCCCGCGATGGCCGGACTCGCTTGGATTGGTGCGCACGAGCAGCGTCATCAGATCGGCGCGCACCGGATGCGTGATCCAAGTCTTGTTGCCGTAGACCTTATAGACGTCGCTCTGGCGCACCGCCCGCGTCTTGATCGAGGCGAGATCGGAACCGCTATTGGGCTCGGTAAATACCGCGGTCGGCAACACTTCTCCCGAGGCGAGCTTCGGCAGCCAGCGGCTTTTCTGTTCCTCGGTGCCGCTGCCGGTAATCAACTCCGCGGCGATCTCGGAGCGCGTCCCCAGCGAGCCGACCCCGATGTAGCCGCGTGAGAGCTCTTCGGAGACAACGCACATCGATTCCTTGCCGAGCCCGAGGCCGCCATAGTCTTGCGGGATTGTGAGGCCGAAGACCCCGAGCTCCGACATCTGCGCAACGACCTCGAGCGGGATGTAGCTGTTCGTGCGATGCCATTGCTGTGCCTGCGGCGCGATTTCGCTGTCGGCGAACTTGCGCATCTCCTCCCGCATCGTCGTCAACGTCTCGTCAAGTCCGCAGTCGCCGACGGTAACTTCGCGACGTTCCCGCATCAGCTCGACGAGACGGGCACGGTGCCCGACATGGTCCTGGGCAAACTCATGCAGCGGTCCTGCAAGACGCACGGCGACCGCCTCTGCGGCAAGGCCGAGATCGGCGGGACGGACCATCTCGCCCTGACTCATGGGGATCCCGCCCTGAATCTGCGCGAGGTATTCGCCGATCCCGAGGCGTACCAACAGTTCCTCAATCTCACCCAACGTGCCGCCCGCATGCATCCGCTCGGCATAGGCCGCAAGTTGCCGCACCGATTCGACGTAGGTCGCAAGCCAAGCAAGGCCATGCGTGGCGCGCTGCTCGCGATCGAGCAGAGCGTCGAGCACCTGATGATCGACCGTGACGCGTCCGCGCACCGCGGCCGTTGCGTCGGCGAGCAGCGCCTCGACAGCCTCCCTTGCCTGCCGCGCCAGCGCAATGAGCTTGGCCCCGGCGTCGCGGCGTTGCGCTTTGTCCAGCACGACGGTCTCCCTTGCTAACACCCAGCGCCCATTCCGTGGACCTCCCGCATCCGGCAGCTTCTCAGAGTACGCGTGCACTGCACAAAAGCAAACCACACACAGGCCCATTTGCGGGGGCTGCGCCTTTGCACTGCCGCTGCTGCCTTATTGACCACTTGGAATGACATTGGCGGCTTGAGATAAGGTTGGACTTCGGCATTCCCCCTACGACCGCGCTTCGATGCGACGAGCCTTCAACATCGCCGTAGACGCTTACTGGCGTTTCCTCGCCGACGACGGCTGGGCGATCGCTAGCCACATCGCGCTTTCCGCGCTAATGGCCATGTTTCCCTTCTTCATTCTGCTCACCTCGCTCGCTGGATTCTTCGGCTCCAACGATCTCGCCGACGAGGTGGCCAAGCTGATGCTTGCGACATGGCCGGAGGAGGTATCCATACCGATCGCACGCGAAATTCATGACGTGCTGACAACGACGCATACCGGCGCGATCACGGTCGGTGCCCTGTTCGCGATTTTCTTTGCCTCGAGCGGAGTGGAAAGCCTGCGTATCGGTCTCAACCGCGCCTATGGCATGGTTGAAACGCGGCAATGGTTTCTGCTGCGGCTCGAATCGATCGCCTACGTGCTATTAGCCGCGGTGGGATTATTGGCGCTGGGGTTTCTTATCGTCCTGGGGCCGCTGATATTCAGCACCGCCCTGCGCTACGCGCCATGGCTGGAGCCGCTCGAGGGCACGTTTAACTTTTTCCGCTTTGCCATCGCGGTCGTCGTCCTCACCATCGCGCTGTTCGTCGCACACAAGTGGCTGCCGGCCGGCCGCCGGCGGGTTATGGAGATTCTGCCGGGTATCGTCGCCACCTTGGTCTTGTGGCTGGTCGCGGGTATCGCCTTCGGCCGGTATCTCGCGGAGTTCGCGATCAACTACGTGAGCTATTATGCAGGCCTCGCCTCAGTCATGATGGCGCTGGTGTTTCTGTATTGGACGGCATCGATCTTCATCTATGGCGGCGCGCTCAATGCAGCGATGACACTGCCACGGTCCGACGCCACCACAGCGGTCGCCAAAAGCTGAACTTTGTCGGCGCGTGGACCGCCCAACTGCGGCTCCGCCGAATCGCCCATGCAAAGTTTCGCTCGGCAAGCGGAATAAAAGGCCGCTCCGCCGGGAGCGGCCCCTCGCCGTTTATCCTGCCGTTCCTGCGGCGACGAAAATCAGCCGACGTAGGCGACGCGCTCCTGGGCCTCCGCCTCGGCCGTCGGCTGCGCGGGAAGCTGCAGCACGGTTGCCTCCTGACCTTCGACGAGTTCGGTCAGGAGAACGGCCTGCCCATCAGGAAACTCGAGCGCATCATGGTGCACCCGCGGTTGGTTCTTGTTGACCTGCCGGAAGATCGCGGTCCGGTAGGCCATCTTGCGCGCGCCCAAACCGAGGAATCCGGATGCGGTGCATGCCACCTCCCGGGAAAACGCCAGCTCCGTCCCCGGAAGCACGCATACCGCGGTCGTTGCATCTTCCTGGGCGGCAAATCCACGGGTGCCGGTACCAAAGTTGCGCGTCGTCAGCTTGTCGCCAACTCTTGCAGAACGCGATTTCACATTGTGCAGGCTGTAGTCGCACATGGTGAGGACTCCTCTTTCAAGCCCCCCGTACGAGCACCGCGCTAGTCGAAGCAATAAAGGTGCCAATCTTATGGCAGGCGGAGCAAAATCCGGCTATGCCGCCTGTGACGTCGCGCTCGCCTCGATCACGTCATCCAACGTCCGCAGCCCGGTGCGCGGCGTATTCACCAGCACGGCCATATTGCCGGGCGGGTGCCGGTTGGTTCGCATCAATTCATGCGCGTAAGGAATCCTTGTCCAGGGAAAGACTTCGCTCATGCAGGGATCGATGCGGCGGTCGAGCACGAACTGGTTGGCCGCCGAGGCCTGCTTGAGATGCGCGAAATGCGAGCCCTGTATGCGTTTCTGCCGCATCCAAACGTAGCGCGCGTCGAAGGTGATATTGTAGCCCGAGGTGCCGGCACAGAAGACCACCATGCCGCCACGCTTCACGACCAGGCAGGAGACCGGGAACGTCGCCTCGCCCGGATGCTCGAAGACGATGTCGACATCGCGCTTGCCGGTGATGTCCCAAATGGCCTTGCCGAACTTGCGCGCCTCTTTGACCCAGGTCTCGTATTCCGGTGTGCCGACCTTCGGCATCTGCCCCCAGCAGGAAAACTCCTTGCGGTTGATCACCCCCTTGGCGCCGAGTTGCATCACGTAATCGCGCTTGCTTTCATCCGAGATCACGCCGATGGCGTTGGCGCCGGAGGCAGCCGCGAGCTGCACGCCGAACACGCCGAGACCGCCCGAGGCGCCCCACACCAGCACGTGATCGCCCGGCTTCATGGTGTTCGGCGCATGGCCGAAAAGCATGCGATAGGCGGTAGCAAGGGTCAGCGTATAACAGGCCGCCTCCTCCCAGCTCAGGTGCGCGGGCTTGGTCATGAGCTGACGCGACTGCACGCGGCAGAACTGTGCGAATGATCCGTCCGGCGTCTCGTAGCCCCAAATGCGCTGCGAGGGCGACAGCAGCGGGTCGCCGCCATTGCAATCTTCGTCGTCGCCGTCATCCTGATTGCAATGGACGATGACCTCCTCGCCCACCTTCCAGCGGCGGACCTTGGAGCCACAAGCCCAAACGATCCCCGACGCGTCGGAGCCGGCGATATGAAAGGGATGCTTGTGCACGTCGAGCGGGGAGATCGGCACGCCGAGCCCGGCCCACACGCCGTTGTAGTTGACGCCGCCGGCCATGACATAGACCAGCACTTCGTCCTCGCCGATCGGCCAGGTCGGCAACACTTCGAGCTGCATAGAGGTCTCGGGCGGACCGTGACGCTCCTTGCGGATCGCCCAGGCGTGCATTTTCGCCGGGACATGACCGAGCGGAGGAACTTCGCCGATCTCGTAGAGGTCTTTGCGCGCCGCTGCCTTTAGCGGACGGGTCGTCGCGACGGTCGGCATGGGGCGTCTCCGCAATTTGCCACCGACAGCGGCAGTCTGCCGCATTTTATGTTGCATCGCAATATCAACCGCGCGGGATCGCGGTGACGCGCAGCTAGAGGGCACACTTGTCCACTTGGGTGCCTGGGCGTTTACTGACAGCCCGACCGACTTGAGCTACGCTTCCAAGTCGGTCCTGAGTTGCATCCTAAATTTGCTTCGCAAAATGGCGGCGGGACGCTCCTGTCCGAGCCGTGAGGGGAGGATAGCGTGATCGGAATAGACAGCATTATCATCATGCTGATCGTCGGCGCGATCGCCGGCTGGCTGGCCGGGCTGATCGTGCAAGGTTTTGGGTTCGGTCTCATCTGGAACATCGTGATCGGCATCGTGGGCGCCTTCATCGGCGTCTGGCTGCTCAGGCAATTGGGAGTCATGCCAGGCTCCGGATTTGTCGGCTCGATCGTCAACGCGGTCATCGGCGCCGTCGTGCTTTTGGTCATCGTCGGATTCATCAAACGATAGTCGGCACTCGCTGCGCAGAGTCAGGCAACGCGCAGAAACGTCTAAAGGTTGAAATTGCGAGAATAGACGTGCTCGCGCGCCCCAGCTGTTGCGATCGGGGCGCCTGCGAACAGATTCCGGAGGAACTTGCGCTCGCGTTGGCGGCGCGAAAGTGCCTACTCTTGTGAATGCCGCAGGAGTATGCTGCACCGCACAATCGCAGGCGCGAGGCGGCAGGATGAACGAGCCATCGCACGGCGCGACCGGGGCGCGCGACAAGCCCTGGATCTTCCGCACCTATGCCGGGCACTCAAATGCGCGCGATTCGAACGCGCTCTATCGCAAGAACCTCGGCAAGGGGCAGACCGGTCTCTCCGTCGCCTTCGACCTGCCCACCCAAACCGGATACGACAGCGACCATCCGCTTGCCAAAGGCGAAGTCGGCAAGGTCGGCGTGCCGATCTCGCATCTCGGCGACATGCGCACGTTGTTTGACCACATCCCGCTCGGGGAGATGAACACGTCGATGACCATCAACGCGACGGCCGCCTGGCTGCTCGCGCTCTATGTCGCGCTCGCCGACGAGCAGGGGGTTGCGCGCGAGAAGCTGCAAGGCACCACGCAGAACGACATCATCAAGGAATATCTCTCGCGCGGCACATACGTGTTTCCGCCCGCGCCCTCCATGCGGCTCACCAAGGATGTCATCCTGTTCACTACCCGGGAGATGCCGAAATGGAATCCGATCAACGTGTGCTCCTACCACCTGCAGGAGGCGGGCGCGACGCCGGTGCAGGAACTTGCCTTTGCGCTCGCGACCGCCATCGCCGTGCTCGACACCGTGCGGGCGTCCGGCGCCGTCGAGCGCAGCGCCTTCGGTGAAGTCGTCGGACGCATCTCGTTCTTCCTCAATGCTGGGCTCCGCTTCATCACCGAGCTCTGCAAGATGCGCGCCTTCGCCGAACTCTGGGACGAAATCACCGCCGAACGCTACGGCATCAATGATCCCAAGCAGCGACTGTTTCGCTACGGGGTACAGGTCAACTCGCTCGGGTTGACCGAGCAACAGCCGGAGAACAACGTCACCCGCATTCTCATCGAAATGCTGGCGGTGACGCTATCCAAGGGCGCGCGGGCACGGGCGGTGCAATTGCCGGCGTGGAACGAAGCGCTCGGTCTGCCGCGGCCGTGGGACCAGCAATGGTCGCTCCGGATGCAGCAGATCCTCGCCTATGAGACGGACCTGCTCGAATACGGCGACATTTTCGACGGCTCGCCCGCCATCGCCGAAAAGGTCGAGCAGCTCAAGCGTGACGCGAAGGAGGAGCTCGCCCACATCAAGGCGCTCGGCGGCGCGGTCGCTGCCGTCGAGCACGGCTACATGAAGCAGCAACTCGTGGAATCGAACACACGGCGCGTCGAAGCGATCGAACGCGGCGAGCAGACTGTGGTCGGGGTCAACCGATTCGTGGAGAGCGAGCCATCGCCGCTTGCCGGTGCGGCCAACGCTATCACCACGGTCTCACCGCAGGCCGAAGCCGAACAGATCGAGCGGCTCAAGGCCTGGCGCAGCGCACGCGATCAAAAAGCGGTGGCGGCGGCGCTCAAGGAGTTGCGCGCCGCGGCAAGGGAAAATCGCAACATCATGCCGGCTTCGATCACCTGCGCCAAAGCCGGCGTCACGACCGGCGAATGGGCCTTCGCATTGCGCGAAAGCTTCGGCGAGTACCGCGCGCCGACGGGCGTGGGGCACGCGCCGCGCAACCAAACCGTCGGTCTCGATGACTTGCGCGCGGAGGTCGAGCGCGTATCGCGGAAGTTCGGCCGACGGCTGAAATTCGTGCTCGGCAAGCCAGGCCTCGACGGACATTCGAACGGCGCCGAGCAGATCGCGGTGCGCGCGCGCGACGCCGGCATGGATGTGACCTACGAAGGCATCCGCCTGACGCCGGCGGAGATCGTCGACGTTGCGCGCGAGCAACGCGCGCACGTGGTGGGTCTGTCGATCCTCTCAGGCTCGCACGTGCCGCTGGTGAAGGAAGTGGTGAGACGGATGAAAAATGCAGGTCTCGATCGCGTTCCGGTCGTGGTCGGTGGCATCATCCCGCCGGAAGACGCGCAGGCGCTCCAGCAAGCCGGCGTCGCCGCGGTGTATACGCCCAAGGACTTCGAGCTCAACCGAATCATGGCGGACATCGTGCGCATCGTGGATCGCACCGGGGCGTAGCTCTCGGCGGAAAGTTCAGTCCCGTGGCGCCGCTGCAACGGAGCGCAAAAGAGGCAATTATTTCAACTCCATAGCTGCGCCGCCTCCATGCTGAACCGAGTCTGCTTTTCGACAACTGGGCGCCGCCGCCCTTGACTCGCCGCAGTCTGACGCGACCGTTCGTGCCCTGCGGCCAGAGGGCCGTTCTCTGCGGGGTCTGTGGGGCTGGGCGATGAAAAAACTGAGTGTCGCAAGCGTCGGCCTGATGGCCCTGGCGCTACAGCCCGCAGCAGCCGCTGAAGCCGAGGTACCGTACGGCCCGCCGCCGGTTCTGTACGCGCCTGCGCCGGCCGTGGTGATCTTCACCTGGACCGGGTTTTATTTCGGCGCGCATGTGGGCGGCGGCTGGGCGCACAAAACAGAGACGGCCTTCCCGTACAATTTCGTCGGCGACATCATCAACCCGGCGCAGTTCAGCCTGGATGCCAGCGGATGGCTTGCCGGCGGGCAGATCGGAGCCCAGTACCAGGCCGGCTCCTGGGTGTTGGGCGCGGAGGCGGATGCAAGCGGCGCCAATCTCACCGGCAACGCCTCCTGCCCCTCGAGTTCGTCTTTTACCGGTGCACAGCTCACCGGGAACTGCGACGTCAAGGTCGTGGGGTTGGGCACCTTCGCGGGCAAGCTGGGCGCCGCGTTCGATCGCCTCCTCGTCTACGGCAAGGCCGGCGCCGCCTGGGCCAATGACAAGTACAGTTTGAACGCGACGTCGGCGTACATCCCGCCGGGGCAGACAATTGCGACGGCCCCGCCGAGCTTCAACGGCACGGAGACGAGGTGGGGCTGGATGGCTGGGGCCGGTGTCGAATACGCGTTCTACGACAACTGGTCCGCAAAGATCGAATACAACTACCTGGGCTTTCGACATACCAACCTGCAATTCACGGATACGACCGGCCAGTTCTTCCTTAACACCAACATTCAGCAGCAGATGCACATCGTGAAAGCCGGCCTCAATTATCGCTGGGGTTGGTATCCGGTCGGAATCCGCTACTGACCTCTGATCCCGCATCACATGGCCTGCATCGTCTTCGCGAAAGCGGAGGCCCATATTCCAGAGGCGCTGGTCATGGGTCGCCGTCGCGGGGGACCCTGAGGACAGCGTGTCTGGTTAGCTCGGCGCTATGACCGACCCGAGCGCCTGCGTGAGCGCGCTTGGGCTCAGCGGTTTGGTCAGATAGCCGTTCATGCCCGCGGCTCGGCCTGCGGCCTCCGCATTCGTACGGCCGGACACGCCGATGATCGGCACGCGGCCAGCGCGACCGGGAAGCGCGCGGATGCGCCGCGTCGCTTCGACGCCGTCGAAATCAGGCAGCGTCACGTCCACCAACACGACGTTATAGCTGCCCCGCGCCACCGCCTCGACTGCCGCCGTGCCAGTGCCGACGAAATCCGCCCGGTGGCCGAGTTCGGTGAGGATGGTGTTGAGCAGGACCCGGCCATGCGGATTGTCCTCGACGCACAGAACGGCGAGCGGGCGAACCGGTGCATCGGGTGCGACCGCGCCGTCGGTGGCGGCCGGCGCCTGCGCGACCTCGTCCACGGTGACGGTCATGCGGAACCGGCTGCCGCGCCCTGGCTCGCTGGAGACTATCAACTGTCCGCCCATGGCTTTCGCGATGCGCTTGACTAAGGTGAGCCCGAGCCCAGCGCCGCCATAGCGGCGCGCAACCTGGTCGCTCGCCTGCGCGAAGGGCCGGAACAGCCGCTTGATCTCGGCACCGCTGAGCCCGATGCCGCTGTCCGTAACGGTGAAGATCAGGCGCACCTTCCCGCGGGCAGCCCGTTCGCGCGCCAGTTCGAGGCGCACGCTACCGCGCTCGGTGAACTTCACCGCGTTCTCGATGAGATTTTCCAGCGCTGCGCGCAGCCGCAAGGGATCGCCGATCACCGCCTCCGGCAGCGTTGGCGCAACATCTACGGCGTGGGCGAGCCCCTTGGTTTCCGCACGCGCCGCAAGTGAAGCAGCGAGCGTATCGGCGAGGCGGCGTGGGCGGATCAACTCGCGCCGCAATACGAGGCCCTTGGCGTCTGCCCGCGCGGCGTCGACGATCAACGAGGTGAGCAAGGCGAGATGCTCGGCGGTGCCCTTGATCGCACTCGCCCAACCGCGCTCGCGGGCTCCGAGCTCGGACGTGGCGAGCAGCTCACCCAGCGCCAGGATGCCGGTCAGCGGTGTTCTGATCTCATGCGCGATATCTGCCAGCGTCGCCTCGATGGCGCGCGCATTAGGCATCGGCGAGCGCGCCGCGCGCTTGGTCTGGCGCGGCCGTTTGCCGGCGGATGTCCTCGGTCTCGCCATCGCACCCCTACGGCAGATTGCCATGCAGACAAGCCGCCGGCCACAGGCTCACACAAGCCCCACCATCCGGCGAATATCGGCCGCACTGGCGCCATTCTCGCGCAACGCCCGTAGCGCGGTGGCGCGAGTCGATTTCGACAGCTTTTTCCCGTCCGCGTCCAGAATCAGCCGATGGTGATGGTACGCGGGTGCCGGAAACCCGAACAGCGCCTGCAGCACGCGGTGCACGCTGGTCGAAACAAACAGATCCTGCCCGCGCACCACGTGGGTCACACCTTGCTGGGCGTCGTCGAGCACGACCGAGAGGTGATAGCTCGTCGGCGTCTCCTTGCGCGCCAGCACAACGTCTCCCCACGCTTGCGGGCTTGCCTCGACCGATCTGGCTTTGCCATCCGTTTCGATCCATGTCAGCGGGCCCGTCCGCGCGAGCGCCGCCGCCATGTCGAGCCGCAGCGCGTACGGTTCGCCGGCGTCCATGCGACGCTGGCGTTCGGCTACCGAGAGCGAGCGCGCATCGCCGGGATAGAGCGGCGCGCCGTCGGGATCGCGCGGCCAGGGCGCATGGCGCTCCCGCTCGGCGACGAGGCGCGCGATCTCGCCGCGCGTCTCGAAGCTCGGATAGACGAGACCGTCGAGCCGCGCCAGCGCGGTGCCGTAATCGTCGAGATGCGCGCTTTGCCGCCGCACCGGCTCCTCCCAGGTGATGCCGAGCCACGCAAGATCCTCATAGATCGCCTGCTCGTACTGTGGCCGGCACCGCGCCGCGTCGATGTCCTCGATGCGCAGCAGGAAGCGCCCACCCGCCGCGCGCGCCATCTCGAAATTGATGAGCGCGGAGAACGCATGGCCGAGATGCAGATAGCCGTTGGGACTGGGCGCGAAACGGAAGACGGGAGTGGTCATGCGCGCCCGAGCGGCCTCAGAAAGGGGTTGCGTTGCGATGGCATTTGTAGATGCTTCGCCGCCGTCATGTCGTTCTTCAT
>JBJMTU010000178.1:0-12181 GCA_045811545.1 Xanthobacteraceae bacterium | reverse complement strand
GAAGTTTTTCGATCATGCTCGGGTTGCCAGAGAAACTTGCGCTAACGCGTTAATCGGCAAGACAATGAGCCGCCCCAACTCAATCAACTACGCCTTTCGCAACTCAAGCATCCGCCACTCGATATGCCGTCCGCGTCGTCGGCTTTGTGCATGCATTCCCGCGGCACAGCGAACTCAGCTTTAGTCTACCTGCTGTCTGGGCGCCAGCCCCGTCGCTCGCGGCATCAGCGGGAGCGTGTCGCCGATGCGATCGCCTGGTGGATAAGCTCCGGCTTCACGGGTAACCGATTGAACTCGACCGCGAAGGTGCGCAGCGCGTCGGAGACGGCGTTGGCAATGACGGCCGGCGGTGCAATCGGCCCACCTTCTCCGACGCCCTTGACGCCGAGTGGATTGAGCGGGGAAGGCGAATGTTGGTGGATCAGCTGCATGTTCGGTACTTCGCACGCAGTCGGAACCATGTAGTCCATGAACGAGCCGGCGAGCAGCTGGCCGTCTCGATCATATTTGAATTCCTCCAGCAGCGCGCCGCCGATGCCTTGAGCGGCGCCGCCGATGATCTGGCCCTCGACCAGCATTGGATTGACGACAACGCCGCAATCGTGCGCGATGGCATATTGCTCGATAGTCACCTGTCCTACCTCGACGTCGACCTCGAGCACCGCCGCATGCACCGCATAGGACCAAGTGACGGTTGGCGGCTCATAGTAATAAGTCTCCTCCAGTCCGGCATCCGTGCCCGGCGGCCGCCGATGATCCCAGCCGGGGCGCGCCGCGCGCGCTACATCGGCGAGCGAAACCTCGGCGCCCGGCACACCGACGATGCCGACCCCGTTCTTGCGAAGCTCGAGGTCGCCGACCGCGCACTCCAACAGATTGGCGGCGATGGCGAACACCTTGGCGCGCAGGCGTTCGCTCGCGCCGTGAATAGCCGCCGACAAGGTCACGGTACTGCGGCTTGCGATGGTGCCAAACCCAATGGCGATCGCCGCGGTGTCGGCAAGCGACATCACCACATCGTCCGGATCGACGCACCAGATGTCCGCCACGACCTGCGCAAAAATCGTCTCCATACCCTGGCCCTGGGGGCAGGCGCCGGACGACACGAAGATCTTGCCTGAAGGATCGATCCGTACCATCGCGCTCTCGAAAGGGCCAACCCCGGTGCCCTCGACATAGCAACCGATCCCGAGACCGAGGTAGCGGCCCTCTTCGCGTGCTGCGCGCTGGCGTTCGCGGAACGCCGCGACGCCGCCGATCGCCGCCAGCGCCTGCCCCAGCGCGCGCGGATAATCTCCGCCGTCGTAGACGATGGGCTCGCCATCGCGATAGGGAATGCCCACGCGATAAGGCATTTCGTCGGGGCGGATCATGTTTCGCAAGCGCACGTCGGCCGGCTCAAGCCCGAGCTCGCGGGCAATGACGTCAACGATGCGCTCCATTGCGAAGGCAGCTTCCGGCCGGCCGGCTCCCCGGTAAGGCGCGTTCGGAACCTTGTTGGTTGCGGCGATCCTGGCATCGATCGCGACGGCGTCGATTTTATAGGGGCCGATCAAATGGACCGCGGTGTTGTAAACCACGCCGGCTCCGATGGGATTCCACGCTCCGCAGTCGACGACGAAACGGTCACGCAGCGCCAAGATCCGGCCTTCGTCGTCAAACCCGACTTCGACCTCGTGCATCTGGTCGCGTGAATGACAGGAGCACACCAGATGCTCGCGGCGGTCCTCGATCCATTGCACCGGCCGCCCGAGCCTGCGCGCCAGGAACGGGATCAACAGATCTTCTGGGTAAACATGCCCCTTTAGGCCAAAACCCCCGCCCACATCGAGCGCGACGCAGCGCACGCGCGCCTCCGGAAGCCGCAACACCGCAGCCGCCTCGCGGCGAACCCAATGCACGACCTGGGTGGCCGACCAGATGGTTACCGAATCCGTGCGCGCGTCATGGACACCAACGACGCCACGACATTCCATCGGTGCGGCGGCGTAGCGCTGATGATAAAAGCGGCGTTGCAGCTTGTGCGGGGAGCGCGCAAACGCGGCATCGACGTCGCCCTTGCCGATCGTGAAAGCGCCGATGAGGTTGGTGTGGAATTTTTCGTGGACGATCGGCGCACCCGGGCGCAACGCCTGTTCCGGATCGACGACGCCCGGAAGAGGATCGAGATCGAGACCGACCAACTGAGCCGCGTCTTCCGCGGCATGGCGACTCTCCGCCACGATGACGGCGACGGCCTCGCCGACATGGCGGACCTTGTCGTGGGCGAGAAGGGGTTGCTGGGGGTTGATGAACTTGTGCTGGACCAGCGCCGTCCATTTACTCGGCAGCGAGAGCTGCGTGTCCGGCACCGGCGGCAAGAGCTGCAGAAGATCCGCGCCGCTCAAGGCGCAGGCGACGCCCGGCGCGCAGGCCGCATGCGCCAGATCCACTGCGCGGATGCGCGCATGGGCGAGCGGGCTTCGGACGAATACCGCGTGCAGCATGTGCGGCAGATCGAGATCGGCAATGAATTGTCCTCGACCGGTCAGGAGGCGATGATCCTCGCGACGCGGCACCGAGCGGCCGATGAAAGTGCGTCTGTTGGGATCGTTCATGCGAGAGGAATCGTTATCGCGGGGCACCGCAGGCAAATTTACGCAGACTGCGGCAGCTTGGCTGCGTTGCGGCGAGCCGGAATCCATGACCACAGGCAATGATTACGGATTCCAGGCGCCCTCCCTGGTCGGGATGGGAAGGACGTCTTCCCCAGGGTATAGCATTAGGACGCGCCATCGCGCACGAGATCGAACCATTCGTCTTCGGAGAGCACGGCCACGCCAAGGTCCTTGGCCTTGCCGAGCTTCGAGCCGGCGCCGGGGCCCGCGACCACGTAGTCGGTCTTCTGGGATACCGAACCCGCGACCTTCGCGCCGAGCCGTTCCGCCATGGCCTTTGCTTCGTCGCGGGTCATCTTTTCGAGTGAGCCGGTAAAGACCACGGTCTTGCCCGCGACCGCAGAGTGCGCCGCCGGCTTTTCGGCATCGAGGATTTGCACCTGCCCCGTCAGCCGCTCGACGATACCGCGATTATGCTTCTCGCCGAAATAGGCGGCGATGCTCTCGATCACGGTGTCGCCGATCTGGTCGAGGTTGTCCATCTCGGCCCGCGTGTCAGCGTCGCTTGCAGCGATTCTCAGGCAGGCCTCGTGGAACGTCCCCCATGACCCATAGCCGCGCGCGAGCGAGCGCGCGGTCGTCTCTCCTACATGCCGCATGCCGAGCGCATAGATGAAGCGCTCCAAGGTTATCTCGCGCCGCGCTCTGATCGCATTGAACAGATTGCGGACCGACACTTCACCAAAACCTTCCTGTTCCTCCAGCCTGATTTGCGAGTTGCGCGCCTCGAGCATGAAGAGGTCGGCCGGCTCCTTGACCCAGCCTCGCTCAAAGAACAGAACGATCTGCTTCTCGCCCAGTCCTTCGATGTCGAAGGCGCGGCGGGAGACAAAATGCTTCAAATGCTCGACCTTCTGGGAGGGGCACGCAAATTCCCCGGTGCAGCGCGCAACCGCCCCCTCCTCGCCGGTCGCCGTGGTGTCGTGCACCACCTCCGTATGCAAGGGACAAGGGCAGCGGCTGGGAAACTTGTAAGGCTTCGCCGATTTCGGGCGTTTCTGAACAACCACGCCCAGCACCTGCGGGATGACGTCGCCGGCGCGCTGGATCGTCACCGTGTCGCCGATGCGCACGCCGAGCCGCTCGATCTCGTCCGCATTGTGCAGTGTGGCGTTTTGCACCACGACGCCGCCGACGGTGACCGGCTCCAGCTTGGCCACCGGTGTAAGCGCGCCGGTGCGGCCGATCTGGATCTCGATCGCCTTGACCACGGTGGTGGCCTTCTCGGCAGGAAACTTGTGCGCAATCGCCCAGCGCGGATTGCGCGAGACGAAGCCGAGCCGCTGCTGCCAATCGAGGCGGTCGACCTTATAAACGACGCCGTCGATGTCGTAATCGAGCGATGCGCGCTGTGCTTCGATCTCGTGATGGAACGCGAGCATCGCCTCGATCGAGTCGCAGATTTGCATCAGCGGGTTGGTCTTGAAGCCGCGAGCCGCAAACCATTCGACCATGCCGGATTGGGTTCGCGCAGGCAGCGCGCTCATGTCTCCCCAGCTATAAGCAAAGAAGCCGAGCGGTCGCGAGGCCGTGATTGACGGATCGAGCTGGCGCAGCGAGCCCGCAGCCGAGTTACGCGGGTTGGCAAAAATCTGTTTGCCGGCCACCTTCTGCCTTTCGTTCAGGGCCAGGAAGGCGGACTTGGTCATGTACACTTCGCCTCGTACTTCGCACATATCGGGCACCCCTTTGCCGCGCAGCTGCTTCGGGATGTCGGCGAGCGTGCTTACATTCGCGGTCACATCTTCACCTTCGGTGCCGTCGCCGCGGGTCGCGCCGCGCACCAGGCGCCCACCCTCGTAGCGCAACGTGCAGGATAAGCCGTCGATCTTCGGCTCGGCCGTGAACACCACCTTCTCGTCTGCGGGCAGACGCAAAAACCGGCGCACGCGTTGGACGAACTCCGCCACCTCGGCATCGGAGAACGCGTTGCCGAGCGAGAGCATCGGCACCGCGTGCCGAACTTTCGCAAACTTTTGCGACGGCTGTGCGCCAACGCGACGCGAAGGCGAGTCCTCCCGTACCAGCTCGGGAAAGCGCGCTTCGATCTCCTCGTTGCGCCAGCGCAACGCGTCGTAAGCGGCGTCCGACACCGTCGGCGCGTCGTTCTGGTAGTAGTGCTTGTCGTGAGCAACGATCTCAACGGCGAGGCGTTTGAGTTCGGTTTGGGCCTGCGCCGCGGTGAGATCGGCGACCGGGATATTGCTGATATCCGGCATTCTCGTCGTCAAATCATCCCGCTGCTTTGATCAAACGCTCGGCGGCGGCGCGAGCCTCCGCAGTGATCTCGGCGCCGGCGAGCATGCGCGCGACCTCCTCGCGGCGCTTGTCGGCGGCGAGCTCGGCGACGCGGGTAGCTACCCGCTTGCCTTTGTCGAGCGCGCTTTTGCTGATGAGATAGTGTCGCTCGGCGCGCGCGGCCACCTGCGGGGCGTGCGTCACGGCGATGACCTGCGCGCGGCGGGAAAGCCGCGCCAGGCGCACCCCGATGGCATCGGCGACCGCGCCGCCGGCGCCGGTATCGACCTCGTCGAAAACGAGCGTGGAGGCCGAGCCGCGGTCGGCCAGTACCACCTTGAGCGCCAACAGAAAGCGCGCCAGTTCCCCGCCGGAGGCAACCCTCATCAACGGTCCCGGCCGCGTGCCCGGATTGGTTTGTACCCAGAATTCGATACGATCGATCCCATGGGGTCCTCCCGCCGCCGGATCGGTTTCGATTTCGGTCACGAATCTCGCGCGTTCGAGTTTGAGCGGCTTGAGTTCGTCATTGACGGCGCGGTCGAGAGTCTCGGCTGCTTTCTTGCGGTCCTGGGATAGCGCGGCCGCCGTCTCACGATAGCATGCGTCGGCCGCGCGTGCGGCCTCTTCGAGAGCGGCAAGGCGCTCGGCGCCGGCATCGATCAGGCCAAGCTCGGCGGCATACTGGGCTGCAAGTGCATTAAGCCGGTCGACCGGGACATTGTACTTGCGCGCCGCTGCCCGCAACGCGAACAAGCGCTCCTCGATCTTCTCGAGTTCACTCGGGTCGTGGTTGGCCGTGCGCAATGCCGCATCGAGATGTCGGCGCGCGTCGTCGAGCGCCGTGAGCGCAGCATCGAGCGCCTTCACCGCCGGTTCGATCAGCGCCGGAGCCTGGGCGGCGCGACGCTCCAACCGCCGCACCGTTGTGGATAGCAAGGGTACGGGCGATTGCGCCCCTGCCACTGCGTCGTGGACGTCGCGCAGGTCGCCAGCGACCTTCTCCGCCTGCATCATGACGGCGCGCCTGTCGGCGAGCGCGGCTTCTTCCGATGCTTCCGGCGCGAGCCGCTTGAGCTCGTCGACGGCGTGGCGCAGAAAATCGGCCTCGCGCTGCGCCCGCTCTACGTCCGCGCGATGCGCCGCTACCGCGCCGGCGCGCGCGCGCCGCTCGTTCCACAGCCGCTCGACCTCCGCTGCCTGGCTGTCCAGGCCCGCGAAGACGTCGAGCAGGCGGCGGTGCGCCGCCGCATCCACGAGCGCGCGCTCGTCGTGCTGGCCATGGATCTCGACCAAGGCGGCGCCCAATGTTTTGAGAGCCTGCGCGCTGAGCGGCTGATCATTGACGAAAGCGCGCGTGCGGCCATCGGCGAACTGCACGCGTCGTAGAATGAGCTCGTCTTCCGCCGGGATGTCGTTTTCCGCCATGAGCACGCGCACGGCGTGATTCGCCGGCAATTCGAATGCGGCGGTCACCTGCCCCTGCTCGGCGCCGTGGCGCACCAGCGCTGCGTCGCCGCGCGCGCCGAGCGCCAGGGCAAAGGCGTCGAGCAGAATGGATTTGCCTGCGCCCGTTTCTCCCGTGAGCACCGACAGGCCGGACGCAAACTCGATATCGATCCGATCGATCAAGACGATATCGCGAATCGAAAGCCGCGCCAGCATGGCGATTGTCCTTGCCTTTCCCTGCACCGTAGACGCGTAAGATTGCCGGATGCCCGCCGCAGCCCGCCCCCGAGAAGTGGGCGCGCACGCGGTGACTAATCGCAACGGCAGCGGAACTTGTCCGGAACGACGCGCTGTAGGCGCCGCCAGTTGGGTAGAGCCCACTTGCGGTGTCAAGCCCGACAGGGAATGGGTAAAACGATTTCCCGCGCCGACCTAGAATTTGCCCGAGGCCAGTTTCGTAAAAGCCTGGCTGATCCAGTGGCCCTTGTTCTCGCTGGGCTCGAGCCCTCTCGTCTGCATGAGGGCATAGGCGTCTTTGTACCAACGGCTGTCCGGGAAATTGTGGCCCAGCACGGCGGCCGAGGTCTGCGCCTCCTCCACGATCCCGAGTGCCATGTAGGCTTCGGTGAGCCGCAGCAGCGCTTCTTCGACGTGTCGCGTGCGCTGATATCGCGTTACCACGACTTTGAAGCGATTGATGGCGCCAGTGTAATTATGTGTATTCAGCAGTTGACGCCCGATATCCATCTCCTTGCCGGCCAGCTGGTCGCGCGCCATTTCGATCTTGCGCTTGGCGGCGACCGCGTATTCGGAGGTGGGATATTTGCGAGCGACTTCTTCGAGCGCCTGGACTGCCTTGTCGGTGCGATCCTGGTCGCGCGAAATTTCAGGCATCTGATCGAAATAGGACGAGCCGATGAGGTACTGCGCATAGGCGGCGTCCGGGCTTCCTGGATGTAACGTGACGTAGCGCTTGGCCGTGTTGATGCAGTCCTCGTAGGCACTGGCCTGGTAATAAGCGAAGGCCGACATGATCAACGCCTTGCGCGCCCATTCCGAATAAGGATGCTGACGATCAACCTCTTCGAACTTCTTGGCCGCAGACTTGGGGTCCTTCTTGCTGTTCAGAAGGTAGAGGCCCTCGTTGTAGAGCTTGTCGGCGGGCTCGTCGGGTGCAACCGTATCATGGTCGAACAGGCTGCAGGCGCAGAGCGCGAGCGCCACCAGGGCGAAGGCAGCAAACCGCGTCGCCGCGCGCGCGCAGCTTTCCACGCCCTCGACCGTCGCTGACCATAATGCCATGGATCGGATGAATCCCGTCCCCGACGCGAGGTTCAACCGCTGCCCGCCCCGTCGCCGCCCGATAAATCCCCGTCGCCCTTAGGAAATAGGCCGCCATTCCGCCCGGAATGTGGCAGGCTGAAATGCTTGGCGCCGCTTGGGTTTTAAGACCGGTCGGGCCCGAAGGCCGGTGCCAAACGGGAGGCGATCTCGGCATGGCCGGTAATCGGCCGCGGACTCTCCCCTTCCACCCACGTCCAGGCGGTCGTATCCGACATCAGGGCACACAGCACCGCATGATTGAGCTTGTGGCCCCCGCGCAACGAGCGGTAAGTGCCGAGCAAAGGAGCGCCCGCGAGCGCCAGATCGCCGACCGCGTCCAAGACCTTGTGGCGAACGAACTCGTCGGGAAAACGCGTACCCTCTGGGTTGAGAATACGATTGTCGCTGACTACGAGCGTATTTTCGAGGGAGGCACCGAGCGCGTAACCGGCGTTCCACAAGCTCGCCACGTCACGCAGGAAGCCGAAGGTGCGTGCGCGTGCGATCTCGCGGCGGAACGTGTCGGGTTTTAAGTCGATCGCCAATGTTTGGCGCCCGATGAGCGTGTGCTCGAACTCGATCTCCGCTTCGATGCGGAAGCCGCGCGGGTTGGGCCGCAGCTCGCCGTACGCATCGCCCATTGCCACCCGCACTGGCTTGAGCACCTTGATATGGCGGCGCGGCCGATCGAAGGTCTTAAGGCCCACCGAATCGATTGCGGCGACAAAGGGAGCCGCGCTGCCATCCATGATCGGCGCTTCTGGGCCGTCGATCTCGACAACGGCATTGTCAACGCCGAGGCCCGCGAGCGCGGCCAAGACATGCTCGGCAGTCGAGACGAGCGGGCCGGAAGCATCGCCGAGAACCGTGGCGAATTCGGTGGCAGTCACCGCGCTCATATCGGCCGGGATTTCGCGGTCCTGCCATCCTTCGACCCGAGTACGGACGAAGCGCAATCCCGTATCGGGATCGGCTGGATGCAGCGTCAGCGTCACCGGCAAACCGGAATGAACGCCGACACCACACAAATCGGTGTGGTCGCGAAGCGTCGTCTGCCTGGCGACTTTCATAATCCCGTCCCAGCCACTCCCCCGGCCGCGCGCGTCGATGGGACGCAGCGGATCACCTTAGACGGGCGACGTCGGTCGCATTCCTGCCATCGGTACGGCTGTACGAAACCCGCGGGCAAGAAGTCCGGCCGCGTAGTCCCCCGACGAAAACCCCGTTGACGGTGGAAGCTTAGCTGTGGTCGGGCGGTAGTCCAACTCACGCTTTTTTACCGACTGTTACCGGCGGGCCGCCGCAATCGCGCCAGCCGCTGGGCAGGGTGCGGCCGCGCGCGGCACGGCCTTTCAAGCAGACAGATTCGCGCCTGGCCCGCCATCTTCCTTAGCGCGGCGTCAAAAATCAGCTTCTGAATTCAGTTACATAGACCAAGGCTCGCGCGACGGTCCCGGCAACTCGCGCCGGGACTGCCACGGCTTCGCGCGCATTCCACATCAGTTCGCCTGGCGGCGCAAGAACGCCGGGATGTCGAGCTGATCCTCCTCGATCGGGGCCTGCATGGGGGCCTGCATCGGCGCCTGTCGGCCCAACGAATCGAGGCCCTGGTGGGAGGGGCGCTTGGCGTAGTCCGACACCGGCTCCGCCGCGCGCGGCATTGCCGGTGGCACGGCCGGCCGCGGCGGCGGCGGCGCAGCGCCGCGTTCGATCGGCCGATCGATGGGCCGCGGTGCGGGAGGGGGTCGAACCGGCCGGACATTCGGCGGTATTTTCTCGCCCTCCTCGAGATCGTCACGGCGCCCCAGGCCCACGGCGGCAAGACGCCGGAGCAAGCTGACTTTGCGCTTCTCCGGATTATCGATCTCGCCCTCGCCGCGCTTGGCTCGCAGTTCGGCCTGCGCTGGGCGCGGCAGGTCGTCGATGCCGGGCATGCGGCGCGGCCGGTTGACCGTTCGCTCCGGCGCAGGCGGGATGAAGGCACGCGGCGCTGGCGGCGGATCGGAGGGCAGCGCCATCTGTTCCGGGAACAGCGACGGCTTCGGCGGGATCGGCCGAATGGTCACGTCCTCCATCATGGGCAAGACCGCGGCAGCGACCGCTGCCTTGGCCGCGGCTTCGATCGATTCGGACGTTTGCGGCGCCCGCGGCGCTACGCTTGGCGTTGCGGGCGGGCGTTGCTGCTGATCGGCGCGAAGCTCTTCGGCGCGAAGCTTTTGCGTGAGTTCTGCAATCCGCGTCTCGGGTTCCGTCCCCGGCCGCTGCACTGCGGCCCGATCGATGCCCGTCGCAACAACCGAAACGCGAATCACGCCTTCCAAGCTCTCGTCGAAGGTCGCACCCACGATGATGTTGGCGTCTTGATCCACTTCTTCGCGGATGCGGGTCGCCGCCTCGTCGACCTCGTAAAGCGTCAGGTCCCTGCCGCCAGTGATCGAGATGAGCAGGCCCTTCGCCCCTTTCATGGAAGCGTCGTCGATGAGCGGATTGGAGATCGCAGCCTCGGCAGCCGAGAGCGCCCGCTTCTCGCCCGAGGCCTCGCCGGTGCCCATCATCGCCTTGCCCATTTCACGCATGACTGCGCGGACGTCCGCGAAGTCGAGATTGATCAGGCCCTCCTTCACCATGAGATCGGTGATACAGGCGACGCCGGAATAGAGCACCTGGTCCGCCATCGCGAAGGCGTCGGCAAACGTCGTCTTCTCGTTCGCCACCCGGAACAGGTTCTGGTTTGGGATAATAAGCAGCGTATCGACGACCTTCTGCAGGTCGATAATGCCCTGCTCGGCCACGCGCATCCTGCGTATGCCTTCGAAGTGAAACGGCTTGGTGACGACGCCGACGGTGAGAATGCCGGCCTCCTTGGCGCAGCGCGCAACCACCGGTGCCGCGCCGGTACCGGTGCCGCCCCCCATGCCGGCGGTCACGAACACCATGTGTGCGCCCTGGAGATGGTCGCGGATTTCATCGATCGCCTCCTCGGCCGCCGCCCGCCCCACTTCCGGTTGCGAGCCGGCGCCGAGGCCCTCCGTGACGGCCACGCCCATCTGGATGATGCGCTCGGCTTTGGACATCGTGAGCGCCTGGGCGTCGGTGTTGGCGACGACGAAGTCGACACCCTGCAGCCCGCTCGCGATCATGTTGTTAACGGCATTGCCGCCGGCGCCGCCGGTCCCGAACACGGTGATCCGCGGCTTGAGCTCACGGACGTCGGGAATCTTCAGATTGATGCTCATGTTTGCCTCTTGGTAAGCGGACGTCACCGCCGCTGGGTCGGGCCGGTCCGCCGCCGGCCGATCGGAACGTTGATCGAGTCATCAGAAGCTCTCGCGAAGCCATCGTCCGACCCGTGCGATATAGCCGCCCCCTGTTGCCGCCTGCCGCGTTCGCCGCGGTTCGAAATGCTCAAGATGCGCCGCCTGCGGATAAACCAGCAGGCCCATCGCGACGGCAAAGGCCGCCCCCTTCGCTTCCTCCGGCAGCCCGGCGATACCGAGCGGCCGACCCACTCGCACCGGCCGGCGCAAGATTTGCGCGGCAAGCTCGGCAACGCCGGTGAGCTGGCTTGCCCCGCCAGTCAGAACCACGCGGCCACGCGGCTCGGCCGCGAACGGCGACGCCGCCAGACGGTCGCGCACCATTTCGAGTATTTCCTCGACCCGCGGCTTGATGATGCGGGCGAGGCTTGCACGTGAAACGAAATGCGGCGCCTCGCGCTCGTCGTGGTCGACCGGAGGCACCGCAATCATATCGCGTTCGTCCGAAGCCCCGGTGAGCACGCTGCCGTAGAGCGTCTTGAGGCGCTCGGCATCGGCGATGCGGGCGTTGAGGCCGCGTGCGAGGTCCATCGTCACGTGCCGGCCGCCAAGCGCGAACCCGTCAGCATGCACGAACCGGGTGCCGGAAAAGACCGCGATCGTCGTCGTACCGGCGCCCATATCGATCAAGGCGGCGCCGAGTTCGGCTTCGTCGGCGGCGAGCGCGGCCAGGCCAGCCGCATACGGACTCGCTACCATGGCTTCGATCGCCAGGTGGCTGCGCTCGATCGCCAGCATGAGATTGTGCGCCGCCGAAGCGTCCGCGGTCACAACGTGCATGTCGATACCGAACTCGCGTGCAAGCATGCCGCGCGGGTCCTGGACGCCGCGGGCGTGATCCAGCAGGTAACCGATCGGCAGCGAATGCAGCACGGCGCGTCCGGCGCGCGCGGAATGTCGGCTGCCCGCGGTGAGCACGCGGGCAATATCGCGCTCGCCGATCGCCGCGCCGGCAACCTCGATGGAAGCGGAGATCAGTTCGCTTGCCGGACGGCCGGCAGAAATGGAGATGACAACCGAGTCGAGTTGCATCTTTGCCGAGCGCTCGGCGAGGTCGGCGCATTGCCGCACCGCCGCTTCCGCCTCGGCGAGATCGATGACCGTGCCGGCCTTCATACCGCGGGCAAGGGTGTGGCCGAATCCCACGACCTCGACGGAATGGCTGCGCAACGGCAGCCCCTCTTGCGGCGAGCGTGG
>JBJMTU010000177.1:0-10305 GCA_045811545.1 Xanthobacteraceae bacterium | reverse complement strand
AGGCGTTCGTCGACGCCTTCGCCAAGAAGCACAAGCGGCTGCCGTCCTGGTTCTCAGAGTCGGCGTACACGGCGAGCTTGTGGACGCGGACGGCGATCGAGCAGATCAAGGGGAATGTCGAGGACCGGACAGCGTTCCTGGCCGCGATGCGCGGCGCGACCGTGAAGGCGCCACGCGGGACTCTCAAGTTGGACGACTACGATAACCCGATCCAGAACGTGTACATCACGCGCATTCAGAAGATCAAACATCCGGTCGTCGGCGAGGTGCTGACCAACGTTCCGTTCAAGACCTACGAGAACGTCTCGCAGTTCTGGACCTGGAAACCGGAGGAATTCCTCAAGCGGGGTCCGTACAAGCGCTAACCGCCCCGCCTCAGGTTCCGGCGGCGCCTACGGCGCCGCCAGTTGCACGGCGCCGCGCACGCTCGCCACCGGCTTTTCTCATGAACAGCGGCGTCCTCCAGGCGATCAACGGTGTTTCCTTCGCCGCGCTCTTATTCCTGCTCGCCAGCGGCTTCACGCTCAGCTTCGGCTTGATGCGCGTCGTGAACATGGCCCACGGCGCCTACTATTTGCTCGGCGGCTACATTGGCTTGTCGATCACTCGATATACCGGAAGCTTCGCCCTCGGTGTGCTCGGTGGCGGCCTCGCGATCATTCCGGTCGGGTATCTGATCGATCGTCACTTCATCCGCCGCACCGGGGAAAATCATCTCGCGCAGGTTCTTCTCACCGTCGGGATCGCCTTCGTCATCGGCGACATCGCGCTCAAGATCTGGGGCGGCGACAATCTCAAGGTACCGACGCCAATCGAGCTGCGCGGAGCGATCGAACTGCCCGGTGGAATCATTTATCCAACCTACCGATTTGTCCTGATCCTGTTCGGAATGCTGGTCGGCCTCTCACTTTGGCTTATCTATCACAAGACTCAGATTGGCGCGGTCGTTCGGGCCGGTGTCGATGACCGCGAGATCGTAAGCGCTATCGGCATCAACATCGACCGGCTGTTCGTGCTCGTTTCCGCGATGGCGTCGTTCCTCGCCGGCATGGCGGGCGTGGTCGGCGGCGCGTTCCTCACCCTCTATCCCGGCGCCGAATGGGAAATCCTGATCTACGCGCTGGTGGTGGTCATCTTCGGCGGGCTCGGGAGCCTGGAAGGCGCCATGATCGGCGCGCTCATCGTCGGGCTGCTCGACGCCTATGGCCGATGGCTGCTGCCCGAATTCTCCTATTTCGTCCTGTTCGGCCCGATGGCGATCCTGCTGCTGTTCCGGCCGCGAGGAATCTTCGGCAGGGAAAGCTGAACGTGGGCTCGTACCGCATCGTTCTCGGACTTGTCGCGCTCGCCGCAGCGCTGCTCGCGCCGCTCGCGGTCGGCCAGTTCTGGATGACGCTGATCACACAAATCTATATCTACGGCCTGCTCGCGCTCTCGGTCGACCTCCTGCTCGGCCACGCCGGGCTCTACTCGCTTTGCCACGCGTCGTTTTTCGCGGTCGCCGCCTACACCACCGCGATCCTCCAGGTCCGCCATGGGGTGCCGACCCTCTTGGCTGCACCGGCCGGAATTCTTGCCGGGACATTGCTCGCGATGCTCTACGGCGCCTCGGTACGCACCCGCGGCGTCTATTTCATCCTGATCACGATCGCACTGGGTTACATCATCTGGGGTGCCGTCTATCGCTGGGCATCCTTCACCGGCGGGGACAACGGCATCACCAATGTGCCGCCACCGTCGATCGGCAGCGTCACCGTCGCCTCGCAGACCGCCTACTATTATTTCGCCCTTGCCGTCGTGCTGCTGTGTGCGCTCGGCTATCGCATTCTCATCCGATCGCCGTTCGGGCTGTCGCTACGCGGCATCAAGGCGAGCGAAAGCCGCATGCGCAGCCTCGGCTATCGCACGACCAAGCACCTCTATGTAGCGTTCGTGATCTCGGGCGCCATGGCGAGCCTCGCCGGCGTGCTCTACGTCTACTACAACCGTTTCATCAATCCGGTCGCAGCCTCGTTTCAGATTTCCGTCGAAGTGTCGCTGATGGCGATCGTCGGCGGCTCCGGCACGATCATCGGGCCTTTCCTCGGCTCCGGCATTGTGCTCGGTCTGCGCAACTGGGTCAGCAGCTTCTTCGAGTTTCACGCAGCGGTCATGGGCATCGTCTTCATCGCCACGATCCTGTGGGCTCCGCACGGGATCGTCGGCTTCTTCAGCCGCCCGCGCGCGCGCGGCACCAAGACAAAGGCCGCGCCGCCATGAACGCAGCGATCGAGGTCAGCAATCTCGCCAAGGTGTTCGGTGGCTTGCGCGCCGTCGACGGCGTCACGCTGCAGGTCGCGCCGGGCGAGCGGCGCGCTCTGATCGGGCCCAATGGTGCGGGCAAGACGACGCTGTTCCACTGCGTGACCGGGACTTTGCTGGCATCGTCCGGCCGGGTGCGGTTGTTCGGCCATGATGTGACGCACCTCCCCGATTACCGGCGGACTGAACTGGGGATGGGGCGCACGTTTCAGATCACCAACGTTTTCACCGAACTATCGCTGGCCGAAAATCTCGTTCTCTCGATCATCGGCACGGACCGGCGCAAGTGGATCATGCACCAGCCGGTTTCGGCGTTCCCGGCCATCCGCGAGCAGGCGCTCGCCGGGCTTGAAGCTGTGGGTTTGGCGGACCGCTCCGACCAACCGGTCAAGCTCCTGTCCTATGGGGAACGTCGTCAACTCGAGCTCGCGCTGGCGCTGAACACTAGTCCCAAGGTGCTGTTTCTCGACGAGCCCTGCGCCGGCCTTTCTCCCGGCGAGCGAGCGCGGATCTTCAACATGGTCCGCGCGCTGCCGCGGGACATTACGGTTATCCTGATCGAGCACGACATGGACGTGGCGCTCGGTCTGGCCGACCGCGTGACGGTCATGAATCGCGGGCGAGTGATGGCGGAAGGGACGCCCGACGACGTGCAGGCCAATCCCGAGGTCCGCGACGTGTATTTCGGCCATGCCTGAGCCCTTACTCACGGTTTCCGAGATTCACACCTACTATGGGGACAGCTACGTCCTGCAAGGCGTCAGTCTTGCCCTGAGCAAGGGGCGCATCGCCGCCATCCTCGGCCGCAACGGCATGGGCAAGACGACACTGATCCGTTCGATTGCCGGGCTTACGCCGCCGCGCTCCGGCGACATCGTCTATCGCGGACGCTCGCTGCGCGGAAAGCCGCCCTACGCGATCGCGCAGGACGGCATTGCGATCGTGCCCCAGGGCCGGCGGATCTTCCGCTCGCTCAGCGTGCGCGAGAACCTGCTGTTGCCGACCAGCGTGCTCGCACGCCGGCAGCGACCGTCGGAACAAGGCGGAGCGAATCAACGCTGGGACTTCGACGAGGTGCTCAAGGAATTTCCGCAGCTCGCCGAGCGCATCAACCATCGCGGTGCCGCGCTCAGCGGCGGTGAGCAGCAGATGCTCGCCATCGGCCGCGCGCTCATGGCCAATCCCGAGCTGATTCTGATGGACGAGCCGTCCGAGGGGCTCGCACCGCGCCTGGTGCTCCAGGTCCAGGGGATCATGCGGCGTTTGCGCGAGTTTGGCCACGCAATCCTCTTGGTGGAGCAGAATCTGGAGCTGGCGCTGTCTGTAGCGGATGATGTCTATGTGCTCTCGGCCGGTCGATTCGTTTTCCAGGGCACGGCCGCAGCGCTGGCGAAGGAGACGCGAGTGCTCGATCAGCATCTCGGTGTGTCGGGAACGAAGGTGATGTAGGCGCACGGTAAGGCGCGCCACCGCGACCAGCTAGCAACGCAGGAGACAAGCATGCCGACTCATCACGCGCTCTCTCCCAACCCTTCCACCGTACACTGGGGCTACCTCGACGCAAAAATCCCCCCACGCCTCACCATTGAGTCCGGCGACACGGTAACGATCGAAACCGTGTCCGGCGGCCTTGCCGACGTGGGCGATACCTCGATCATGCTGCCGCACCATCGCGAGATATGCGAGAAGCTCAAGCCCTCGCCGGGTCCGCACATCCTGACCGGGCCTGTCGCCGTGCGCGGCGCCCAGCCAGGCGATACCCTTGAGGTGCGTATCAAGGATATAGCGCTGACCGTCGACTGGGGCTGGAATTTGATCCGGCCGCTGCGCGGCACGCTGCCGGAAGACTATCCGGAGTTTCGCTGCCGTATCATCCCGATCGACAGGAAGGCGATGACCTGTTCGCTGCCGTGGGGCGCGACGCTTCCTCTGCGACCTTTCTTCGGAATTCTGGCGGTGGCGCCGCGGCCGAACTACGGGCCTTGCAGCTCAGTCGAGCCGCGCGAGTTCGGCGGCAACATGGACAACAAGGAATTTCTCGTCGGCACCTCACTCTATCTGCCGGTTTTCGTACCGGGCGCGAACTTCTCCGCCGGCGACGGCCACGCCGTGCAGGGCGACGGCGAAGTCTGCCTGACCGCGCTCGAGACCTGCCTGACCGGCACCTTCGAGCTCGTGCTGCACAAGAACAAGAAGCTCGAAATGCCGCGGGCGGTGACCACCACGCACTACATCACGATGGGGCTCGATCCTGATCTCGATGACGCCGCCCGGCAGGCGTTGCGCGACATGATACGCTGGTTAGTCGAAATGAAGGGCTGGGGCTCGGAAGAGGCCTATGTCTTCTGCAGCCTTGCCTGCGACCTGCGCGTGACGCAGCTCGTCGACGGCAACAAAGGCATCCACGCCATGGTCGAGCGTGGGCTCGTGCAGTAAAGTTGAGGCCGTAGTGGGAGGTGTGAATGGAAAAATTCGATGGTGTCGTCATCGGAGCCGGACACAACGGACTCACGCTTGCGGCCTATCTGGCACGGGCCGGTCTGAAAATCGCGGTCGTCGAACGAAACCCCCACATCGGTGGCGGTTGCACCACGCAAGAGCCTGTCCTGCCTGGCTATCGCTTCAACCTGCACTCCAACTTCTTCATGGGACTGCGCCATTCGCCTTTGATCCGCGACCTGGAACTCTACCGTTTCGGCTTCTCCTATATCGAGCCACCAATCCAGCAGGGCGCGGCGTTCCGCGACGGTACCTGCGTCGTCATCCACAAGGATCTCGACAAGACCTGCGCTTCGCTTGCGCGATTCTCGGCGGGCGACGCCGAGACGTTCCGTGATCTACATTTCCTCTATGCCGTGAAAATGCGCCCGCTGTTCACCTCGATTGCGTTCAACGCGCCGCTTCCGATCGATCAGCTCAAGGATCGCCTCTCCGGCGCGCAGGCCAAGGAGTTCCTTTCGCACGCCCAGCACGACCTGTTCAGCGTGGTGCGCAAACATTTCGAAGACGACCGCATCCGCACGCTATTCACCTCTTACATGCACGTCATAACGACCGAAAGCGTCCCGGGCGCGGGTATTGTCTTCCCGCTCATCTTCGCCAACGTCATGGAGTTCACGCTTCCGGTCGGCGGCTCCGCCAGTTTTACGGACGCGCTTGCGCGCGTGATCGAGGCGTGCGGCGGCTCGGTCATCACCGCCGCCGACGTCAAGGAAATCGTCGTGCGTAACGGCCGTGCCACCGCCGTACGCCTCGTGGACGGCGGCGCGGTCGAAGGTAGCCGCTTCATCGCCAGCGCCATCGACGCGCCCACCACCATGCGCATGGCCGGCGAAGACCTGTTCCCGGAGGACGTGCGCAAGAAGCTCAACGGCTGGCACTGGGGCAATCATAGCCTGGTGACGCTCCACCTCGCGCTGCGCGCCAAGCCGGTCTATCGCTCCGCTGAATTCGATTCTGACATCAACCGCGCGTTCAATATCTTTTTCGGGATGGATGACATCCAGCAAGTGCGCAGTTGCTTCGACGATTGCGCCGCTAACAAATTCCCGGATGTGCTGATGGGAAACGGCGCCTGCAACAGCGCCGTCGATTCGACTTATGCTCCGACCAACGGGCATTCCGCCTTTTGGTGGCCGTTTGCTCCGTATGCGGTTGATGGCGATCAGGATAACTGGGACCGCCAAAAAGACGACTACATGGAACGCGTGCTTGATGTGTGGCGGGAATACGCATCCAATCTCGACGACGGCAACGTGCGCGCCAAATTTCTGTTTACGCCGCTCGATATCGAGCGCCTAAACGCCAACATGGTGCGCGGCGCAGTGCGCATGGGCGCCTATATCCCGTCTCAACTCGGCATCAATCGCCCCCATCCGTTGCTATCGGG
Organism: Xanthobacteraceae bacterium; assembly: GCA_045811545.1. GTDB lineage: Bacteria > Pseudomonadota > Alphaproteobacteria > Rhizobiales > Xanthobacteraceae > VAZQ01. The sequence goes on along the minus strand of JBJMTU010000177.1, from coordinate 4,115 downwards.
CACGCGCACGCCGATCGAGGGACTCTATCTTTGCGGCTCGTCGACCGGCAACGGCGGCGGCATCAACGGGGCGCCCGGCTATATCGCGGCGAACGCGATCGCTGACGACCTTCAGCTCGAGCGTCCGTGGGCCCGCGTGCCGGCCCCGGAATGGCGGCATTGACGCCGACATCGGCGGGATTGCGGAGCAGACCACTTTGCTGGGGCACGGCGCGATGAACCTCTTCGACCTGAACGGACGGGTTGCCATCATCACCGGCGGCAACGCCGGAATTGGATTTGGCATCGCCAAGGGATTGGCCGCGGCCGGCGCAGCGATCGTCATTGCTGGTCGGCGGGCCGAGAAAAACCTTGAAGCCGCGAGGGCGATAGAGGTGTTCAACGTCAAGACGGCGGCCCTTGAGGTCGACGTCTGTCGGCAAGAGTCATGCCGCGCAATGGTCGAAAAAACCGTGGAACGGTTTGGGGGTGTCGATATCCTCGTCAACAATGCCGGGATCGCCATTCGCAAACAGCCTGAAACCTATACGCTTGCGGAATGGAATCGGGTTATCGACACGAACCTGACCGGAGCGTTTCTCTGCGCCCACGCGGCGTACCCACACATGAAGGATGGAGGAAGCGGCAAGATCGTCAACATCGGCTCGATGCTCTCGATCTTTGGTGCATCGTTTGCGGTCCCCTATGCAGCAAGCAAGGCTGGCATCGTCCAGATGACGAAGGCGCTTGCATGCGCCTGGGCCAAAGACAACATCCAAGTCAACGCCATTTTGCCCGGCTGGATCGACACGCCACTCACGCAAGCGGCGCGCAAGGAGGTTCCCGGCCTCAATGAACGCGTTCTCGCGCGCACGCCTGCCGGGCGCTGGGGCGAGCCGCAGGACTTTGCGGGCATTGCGGTATTTCTCGCAAGTTCTGCATCTGACTTCGTCACAGGGGCCGCGATCCCCGTTGATGGGGGTTATTCTTCGCAAGGGTGATCGTGCGCGGCTGAGGTAGCGGCGGCGATCAATGTCCGCATTGTCGCTGAACCGGACCGGCGCAGCGTATAGGCCGCGCCCAAATCCCACAAAATCTTTGGAACTCATTGCGCCGAGACAGATTGGAAGAGCGAGCGCACCGCGGAACCGCGGAATGCCCGTTCAGAAGACTTGGCGTAGCGCGGATTTGCCGCCGCTTGTCTACTGCGAGCTTTCGCTTCACGAGCGGATCCCGACGGGGAGCCGTGCGTCGGCCCAAGAGCAAACGTTGTGCGATGCAGGCCAAGAGTCAAACGCGCGTTCCCCATGGATCGGTGCCTGGCGGCGAAGAGCGCGCCGTCGTAGTCAACGCTCAGCACGGACGCGGCAGGTCGGCGCGAACTCCCGCCGAAATACCAAGCGCGGCTGGAAGGACATCCTTCTCCGCATCTGGAAGAACATCGGCAAGGATCGCGTCGTCGTCGTCGCGGCAGGCGTGACGTTTTACTCAATCTTGGCGCTATTTCCCGCGATTGCGGCGCTTGTTGCGCTCTACGGGTTGTTCGCCGAGCCGTCGACCATCGCTTCTCACCTCGACAGCATCGCCGGATTGGTGCCCGGCGGAGCGATCGAGGTGATGCGGGATCAGATCACGCGTGTTGCGTCGCAAGGAAGGACAGCGCTGGGTCTGACCTTCATTGTCAGTTTGTTGGTATCGTTGTGGAGCGCGAATGCGGGAATGAAATCGCTCTTCGATGCTCTCAATTTGGTTTACAACGAATCGGAAAAGCGAGGGTTCTTCAAACTCAACCTCGTGTCGCTCACATTTACGCTCTTGACCATTGTCTTCGTGATGGTCGCGATCGGCGCGGTGGTCGTGGTCCCGATCGTGTTGAATTTCTTGGGGCTTGGCGGCGCCACCGAGCTGGTGGTCAAGATCGCACGCTGGCCCGCGTTGTTCGTCGTCGTCACTTTGGCCCTTGCCTTTCTTTACCGTTATGGCCCGAGCCGCGAAAAAGCTCGGTGGCGCTGGCTCACGTGGGGCAGCGTCTTCGCTGCAGTCGGCTGGCTCGTCGTCTCGATTCTATTTTCTTGGTACGCGGAAAACTTCGGCAACTATAACAAGACGTACGGCTCGCTCGGCGCCATCATCGCGTTCATGTTCTGGCTTTGGCTGTCGATCATCGTGGTGTTGATCGGCGGTGAGCTCAACGCTGAGACCGAGCATCAAACGGTCCACGACACGACAACCGGCGCCCCGAGGCCCCTTGGGCGCGCGCGGTGTGACGATGGCGGACACGGTCGGAGCGGCGCAGGACTGATTGCAACGACTTTTGCCGCTAGCAACGTCGCAGCAGTGCGGCCCGATACCAACCCCATAACTCTGAGTCGCCGTTTCGGCTCTCGCCGCTATCGCGGCTCGGCCGTAATGACGAACTAAACCCGTTGGGGGGAGATCCGTTCGGGGCGATTCCGGAGTGCGGCGACCTGCGCCGGCGCTGCGACGGACGTCAAACGGCCAATCGCGTTTCCGCGGGGCGCCGGGCGCTCAATTGCTGGGCCTCCGTCTCCTCGGCGTTTTTGAGATAGTTGTGGGCCTGGACGAGGAGAAGCCGGGCACGCTGCCGGTCACTGATTGCATGTGCCTTCTCCAGGCAATCTTCTGCCTTTCTCCGCCACAAATCGACTCTTCCCATCAGGCAATCCCCCGTTGCTCGCATGTTCCCCATTGCAGCCGGCAATCGTGGCAAAATGTCGGATCACTTCCGAATGGCGAAAATTTGGGAATGCCAGCGGCTATTCGGTGCGTCCGCTATCCGACTCAATCTCCCCTGACAATCCGCGACGCGCGAGATGCGTGCTCGTGCGTTGCGGTTTGTTCACTCCACGTAGAACGCCCGACTGCTTTCAAGGCTGGCAAATCCCGACCGGCAATTTTCGGATTTTCCCTCCGCAGCCGGCTTGCCGCTGGCCGTTGCCTGTATGAGATCGTCAACGATACGGGAAGGGTCGTGCCCTCCCATGTCCCGGTTGATACCGGCGATTTTGTTCCACCATTCCGCGGAGTATTTGCCGCCCATCACTGCCTCCCGCCAACGCATGGACGGCCCTCGTTATATGCACAACCGCGGCGACATTATGTACGCGGTGTCCTTAATACGCGGTCTCGTCAGGGGCGCGCGGCACGCGTCGCCCCGCCCCCGAGGGGTATGCTTCTAAAGCGGTAAAGCTCGACCCGCCGACCGCATGATATCCGCCGTTGCGGTCAGACCGGCCTGATTCTTCAAATCTTCCAAAGCCACGGGCAATCGCCGGCGCCAATTCGGGTGCTCATTGGTCGTCCCGGGGAGATTGACCTGATCCCTTACGCCCAGCACGTCCTCCATAGATATGACCAAGAGCCGCGATGGTGTGTCCGCGAGGTAGCGCGCCACCGCCGGAAAATCGGCAGTACCGAGGCCATGCTGGTGCAAGGCGTGGCGCAGGGCATCAAGGGCCCCGTGACGTTGCTCGCCCGTCTCGCCGGGGTCCATGCCGAGGGCTTGCTTGACCGCCAAATCATGTTGGTCCCGCCATCCCGCGAAGGTTGCAACATCATGGGTTCCGAAAGACACCAGCGCGTTCTCGCGGTAGCTCCCCGGCGGGAAAAACGCGCCGTTGCCGGACCGCTCGAACAGCATGACCTGGTAGGTCCAGGTGCCCCAATCCGCCAGCGTCTCGCGGAAATTTTCGGGAATGGTGCCGAGATCTTCGCCGACGACGATACATCTATATTCCTGGCTGTAGAGCGCGGCGACGGCCAACATTGCCTCGAAGGGGAAACGGACATACGTCCCCTGGCTCGCTCGGACCCCGTGGGGAATGAGGTAGAGGCGTTTCAACCCCAAGACGTGATCAAGCCGGATCGCCCCGGCGTAGCGCATGGAGGCCTTCAGCATGCGGCGAAACGGCTCGAACTCCCGCTCTTCGAGCCCGGCCGGATTGAAGCCGGCTAAGCCCCAGTTCTGTCCCGCAGTGTTGAGGGCGTCCGGCGGCGCACCAACCGCCATTCCCGACAATACCGCATCCTGATCGCACCAGGCGTCGAACCCGTCGCTGCGGACCCCGACCGCGATATCGAGATAGAGCCCGAGTGGCAGTCCGCGCTCGCGGGCT
>JBJMTU010000176.1:0-3586 GCA_045811545.1 Xanthobacteraceae bacterium | reverse complement strand
CCGGGCGTGCCGCCGAAGTTGATGCGGGAATAGCCCCGGCGCTGGTGTGGGCCTTCATAGATGTTTCGACTGGCGTCGGCGATGAAATTGCTGCCGCTGACAAAAAAGGTAAAGTGAACGCGGTCGCCGTCCTTGTTCAGCTCTGCAGCAAAGTCGGTGAGCTCTTGCCAGCGCTCGAGCTCGGTGCAGTTGTCGAAGCCCATTACGATGAATTGAGTTGGCCGATCAACGCTCCCCTGCGCCGGCGCAAGAGCGCAAAGCATCATCAGCGTCGCCAATGCGGCGACGATCGTTCTGGCGGTCAATGCAGCCCCCCGACCGAAACTGACAGCGATCCGACGGCAGTATATCCGATTCGTGGGATCGAATTGATCGTCAGCGACACGATCAGCTACGGCGCAGAGCAAAAATTGCGCCGGTGTGACACAAACAGCACGGGGTGAGTCGCCACGTCCGATCGCGAGCAAGGCGCTGGTTGACGATGGCGCCGCGATCCCACACAACGATCCGCAATACCGTTCTCGACGGCGACCGTAATATCAATGACGCTGGCGAGACGCAGAGGACGTCAGGAGATGCAGAAGCGTCGTCCAGTCATGCTGGTCGTGCTTGACGGTTGGGGCTGGCGCGAGGAGGCCGCTGACAACGCCGTTCGACAAGCCCGGACTCCCACTTTCGACCGTCTGTGGGCGAGCTGTCCGCACGCCTTCTTGCGCACTTCGGGAAAAGATGTCGGCCTGCCGGAGGGACAGATGGGCAATTCCGAGGTCGGACATCTGAACATCGGCGCCGGCCGTCTCGTGGTGCAGGACCTGCCCCGCATCGATGCAGCGATCGCCAGCGGCGAGATCGAAAGAGCGCCCGCACTGATCAGCCTGATCGAGAGCTTGCGGCAAAGCGACGGTACCTGCCACCTCATGGGCTTGGTGTCCCCGGGGGGAGTGCATTCGCATCAGGATCAGGCCGCGGCGCTCGCCAGAACTCTCGTCAAAGCTTCGGTGCCGGCGTTGGTACATGCCTTTACCGACGGTCGCGATACGCCGCCACGCTCGGCAGGGGACGACATTGCGCGCCTGGTCGCGGCGCTACCGCGATCCGTCTCGATCGCGACAGTGAGCGGTCGCTATTACGCTATGGACCGCGACCGGCGTTGGGACCGCGTGGCAAAGGCCTACCATGCGATCGTTGACGCCGAAGCTCCGCGCTTCGCGAGCGCCGCCGCCGTCATTGCGGACGCCTATGCGCACGACATCAGCGACGAATTCGTCGTGCCGGCGGTGGTCGGCGAATATCCCGGGATGCGGAACGGTGACGGCGTACTCTGTTTCAATTTCCGTGCCGACCGCGTGCGCGAGATTCTTTCCGCCTTGCTCGACCCGGCCTTCTCCGGCTTTGCCCGCCGGCGCAGCGTCGGCGTCGTCGCCGCCGCCGGCATGACGCAATACAGCGAGCAGCTGGATGCGCTGATGGGAACGATCTTCCCCCCGCAGAGCCTCGCGAACGTGCTTGGCCAGGTCGTCGCCGAGGGCGGCCGCAGCCAGTTGCGAATGGCCGAGACGGAAAAGTATGCGCACGTCACCTATTTTCTCAACGGCGGCGAGGAGGAGCCTTATCGCGGCGAGGACCGCATTATGGTTCCTTCGCCGAAAGTTGCGACCTACGACCTCAAGCCCGAGATGTCGGCGCCGGAGTTGACGGACAAGGCGGTGGAGGCGATCGGGTCCGGCCGGTACGACCTGATCGTACTGAATTACGCCAACCCCGACATGGTGGGACACACGGGCAGCTTGGCGGCCGCCGTCAAGGCAGTCGAGGCGGTCGATACCGGCCTCGGCCGCATTGCAGAAGCGATCGCAAAAGCCGGCGGTGCCTTGCTTGTCACAGCGGACCACGGCAATTGCGAGACGATGCGCGATCCTCAGACCGGCGGCCCGCATACGGCTCACACCACCAATCCTGTCCCAGTGCTGCTAGTGGGCGTCGGCAATGTTTCGTTGGCAGAGGGACGGCTCGCGGATGTCGCGCCCACTTTGCTCGAATTGATGGACTTGTCTCAACCGACCGAGATGACCGGTCGATCTCTTCTGCGCGGCCCGCCCGAGCGATCAAATATCGCTCAGGCCTAGCACGTCAGCCATCGAATAAAGTCCGGGTTTGCGTCCGCGCCCCCACAGCGCGGCGCGCAATGCGCCACGCGCGAAAATCATCCGATCCTCGGCTCTGTGCACGAGTTCGATCCGTTCGGCCGGCCCAGCGAAGATCACGGTGTGATCGCCCACCACCGAGCCGCCGCGCAGCGACGCAAAGCCAATGTCTCCGGCGCAACGTGCGCCGGTTGTGCCGTCACGGCCGCGTACCGAACGCTGATCAAGGTCAACGCCGCGGCCCTGGGCAGCCGCGCGGCCAAGCATCAGCGCCGTGCCTGAAGGTGCGTCCACCTTCTTGTTGTGATGCATTTCGAGAATCTCGATGTCGAAATCGTCGTCAAGGGTCTTCGCTACTCGACTGACCAGCGCCGCTAGCAGGTTGACGCCCATGCTCATGTTGCCGGATTTCACGATCACGGCGCGCTTTGCCGCCTCTGCGATCAGCGCTTCATTCTCCCCCGTGAGCCCGGTCGTGCCGATGACGTGCACGCAGCCCTTGCGCGCGGCATGTTCGGCAAACGCAATGGTCGCGGCCGGAACGGTGAAGTCGAGCAGCCCATCGGCGTGAGCGAGCAGTGGCTCGACGTCAGTTTGAACGGCAATCCCGTTCCTGCCCACCCCGGCAAGCTCGCCCGCGTCACGGCCGATCACCGCCGAGGCGGCCGCCTCCACCGCGCCTGCCAGGATAACGCCGTCCGTGGCCGCAATGGCATGAATCAGCGTGCGCCCCACGCGCCCGCCGGCGCCCGTCACGATCAGCCGCATGTCGGACATGGCAACCTCTCAGGCAAGTTTCGGCTGCCGGTATAGCGAGGCGCAAATACGAAGGAAAGTAAGAGCCTGCTCCCGCACTTCCCTCGCCGGCAACGTAGATCAGCGGAGGCTATGATTGCGGCTCACAACCTTCAATGATGAAAAGATCGAGCTCGGCTTTGCCTTTGCGCAACGCCGCCGCGGCTTGATAGTCGTCCGATCGGTAACAATCGAGCGCAGCACGATAACTTGGAAATTCCAGCACGACGGTGCGCGCGCGCACTTTGCCCTCGACCACCTCGCGACGGCCGCCGCGCACCAGGAAGCGCCCGCCAAATCGTCCGAACGGCACCATGTCGGCGGCCATGTATGCTTGGTAGCCCTCGGGATCGGTGACATCGACGTGCGCGATCCAATAGCCTTTGCGCGCTGCGGCCACCGGCGGAGTCGCGGGCGGCTGCGGCTGCACGCCATCATGGCCCTCGATGATCACGAAATCGCAAGCCGAATGGGGAAAGCGCAACGGCTTCGCGCGCTGATATTCCGCAGAGCGATAGCACGCAAGCGCCGTGGCATAATCCGGAAATTCGCGTAGCACGTTGCGGGAGCGGGCCCTCCCCTCGACGACCTGCTGCGTTCCGCCACGCACTAGGGCGCGGCCGCCATACTTGTCGTGGGCTGCAGGG
>JBJMTU010000175.1:0-6059 GCA_045811545.1 Xanthobacteraceae bacterium | reverse complement strand
TTTGCTGACCGGCGGCGCCAACGGCATCGGCGCGGCAATCGCACGCCGGCTCGCGGAGGAGGGCTGCACGGTCGGCATTTTGGATGTGGATATCGCGGCGGGAGAGGACGTCGCCGGCGAGATCAACGCGCGCGGGCACCGGGCGAGCTTCTACGCAGTCGATATTGCCGATTACGACGCGGTCTCGCGCGCGGTCGAGAGCTTCGAGGCCTCCTTTGGGCCGATATCGTTTCTCGTCAACAATGCCGGCTGGGATCGCGCCCAAAATTTCCTCGATACCGCGCCCGATTTCTGGCGCAAGGTGGTGGCCATCAATCTCTTTGGACCACTGAACGTGTCGCACGTCGTCCTGCGCGGCATGGCAGCGCGCGGCTTCGGACGCGTCGTCAACATCGCGTCCGACGCCGGACGCGTGGGCTCCTCGGGGGAGGCGGTCTATTCCGCCTGCAAGGGCGGGATTATCGCACTGACTAAGACGCTCGCCCGCGAACTCGTCGGCAAGGGCGTGATCCTCAATACGATCTGTCCCGGCCCGACCGATACCGCCATTCTGCGCAGCTTCCTGGAAGGCGCCGAGGGCGCACGCATCGCCGAAGGGCTCAAACGCGCGATCCCGATGCGGCGGTTTGGCATGCCGGAAGACTATCCGGGCCTCGTCGCCCTCCTTTTGTCCGATGACGCCGCCTACATGACCGGCCAGACGATCAGCGTCTCCGGCGGCCTCACCATGCATGGATGACCGAGCGCGTCATGATGATCGACATCTTCAACCATTTCATGCCGAAGGCCTATCTCGATCGGCTCGGCACGCTTATTCCGGGGCACATGGTGCTCACCGCGTTTCCGCGGCTCAGGACGCTGTGGGACGTCGATGCCCGGCTCGCGCTCGTCGACGAATTCGATGGGCTGCAGCAGGTGTTATCGCTCGCCAACCCGCCGCTCGAGCTGATAGCCGGCCCTGAGACGACGCCCGAACTCGCGCGCATCGCCAACGACTCCCTAGCGGAACTCTGCGGGAAGCATCCGGGTTCGTTTCCCGCCTTCATTGCATCGCTGCCTATGAACAACATCGAGGCCGCACTTACCGAGATCGACCGCGCCGTGAACGATCTCGGCGCCCGCGGCGTTCAGCTGTTCACCAATGTCGCCGGCAAGCCCCTTTCCGCGCCCGAGTTTCGTCCGATCTTTCGTCTGATGACGGAGCACGACCTGCCGATCTGGGTGCATCCCATGCGCGGGCCGAATTTTCCCGATTACACGAGCGAGCAGGTATCAGAAGTCGAGATCTGGTTCAGCTTCGGCTGGCCCTACGAGACCACGGCCTGCACGACCCGGCTGATCTATTCGGGACTTTTCGACGAGCTGCCGGACGTCAAGATCATCACCCATCATATGGGCGGCATGATCCCGTACTTCGCCGGCAGGATTGGCCTCGGCTTTCGCCAGATCTTCTTCGGCACGCCGGACAAGAACCCGGCGGCGGGGGATGCCGGCCTGAAGCACCGCCCGATCGATTATTACAAGATGCTCTATGCCGATACCGCGCTCAACGGCGACATTGCGGCGACGCGTTGCGGGCACGCGTTCTTCGGCACCTCGTCTTGCTTGTTCGCGACCGATGCGCCGTTCGACGCCGAGCACGGCCGCGCCCTGATCCGCAACACCATCAAGGCAATCGAGGCGCTTCCTATCACGGCGGGCAGGCGAGAGATGATTTTTGCCGGCAATGCGCGCGAGCTGCTCAAGCTGCCGCCGCAGGCTGCGGCACGGGCATCCGCATGAAGACGCAGAATGTCAGGGTCAAGCTGCGCGACGGCGAGATGGGGGCCTATCTCGCGATCCCGGAGCGCACGCCCGCAGGCGCCACCATCGCCATCATGGAAATCTGGGGCATCAACGACACCATGCGCCGGCACGCGCACGAATTCGCGCAAGCCGGCTTCGTCTGCCTGGTGCCAGATCTGTTCTGGCGGCAGGAGCCCGGCGTCGAGCTCTCCGATCACGATCCGGAGCACGTCAAGAAGGCGTTCGACCTCTACTACGACTTCGACTACGACCTTGCCGTGCGCGACATGGAGGACACCTGGCATTTTCTGCAGCATCTGCCGGAGTGCACCGGCAAGGTCGGCGCGGTCGGCTACTGTCTCGGCGGCAAGCTCTGCTATCTCATGTGCTGCCGCACCGACATCGACTGTGCGGTCGCCTATTACGGCACCTATATCGAGCACCACATCCGCGAGGCCAAGAACCTGCACCGGCCGTTCGTACTGCACATGGCGCTGAAGGACCGTTGGGTGCAGGCCGAGGTGAACGATCTCCTGGAGCGGCGGCTCTCACCCAATCCGCTGGTGACCATCCACAAATATCCCGGCGCCGACCATGCCTTCGCGCGCTACGGCGGCAAGACCTATTCGAAGCGGGAGGCCGATCGGGCGCTCGCGCTGACGCTCGAGTTTTTCCAGCAGCATCTCGCGTAACTGATTAGCCGTCATTCCGGCCGAGCGAAGCGAGGGCCGGAATCCAGTAAACACGGAACGTCGTTTCAAGGGCCGGGCAAGATCGCACAATCCGTGTGTACTGGATGCCCGCTTTCGCGGGCATGACGACCAAGGCTCGGCCGACGCGATCATCGGCTTAATCATAAACCGTATCCACGTAGTGCTCGGAATCGACGACGGCTTCGATCACCGTCGGTCCCTCTGCCGCGAGCGCCGTCGTGACCGCCGCTTCGAGCGCATCGGCGCTGCGCGCGGCGCGCGCGGGCACGCCGAAATAATGCGCCGGCGGCTCGCGATAATCCTCCGCTTGCAGTTCGGTGCCGTAGAGCGGGAGTTGACGCCGGATCTGCTTCACTTTGATGAGCGCGAGCCAGCGGTCGTCGAGAACGACGATCGGAAGCGTGATGCCGAGCCGCTTGGCGGTCGCGACCTCGCCGCAGGTCATCTGAAAGCAGCCGTCGCCCAGCAGGCAGATCACCGGCGCCTGAGGGCGCGCGAGCTTGGCCGCGATCGCGCCGGGCAAAGCAAAGCCCATGGACGACCAGCCATTGGTGATGTGGAACGTCTTGGGCGCATCGGCGCTCCATTGGCTGGCGATCTGATGGGTGTGCGCCCCGACATCGAAGGCGAGCACCCCCTCGCGCGGCAGAGCGCGGCGGACCGCGTCGATCGCGGCGTGCGCCGTGAAGGATTCGGCTGCGGGACGCAGCGCGGCGTGAAAGCTGCGGCGGTGCTCCGCCAGCATCGACTTATCCCACCGGTTGCTGGCGGCGGGCAGCGCGGAGAGCCGCGCCAGCGATGAATCGACGTCGCCGATGACCTGATGCACCACGTTGACCGACGGCGCGACGTCCGCCGACTCGATATCGATTTGCAGCAGCGGCCGATCATCGATCCAGGCTTCATATTCCACCTCGACCGTGTCGTAGCCGAGACCGATGATGAGATCGGCGGAACGAAGCAACTTGCGCTGGACTTGCCGGCAGGCCCGCTCGATGCAACCGAGCGCGAGCGGATGATTATCGTCGATCATCCCTTTGGCCATGGTCGTGGTGGCGAACGGCAGATTGTGGCGTTCGATCACTCTGCGTAGCAGCGAGGGATCGGCAACGCGCATCGCCGTCGAGCCCAGCACCGCGATCGGCCGCTCGGCGGCGGCGATCAACTCCCGCGCCCGACTGAGCGCAGCATCAGAGGCGGCCGCGAGCTTTCCCGCTTGCGCCGGCGACGCAACCCGCTCGTTGGTGGCGGCGAGCGCGACATCCTCCGGCAGATCGAGATGCACCGGCCCCTTTGGCTCGGTGAGCGCCAGCGCGATCGCGTGCGTGACCGTCTCGGCGACGCAGCCCCGCTCGAGCCTGAGCGTCGCCTTGGTGATCGGCTTGAACAGCGCGTGGTGGTCGATCCACATCTGAATGCGCCGGCCGAGCTGATCGGTATTGAGGTTGCAGGTGATCGCGATCATCGGCGAGCGATCGAGAAAAGCGCCGCCCACACCGGTCGCGAGATTGGTCGCGCCAGGGCCCAGCGTCGCGATGCAAAACCCCGGTACGCCGGTCATCCGTCCTGTGACATCGGCAGCAAACGCGGCCGAGCCTTCGTGCGCGGTGAGCACGAATTCGATGCCGCCCGTGCGCATTGCCTCCATCAGCGGCAGCACGTTGCCGCTGGGAATGCCGAAGCCGCGGGTCACGCCATTGGCCTTAAGCGTGGCGATGATCAGATCAGCATTGTTCATCGTGGAGCGCGCGCGCCGTATCGCATGGTTCACTCACGCCGGCGCCTCAAGCGTCTGCGCAGCGAGCCGCTTGCGAAGATCAGGCTCGCCGAGATCCCAGAATAACCCGGCCATGATACCGAGCCCCTCGCGTGCGATCGGCGCGAGCAGGTGCTCGTCCGGCGCGTGCTGTGAACATCCGGCATACGAGTGCGGGATCCAGATCGTGCGAAGGCCGAGCACGTCGGTGAAGCTGTCGTTGGGCAGCGATCCGCCGAAACTGGGCAGAATGGTCGGCGCGTGTCCAGTGGTGTGCTGCATCGAATGGGCGACGAAGCCGACCCACGGATCGTCCGGATCGAGCCGGCTTGCCTGAAAAAATCCGCCTCTGCCGCGGCGCACCTCGACTTGTGTGAAGCCGTGGCGGTCGAGATGGCGGCGCAGCGCCGGAATGATGTCGTCCCCGTCGGTCCCCACCACATACCGCAGCTGGCAGTGGGCGCGCGCCTGGCCCGGAATGGCGTTGACCGGATGTTCCGGCGTTCCAGTAACGAACGCCAGCACCTCGAAGCTGTTCCAAGCGAAGACGCGTTCCGCCGGGCTGAGATCCGCTTCGCCCCAGTCGGGGTCGACGGTTGGACCGTTTCCGCCGCCATGGATCTCGACCTCGGCAAGGAGGCGCCGCACGGAAGCCGGCAAGGGCGGCCGCCATTCCGGGACGCGAATGGTCCCACGCGCATCGGTGATGCAAGCGAGTGCATGTGCGAGGATGATGCCGGGATTGGCGAGAAGTCCGCCCCAGTTGCCGGAATGGTGCGAACCGTCGCGCAGATCGACATCGAGATGAATTCGCAAACCGCCGCGGCAGCCGAGAAATATCGTCGGGCAATCGGCCGACAGACGCGGCCCATCCGATGCCAGAAACAGGTCGGCGCTCAACTCGTCGCGCAGCGCCGCGCAGACCTGAGCCAGGTCCGGGGATCCGATCTCCTCGCCCATTTCGACGATGAATTTTGCGTTGAAGCCGAGCCGGCCGCCGCGGGTCTGCTGCACCGCGCGCAGGGCCGACAGATTGATGCTGTGCTGCCCTTTATTGTCGGCGGTGCCGCGACCGTAAACGCGGTTGTCGACCTGCGTTATTCGCCACGGATCGAGATTGTCCCGCCACTCGCCTTCCATGCCATCGACGACGTCGCCGTGGCCATACATCAGAACGGTGGGTGCGGACGCGCTTTCGCGGTAGTCGGCCAGCAAAAAAGGGCTTTTGCCGGTTGGCGACTCGATCACCCTGGTCGAAAAACCAAGCTCCGAAAACGCCGGCTGCAATTCGTCCTCGAGATAGGCGCGCAGTATATCGGCGCGACCCGGATTCTGGCTTTCGGTCCTGTAGGCGACCCTGCGGTCGAGTTCGGTCAGAAACCCGCCCTCGTGAAAGTGCCGACCCACGCGGCTGATGGCCTCATTCCGGCTCATGAATGCCTAATAGGTTCAACGGCTCAGGATACTCCGACGTGCGGCGGCGGACCAGCCGTCGAACAACATTGCCGAGGTGAACGCATTTGCGTTCGCGGAAGCAAACCGGAATACGATACCACCTATCTCGGTTGACGGTGTAGTGATCAATGTGCTAACAACTGCTGGTTGATTGCTGATCGCTCGAACCAAAATTAAGTTTGGAGGAGAATTGATATGGCGCACGATGAACTATTGAAAACACTCGAAACCGTAACAGCCCGGATTCGGACACACCGTGATGACGCGCGACCGCGGCGAACCGCTCTTTCGTATCGGAGGGAACCCGCGCAGTGATGTACGAACCGGCTGACATTGGGTGTAGTGTCTAA
>JBJMTU010000174.1:0-20329 GCA_045811545.1 Xanthobacteraceae bacterium | reverse complement strand
GGGGCACGGGGAACGAGCCTTGTCCCGCTGATTCACGTGGTTCGGAGCGCCCAGCCGGCGAACTCGGTAGGCCTCCGCTCCCGCTTATCCACATCGCTTCTGCCTGCTGTCGGTGGAATTCCGGGTCAACAGCGGCGACGGCGCTACCGGGCGAGCGCGATGGCACTGACGTGGCGCCCGTAATCGCGCTCGTTGCGGTGAGTTGAACGTCGGTAGCTGAAAAACCGCTTCGTATCGGCGTAGGTGCAATGCCCGAGGTCCTCGAATCGGCGGATGCCGGCAGCGGCGAGGCGGGCGGCGATATAGCCGGGAAGATCGAAGAGGGCGTGTTGCGGCCGTAGCGACGGGAGGAAGAATTGTTCGTTGTTCGCGTCTTCGGACGTGAAACGAGCGACGAATTCAGGCCCGACCTCGTAGCTCGGCTGGCGGATGGTCGGTCCAAGCGCGACTGAAAGGCGCGCACGGTCCGCCCCGCACCGTTCCATGGCGGCGATCGTCGCCTCGAGCACGCCGCTGGCGGCGCCGCGCCAGCCGGCATGGGCCACGCCGACCACGCCAGCCGTTTCATCGGCGAACAGGACCGGGGCGCAATCGGCGGTGGTTACGCCGATGGCAAGCCCCGGCACGGCGGTCACGATCCCATCCGCGCGGGGGCGCTCCTGCCACCGCCACGGCTGGTCGATCGTCACCACGTCGGGCGAATGCACCTGGTAGGCAGTGAGCAGGCGATCCGGCGGCACCCCGAGCGCCGCCGCCATGCGCGTGCGATTCTCGGCCACTTTTGCGGGCACGTCATCGGAGCCGGGCCCGCCGTTGAGGCTCGCATAGACCCCATCGGACACGCCGCCCTCGCGGGTGAAGAAGCCGTGGCGGACGCGGGCGAGCGCACCGAGCGAGGTGGCCTGTAGCATGCCGGCCATCATCTCATGCCCGCCTTGCGATTGCGCGAACTCTTGCTGGCATCGTTTGCACTCGACTTTTGTTCACGGGTCGAAGCCGGGCAGGCGCTCGAGTTTCGGATCGGCCACCGCAATGGCCTTGAACAGGCGGCCCATGCCGGTGCGGTCCTCGCTGGTGAGGCGCACCAAGGCCGCATCGATGGTGCCGGCATAATCGGGCGGCGCGGCTGCCTTGAGCGCCGCCGCGCGCTCCTCGATGCCGAGCCGGCGCAAGAATTCGCCTTGCGGCACCGGCCCGTGCACCCGCGCGCCCATGCCTTCGGCCGCGTGCGCCAATGCCTCAAAGTCCACGTGCGCGGTGAGATCGACCAGACCCGAGGCGAGCAGGGGCTGGGCGAACTGGTGGCCGCCGACGGCTTGTAAAGTATCCCCGATGGCGCTCTCGCTGTGACCGTAATCGATGATCAGCGCGGCGCCGCCGCGGCGCACGACCCGGCGTCCGATCTCGAGCGCGATGGTGTCGGAGCGCCACTCGAAAATCTCCCCGATCTTGGCGGCGCGCAATCGGCTCGGCAGAAGCTTGTCGAACAGCGGGATCGGATCGCGATCGATGCTGAAATGTAACTTGTCGTCGTCGCCGATCTTGATCACCCGCTCGTGCCAGCCGTCGGCGCACATCACGGCCTGATGGATCGGCAGGGCATCGAAGAACTCGTTGGCGAGCACGATCAACGTCCCCTCCGGCACGTCCTCGATCGAGCGATGCCATGCTAACGGCACGTCGCGCCCCTCCAGGGCCTGGCGCTGCAGGCGCTCCAGCGCCGGGCTGACTTCGACCAGATGAACGTTGGCGGCGGCGCGGAAATCCGGGATCACCTTGGCCGCCCGCAACACGTCGACCATCATGGTGCCGCGGCCGGGACCGAGTTCGACCAGATTGAACGCTCCGGGCGAGCCGATCGCGCGCCAGGTGGCGGCTGCCCACAGGCCGATCAGCTCCCCGAACATCTGGCTGATCTCGGGCGCGGTAATGAAGTCGCCGGCGGCACCAAACGGGTCGCGTCGCGCGTAGTAACCGCGTTGGGGATCGGTGAGGCAAAGATCCATGTATTGCGCCACCGCCATCGGGCCGCCGACTCTGATGCGCCGTCGAATTTCCGCCTCGAGGGAGGCCATCTCCGTCATGTCCGCTGTGCCGCCTCCTTGCGCAGGGCCGCCGCCATGAGCGCGATGCCGGCGAGCATCAACGGTAGCGATAGCAGCGTGCCCATCGTCAACCCACCCCACAGGAAGCCGAGTTGGGGATCCGGCTCGCGAAAATGCTCGCAAATCGAGCGCGCGACGGCATAGCCGAAACTGAAGGCGCCCAGGATGAAGCCCGGCCGCTTGAGTGCGCCGGCGCGGATGAAGGCGGTAAGCAGCACGAACAGCAGCAACCCTTCAAGCACCGCCTCGTACAGTTGACTCGGGTGACGCGGCACCGGGCCGCCGGTCGGGAACACCATCGCCCAAGGCAGGTCGGCGGGTCTGCCCCAAAGCTCGCCGTTGATGAAATTGGCGATGCGGCCGAGAAAGATCCCGATCGTTCCCGCCGCGCAGGTGATGTCGCCGAGCGAAAGGATGGACAGGCCGCGATGACGCGCGAACAAGACGACGGCGAGCACGCAGCCGAGAAAGCCGCCGTGAAACGACATGCCGCCCTTCCAGAGCTGAAACGTCTCGAGCGGGTGTGCGGCGAAATAAGCCGGATTGTAAAAGAGCACGTAGCCGAGCCGTCCGCCCAAGATGATACCGAGCGTAACCCACAGCACGAAGTCATCGTAATCGGTGACGGTCATAGGCACCGGCGAGGCCCACAGCTGCTCGCGGCGAATGATCGCGCGCGCGTAGAGCCAGCCCAACAGAATCCCGACGATGTAAGCGAGCGCATACCAGCGGATGACGACCGGCCCGAAGCTGATGAGCACGGGATCGATGGCGGGGAAGGGGAGGGCGTAAAGCGACATCGGCGACTCGCGTCATCCGGGTGATGCGGGCAGCAAGCCGACGAAGTCAAGCCGCCGTCGACGGTGGTGCCTCGGTCTGCGGCATTATCTCAAAGCACTCTCTTCCGAGATCGGCCCAGTGACGGGGTAAAAGGGCCGCGTACCGCCCGCCCTTGCGGGCGGAGCAAACCGTCGCCATTCTTGTGCCAGCGTTTGAAGTCGAACCCGAGACCAGCGATGACCCAGACCACCAACCGTTTCTTCGACGAGATGGCGCGACTCATGAACGACGCGGCCGGCGTCGCCTCGGGCGTGCGGCGCGAGTTCGATACCATGGTGCGCAATCAAGCGGACCGCATCCTGCGCGACCTCGATGTCGTCAAGCGCGAGGAATTCGAGGCGGTCAAGGAAATGGCCCGCATCGCGCGCGAGGAGAACGAGGCCTTGAAGGCGCGCATTGCCGCGCTGGAGGCCAAGCTCGGATCCGGCAGCAATCCGTAACCACTTGGCCTGACGTCGTTTTCTGCACAAGCGGCGGCATTGACCCTTTCTTGTCTTTCCCTGTCGCGCTCGCTATAAGCGCGCGGGATCGCCGGCGCGGCGCGCGCTGGTACGAACACAGCCGCAGCCCAAAAACCCTCGAGGCACTGCGGCGCCATAGGCCGCAGCGTCTTGGCGGCCGTTTTGTGCACGAGGATTTGCATCATGGCGAGCGTCAAGCAGATGAAAGCAGCGGCGCGGTCGCGGGCCGGCAAGGGGGCTGCCCGCGCCG
Source organism: Xanthobacteraceae bacterium (assembly GCA_045811545.1). GTDB lineage: Bacteria > Pseudomonadota > Alphaproteobacteria > Rhizobiales > Xanthobacteraceae > VAZQ01. The sequence goes on along the minus strand of JBJMTU010000174.1, from coordinate 16,673 downwards.
ACCGTCGCGCTGGCCGCGTGCCGGGCGTGATCTACGGCGACGGCAAGCCGCCGCTCAGCATTTCAGTCGATCACGGCGATCTCAAGCAGCGGATTTATGCCGGCCGCTTTCTCACTACCATTTACGAGCTCGACGTCGACGGCACCAAGGAACGAGTGATCCCGCGCGACTTCCAGCTTGATCCGGTGAAGGATCTGCCCGTGCACGTGGATTTCCTGCGCCTGGGCGAAGGGGCACAGATCCGGGTGCGTATTCCGGTGCATGTCGTTAATGCCGATCAGGCGCCGGGCGTCAAACGCGGTGGCACCGTCAATATCGTCACGCATGCCGTCGAAGTGGTGTGCTCGCCCGAGCACATCCCGGAATCCATCGATGTCGACATTTCGGGACTCGAGATCAATTACTCGAAGCACCTGAACGAGGTCGCGTTGCCGCCGAACGTGCGTGTCGTCGGCAGGCTCGACGACACGCTGGTCACCATTGTGCCGCCGTCGGGTTACGCGGAAGAGATGAAGGCAGCGGCCGAAGCTGCCGCCGCGGCCGCCGCCGCTGCGGCCGCTGCAGCAGAAGCCGGTGTTCCTGCCGAAGGCGCAGCTCCGGGTGCCGCGCCCGGTGCGGCTCCCGCCGCAGGGGCTCCAGGTGCGGCCGGCGCCCCCGCTGCCGCCGCTGCCGCGCCGGCGGCGGAGAAGAAGCCCCCGGCCGCGGAGAAGAAGTAAGGACATCATTCTTCCGTCATCGCCCGTGCAGGCGGGCGATCCAGTAAATCACCGGTGCCTGGAGGCGGTGTCGGTGCGATCTCATGATCCCAGATTACTGGATGTCTGCTCGCGCAGGCATGACCGCACGGACAAAATTCCATGCTTCTCCTCGTCGGGCTCGGCAATCCCGGTTCGCGCTATGCGGGCAATCGGCACAATATCGGCTTCATGGCGGTGGACGCGATCGCCAAACGGCGCGGCATCGGCCCGTGGCGCCGGCGCTTTCAGGGTGTGGCGGCCGAGGGGCCGCTCGGCGGCGAACGCGCGCTGCTGCTGCTGCCCGGCACCTACATGAACGACTCGGGCCGGGCGGTGGTTGAAGCCGCGCATTTCTACAAGCTTGGCCTCTCCGACATCATCGTCTTCCACGACGAGATCGACCTTGCGCCCGGCAAGCTGCGGGTCAAGACCGGCGGCGGCATTGCTGGCCACAACGGCCTGCGCTCGATCTCGGCCCATATCGGCAATGAGTATCGGCGCGTGCGCATCGGTGTAGGACACCCCGGCGCGAAGCATCTGGTTGAGCCGTATGTGCTCAGCAATTTCGACAAGGACGAGTGGCCCTGGGTCGAAGCAGTGTGCGCGCTCGTCGCCGATAACGCTGAGCTGCTCGCGAAAGATCAGGACGCAAGTTTTCAGAACAAGGTGCATCTCGGCATGCAGGCCAAGGGATTCTTCGACCCCAACCAACCGGAACAGCCCGACGAGTGAGACACGCGTAGATCTATCAGAGCAACTCATGGGCTTCACGTGCGGCATCCTCGGTCTGTCCAACGTCGGCAAGTCGACGCTGTTCAACGCGCTGACGGCGACCGCGGCGGCGCAGGCGTCGAATTATCCGTTCAGCACCATCGAGCCGAACGTGGGGGAAGTCATGGTGCCCGACCCGCGCCTCGACGAGCTCGCGAAGCTCGCCAAATCCCCCAGGATAAAGCCGACGCGGCTTACCTTCGTCGATATCGCCGGTCTCGTGCGCGGCGCCTCGAAGGGGCAAGGCCTCGGCAACCAGTTTCTCGCCCACGTGCGTGAAGTCGACGCTATCGCTCACGTCGTGCGCTGCTTCGTCGACCCTGACGTCGCCCATGTCTCCGATAGGATCGACCCGATTGCGGATATCGAGACCATCGAGACCGAGCTGATGCTCGCCGACCTCGACAGCCTGGAGCGGCGCGTCGACGGCCTGACCAAGAAAGCGAAAGGAAACGACAAGGACGCGGTCGAGGCGCGGCAGACGCTCGATCTCGTCAATCTGGCGCTCGCGCTGCTGCACGAGGGAAAACCCGCGCGATTGGTCGAGCGCAAGCCGGAGGAGGAGAAGACGTTTCGCATGCTGGGTCTCTTGACGGCGATTCCGGTCCTCTACGTGTGCAACGTCGACGAAGCGGCCGCCGCGGCCGGTAATGACTTTTCGCGCGCCGTCGAGGCGCGCGCCCGGGAGGAGGGCGCCGCTTGCGTTGTCATCTCGGCGAAGATCGAAGCGGAAATCGCCGTGCTGCCGGCGCAGGAGCGCGCCGACTATCTGGCGGCGATGGGCCTCAACGAACCGGGTCTCGACCGCTTGATCCGCGCCGGCTATTCGCTGCTCGATCTGATCACCTATTTCACCGCGGGGCCTAAGGAGGCGGCAGCCTGGACGATCACGCGTGGCACCACGGCGCCGCAGGCGGCCGGCGTCATCCATTCGGACTTCGAGCGCGGCTTCATTCGCGCTGAGACCATTGCCTATGAGGACTACGTGACGCTCGGCGGTGAGGCGGGCGCGCAACAGGCGGGCAAGATGCGACTCGAAGGCAAATCCTACGTCGTCGCCGACGGCGACGTCATGCATTTCAGGTTTGCGACGTAGCGCCCGCGGCCGTCGTCCTCGACTTGTCATGCGTGGGCTTGACCCGCGCATCCATCTTCCTGGCAAAAAAGTTTTTGCAAAGACGGATGGATTGCACTGCAACTCGGGCTTGCCCGAGTTGCGCGGTATAATGCGCCGCAAGTCGGGTAAACCCGACTTGCGGTGTCAAGCCCGGCAATGACCATGGATAAATCCGTGCTGACGGCGGAGAGCAGAAATCACATCTGCTGGCCGCGCTGGCGGATTGCGCCGAGATGCTCGTTGATGCGGAACATGATCAGCACGAACTCGGCGATGATGCGGGCGAAGATCACGCCGATCACTACCCCGATCAAGCTCGCGACGATCCAGAACAAGCCCGCGAGCGGACTGAGCGCCATCAGCGTGAGACCGGATATGATGCCGGAGAGTCCGAACAAAGCCGAAATACCGACCGCGAGCCAGTAGAAGACCTTGATGATGGAAGGCGTAATGAACCGGTCCCACTGGAACAGGTCGCGAAAATCGAACATGCGGTTCCTCCTCCCGACGCAGGGGTGCCGCCAGTTGACCGACTCGCGCAGCCGACTTCGTGCTTTCGCGGCCGGTTCGACTGCGCTGCCGCGTCGGGCGCTCCTCGCCGAAGCCCATTCGAACACTGCACTGCGGCGTCCGCATGGTCAATCGAACTCCTCGAACGCCCGTGGTTAATGCCGGATTAATCAGCGCGCGCGGCAGCGCCGGTGCGCACTCTCGGTGCTGCCCGGTTGACCTCTTCGGAGGCGGCGCCTAGGGAACGCGCTCCGCAAGCCGCAGGATCGCCGTGCCCCGTCTGCATTGGGAAGATTTCAGTCCCGGCCAAGTCACCGAGTGCGGATCGCGCCTGATCACGCGCGCGGAGATCGTCGCCTTCGCCGCCGAATACGATCCGCAGCCCATGCATCTCGACGAAGCGGCCGCGCGTGCGACTCTGTTCGGCGGACTGGTTGCGTCGGGCTGGCACAGCTGCTGCGTTCTCATGCGCATGCTCACCGACGGCCTCATCGGCGACACGAGCTTCATGGGCGCGCCTGGCGTGGAGGAGGTGCAGTGGCTTGCGCCGATACGCCCAGGCGATCGGATCAAGGCACGAGCCACAGTGCTCGAGACTCGGGCCTCGCGCAGCCGGCCTGACATGGGGTTTGTCAAATTCCGGTTTGAACTCATCAGTGCCGCCGACCAGCCGGTAATGACCCTGACCGTGAGCCCGATGTTCGGGCGACGCGCTGCCAATGCCACGCGCGAAGATGAACCGATGGCGCCGAGTGAGCGATGAAGTTTTTCGAGGACATTTGCGTTGGCGAGATCACCAATCTCGGGCGCCACACGTTCACTGCCGATGATATCAAGGCGTTCGCGGCGCGCTTCGATCCGCAGCCCTTCCATCTCGATGAGGCGGCGGCGGCGCGCTCGCATTTCAGTCGGCTCTGCGCCTCCGGCTGGCACACCGCCTGCGTTTGGATGCGGCTGATGGTCAACTGCCGTCGGCGCGAGGGCGAGGAACTCCGCTCCCGCGGGGAGGCGGCCGCGCAACTCGGGCCGTCGCCGGGATTCCGCGATCTGAAATGGCCCAAGCCGGTATATGCCGGCGACACGATCTCGTATGCGACCGAGGTGGTCGAGATGCGACCTTTGGCTAGCCGCCCCGGCTGGGGCATGATCTTCGTGCGCAACACCGGCGTGAATCAGCATGGCGAGCCGGTGATGTCGTTTCTCAGCACGGTCTTCGTCGAATGCCGGGACCGGGAACTGCGGGAATCGTGAGCACCACCAGCGAGCCGGCGCAGGAGTCGCCCGCGTTGACGGCCAAGCGCGAGGAGCGTCGCGCCGCCGCTGTCGCCTGCAGCGCGCATGCACTGCATGACGGCTACACCGATCTGATCTACGTGATGCTGCCAATCTGGCAAACGGAGTTCGGGCTCGGCTACGCGGAGCTCGGGCTGCTGCGCGGCCTGTTTTCCGGCACGATGGCTGGATTCCAGATTCCGTCCGGATTGATCGCCGAGCGGCTCGGCACCGCACCGGTGCTGGCGCTCGGCACGGCGCTCGCAGGAACCGGCTATTGCCTTGCCGGCGCGAGCGCTGGCTTCGGCCTCCTCGCGGTAGCTCTGTTCATCGGCGGGCTCGGCGCGAGCGTGCAGCATCCGCTCGCCTCCTCGCTGATGGCGCGCGCGTTTGCCGGTCCCCGCTCGATGAAAGCGCTCGGCACGTACAACTTCGCCGGCGATATCGGCAAGATGACGGTACCGGCCGCAGCCTCGCTCCTGCTGGTCGCAATGTCGTGGCGGCCCGCACTTGCCCTGCTCGGTGGCCTCGGTCTCTTGGCCGCCGTCGCGATCCTTGTGTTGACGCCGCGCTATGGCGCCGACGCCGCATCGCCTCCGGCGAAGCGGGACGGGATGGGCACCGCGCCCGGCGCGCGCCACCGCTTCGCGTTTCCGATCCTGCTAACGATCGGCATGCTCGACAGCGCGACTCGTATGGGGTTTCTGCTGTTCCTGCCGTTCGTGCTCACTGCCAAAGGCGCAAGCGTCCCGGTCATCGGACTTGCGTTGACGCTGGTTTTCGCTGGCGGCGCGGCCGGCAAGCTCGTGTGCGCCTTCGTCGGTGCGCGCATCGGAGCCATTGCCACCGTGTGGCTCACCGAGGGGCTGACCGCGCTGGGCATCGCGGCGCTGCTGCCGCTCGGGCTCGAAGCCGCGCTGCTGCTGTTGCCCGTCATCGGGGTTGCGCTCAACGGCACCTCATCGGTGCTGTACGGCTCGGTGCCCGATCTGGTCAGGTCCGAGCGCCGCGCGCGCGCCTTCAGCGTGTTCTATACCGGCACGATCGGTTCGGGCGCACTTGCGCCGGTGCTCTACGGGGTGCTCGGCGACGCGCTCGGTGTGCCAAGCGCATTGATCGTGGTCGCCGCGATCGTGCTGCTCACGCTTCCGCTCTCGCTCGTGCTCAAGGCGGCGCTGGCGCCGCGGCACCAGTGAGTGCGCATTCTCGGGCGGGCATCCGTCCCGTCAGCGCACTGCGTCCCTGACCCACTTGCCCACCGCGCCCGGCAGCAGGTCGAGATACGGTCCCATGAAGAAGACCTCGCCCTCGCCGTCGCCGAAATAACGGTCGTAGGCCTCGATCATCACGCGCACCTGAGCGGCGCAGCCGGGCATCGAATCGGCGATCAGATCGCCGAGATCCGCATCAGGCCGACCGAACCGCGGGTCGGTGCTGACCGTGCGCGCGATGCATTCAGTTGCGGAGCGCATCAGCGGCTGCATCGCCGCGCTTTTTTGTTGCATCGACAACGTGGGCGAGAGCGCCGGGTTGGCATTCGGGGCGGTCGCAACGCTGACGACGAGCGCTGCCGCGGCAAGCGGTGCGAGAATCATCGAATCTTCCTCTCCGGCGTCGGAATCTTAATCGACGCGGAGCGGCACAGCCCAGTCAAAAATGTATTTGGCGAACGGCCATGCGCGGAATCCGAGAGGCTGTGGTGTCCAGGTAACATCGCCACCCGGCGCGTGCGCTCCGCGACGATATTCGATCTTGCTGATCAGCCTGCGGGCGCAGGAACGTTGCTGCCGTTTGCGGCGTTATCCAGCGTTCTTCAATGGAAGCAGAGGAGGTCGCCATGACATCGTTTGTTCGCCCCGCATGGCTGGCGCTCGTGTTCGTTGCCACGGCGGTGCCGGCAAGCGCGCAGACCTGGGTTTACGAGTCTGACATTCCGCGGGCGCGCGTCTACGAGCCGCGCGCCTATTACGAGCCGAGGGCCTACGAATCGCCGGTCTACGAGTCGCGCGCCTATGAGCCGGCGGTGACCGCGGCGCCGCTGGCGCTGACGCCTGCCCAGCGCACGACGGTCTATCGCACCATCATACCGCAAGGGCGCGGGCGCGGACCGATCGTACGGGAGCAGATCGTCACCGAATCGGTCGCGCCGGCGCCTGTGGTGCGCGAACGCATCGCGCCTGCCCCTGTGGCGCGCGAGCGGATCGCACCGCCCGGCTCCGCCTATGCCGTCGGCTCCCGCGTCGCGGATGCCTACGCACTCGCGCCGATGCCGCAGGCGGTCGTCTCCAGCGTGCCGGCCACGCGGTCCTACCGCTACATGGTGATCAACAACCGCCTGCTGCTGGTCGATCCGGCGACGGGCATTATCGTGGCCGAGGTCACTGATTAGCTCCACGCCCCGGCGGCATTGAAACCAAACCCGGGCTTCGGCGGTTGTGTCGGTGGACCGGCCGCTGAGGCCTGTCGCGCGCGGGCAAGCGGACGCGAGGCTGCGGTTTTCCGCAGCGCTTGGAGCGCTCTCTCGGGCCGGAGCAAAGGAGACAACCATGCGACGCGATCTTTTGTGGAGCAGCGCATTGGCGCTGGTATTTGCCGGCAGCGTCGGCCTTGCCGCCGCCCAGCAGCAGTCGCCACCCGCCGACGCGCAGCAGCGCTCGCAGCAGGAAAATGCGCAGCAGACCCCCTCCGGCAAGACGGGCAAGGAGGAGCCGAGCTCGCACGCCCATACTCAGCCGCAGCCGAACGCGGCGTTCGTCAACGGCGCCTTGGCCGTACCCGACGCGCCGGCCAATACCGACACCGTGCCCGCGAAATTCTCGCAGAAGAACGCAGCCGACGACCAGCTCATCACCACTGCATATACCTTCAAGACGCTCGGCGACGACGAGCGCCGCGCCATCTATGAAGGGCTGAAGGGCCAGCCGGCCGGCTCTGCCTTCAACGCAGACATCGGGACGGCGCTGCCGCCCGAGGTCGAATTGCGCGCCGTGCCCGATGCGCTCGCAGCCCGCGTGCCGCAAACCAAGGATTATAGCTACGCGGTGACGCACGATCGCGTGCTGCTGGTTGGCACGAGCCGGGTCGTCGCTGGCGTCTTCGCCGATCGCAACATGCCAGTGAGCGAAGGTCGCCGGGGGCCTTAGCAAATCCCGGTTGCAAACCGAATCGCGCAGCCCGGATGGAAGCCATAAGCGCGTTTACGCGCGTCCACAGCCCGTCGAAGACGGGCGTGAACGCCCTTAAGGACGCGCTATGGCGATATGCGGATCCCCGGATTGCTCCGTTCATCCGGGCTACGAATTCTCGCCGCGGTCGAGCTCACCAGCTGTGCTTGAAGCCGGCCTTAAGGCTCTTCGAGATGTCGCCGGCGGCGGTTTCGCTCACTGAGCCGGTGACGCTGACCGGCCCGCCGAACAGCTTCTGCTCGGCGCTGAGTGTGCGCAGCCACTTGTCGTCGGCGCTCGATACGTCGGCGCCGACCGATACGCTCGTGTCGGTCGGCAGGATGTTGAAGCGCAGCGCCTGGCTGCTGGCCCAGCTGTGAACTTGCCCCGCCGCGTTCGCCAGCGGCCGTGTGACCGAAACGCCGTTCTGCACCGTGAGCGAGATATCCTCGCCAACCGGCACGGAACGGCTCAACGTGGTGCCGAGCTTGCTTTGCTCCTGCGAGGGGTCGATTCGCGTCTCGATCGACGTCTGGTCCCAGCCGAGGGGAGCCTCCAAGCCCGGCGCGGTGACCGTGGCCCAGGCGACGCCATTTGACTGATCGGGCACGGCGCCGGCAAGCAACTGGTCGGGCTGGAACGTCACAGCCGGAATGGCGGGCTTGCTGTAATCGATTCCCACCCTGCCGGCCCAATCGGATGCGGCTGGCATGCGGGCGAACGGATTGCTCGGCGTGAGATTCCCGGCGTCCGGCTCCGGCGTCGAGAGGTCGAGCGGCGCGTCGGCCGGCAACTCGACCGACGCCTCGTCATTGGAATGCTCTGGTGCCTGCGCCCCCGCCACGCCTGGCAGCAAGGCCAGCGCCAGTGGCAGAGCGCACAGGTGCGATAGTCGCTTCCGGTCCATCGTCCGAATTCCGCAAGTGCGATCTTTCGCTCCAATCGAGCACGCTAGCCTTGGCATTTTGTGGGCCGAATTGTTGCGGGCGAATGCAGACCGCATGGCGACACCCACCGGAGCACCGTCAGTATGTCGTGCTTGCCGCGATGGTTAATGGCGATGGAGCGGCCAATGCATTGAAAACGTTGAGATCATGAAAAATGGCCGCGCGCGTCCTGAGGCTTCTGCGCAACAGTCGGCGATGAAACGGAAGGGACGCCTCACGCGTTAAGAACACGGGAGGATGCCAATCCTAGCCTTTGAGCCGAGGCTTCAGGGGAGCGTATCATGGGATGTATAAGGCGGCCTGCATTGCACGGCGTGGTGACGATCGCGCTCGTTGCTTGCGTCGCCCTCGCCGCCGCCCAGAATGGCCATCGCGGGCTCGGCGATCAGGATGCTTCGGCGATGGATGAAACGACAGGTAGCACCACCAATCGCGCGCCGGCTCAACTCGCGCTGAGCGATGAGCAGCGCGGCCGCATCCACGAGAGCGTGATGCGCATTCCGGATGCGCCGGTCGCCGACGCGCCGGCGCCCGCGGTTGCCGATGCACTCCCGGCCGACGTGCCGATGCAGGATTTGCCGGCCGGTCTCACCCGCGAGATTCCCCTCGTGCACGGCCACAAGTTCGTGAAGTTCGACGACCGCATCGTGGTGGTCAATCCCGCGAGCCGCCTCGTGGTGGCAATGATCCCGCGCTACAAGCTGCTACCGTAGCTTCCCTCAAAACGCAGTACGCCTCGCATTGAGCGGTCCGTTGCGCGGCGCCAAGCGCGCCGACGTTCGCACTGGTTTCAAGCAACGCGGCAGCCTATCATCGCCCCCGCGCTTTTAGCGATCATACGAAGGGAGATTTGCCGATGATGACGTTGTATTACGCCCCCGGGGCGTGCTCGATGGCTGCGCACATCGTGCTGGAAGAAAGCGGCGAGAAATATCAGCCACAGAAGGTCGATCTCGCCGGCGGCGAGCAGCGCACGGAGGCCTACCTCAAGATCAACCCGCAGGGACGCGTACCGGCGCTGAAGCTCGACAACGGGGAGCCGATGGCGGAGAACACCGCCATTCTGCCGTATCTCGGCAAGCGCTTCGGATTGTGGCCGAGCGATCCGATGGCGGAAGCAAAGGCGCTGTCGCTGATCGGCTTCTTTGCCGCGAGCGTGCATCCCGCGCACGCCCACGTTGGCCGACCCGAGCGCTACGCGGCAGATCCGGCCGCGTTTCCCACGCTCAAGGAAACCGGACTCAAATCCTTCCATGGTTACTTGAAGCAGATCGACCAAAGACTCTCGGGGCGGGAATGGTTCGGCGACCAATATTCGGTGGTCGATCCTTATGGCTTCGTGTTCTACACCTGGGGAGTGCGCCGCGAGCTGCCGATGGGAGAGCTCAAGCACTACACGGCGTTCAAGGATCGCATGCTTGCGCGTCCCGCCGTCAAGCGCGTCGTCGAGGACGAGAAGGTCAAAGTCTGATCGGCCGCTCCGCGTGCGCGGGCTGGCGCGCTCGTGAAAGCTGCCAAAGGGCGGCTCGCCAAGATCGCCTCGGGACTGTGAGCTGCTTCACGCTGGGCCTGGCACATCCGCGGCTATCGTGGCGACGGTGGTAGGCGCTACTACCACTGCCCTCTTGGGCGTTTCCTCCCTCGACTTGGCCTCGCCGGCTGCCCCGGCGGGGCCTTTTTCGATTTGCGATGCGCGCAAAAAAAATCGCGCGCCGGGCTGAGCCGGCGCGCGGTATGTCAAGTGGTGAGTACGCGCGACCTCAGTCGCGAAGGCTCGGCGCGTCGGGTACCTTTTTCCAATGCGTCAGGCTTTCGGCGATGATCTTCGTCGATTGCAGGGCCGCCTGGCTCAAGGTCGCGTATTCGACGATCTCGCGTTGCACGCGCGCGGCCTCGCTTTGCAGCGTGTCGCGCAACGTCTGCAGCTCGGTGATGAGCTTGTCGATCTCCTGCACGGATGTCCCTGCCACGCGCTGCAGCAGCTGGTTGATGTTGTTGGCGACGAGCTCGCTGTCGCTCTCCGGTTGGCGCCGTAGGCCTACGACGTCACGGCGGACGAATTCGCGAATTTCCCCTTCCACTTCCGTATCCACCGACGTGTCGATTTCGGCGGACTCACGCGTCTTGAGAAAGCTCATGATTGGTACCCCCGTTCAGCGCCCCTGCGGGCAGAACTCCACTGCCTAATTTCCGCACGAGAATGTGACCACTTCACGGCCGAATGGAATCCGCGCCGTGGCTTTTGCCCGATCCTGCCGCATCGGTAACGGCGGCTGACCCGGCATTTTGTGTGCGGCGAATACGGCTTTCTTGAGGGGAGCGGGATCTAGCCGCTAGTGCCGCGCTTCTATTTCGCCGCCGCTTTCATCTTGTCGTAGAGGTAAACGAAATCCTGCTTGTCGAGCGGCTTGTGACAGTTGAAGCACGCGCCAAGGTTGGCGGCGGTGTTCACCGTCTTGTCCGGCTTGAAGGATTGATACTCCCACTCGCCGTTGCGCACGTTATCCGGATACTCGCTGCCCCAGCCCGTGCGCTTCTCCATCACCGCGTAGCCGAGGAGATTGCCCTTGATGAAGCGGCCGTCGGCGGCCTTCTCCGGGTTGCCTTGCGCATCGAGCTTGGCGGCGTATTGGCGCATGGTGATCACGGTGCCGCTCGGCAGCGGCTCGCCCTTCTTGGCGGCCTCGAGCGCCGCCGCGCTGGTGTAGAACTCGCGGAACTGCTTGTTGTCGGGGCGGTCGACCGTGGTGAACAGCACGCTCGTCTCGTGGTTCTCCGGAAAGGCGATCTTGTCGCCGCCGGCGCGCACGGGTCCGGCGATGACGAGCGCCGCGAGCGCTGCCGCGGCAATGGTGACGTCGTTGCGGATGGTCATGGTGTCTCCCCCTGTATTGCCGAGTTTGCCCTGCGCAGCGCGTTGCGCCTGGCCCGCGGGATGCAGAATATTTCGAAACTGCGTGCGGCGGTTGTAACATGCTGGTGATGCTTTGCCGCAGGAGACCGGCCGCGCAGGATCCGACGCCATGTCCGCCGATGCCACCTCGCCGCTGACCTTCGCGGTCGGCGATATTCACGGCTGCCTCGACAAGCTGCAGCGCCTGCTCGCGGCATGCGAGGCCTATGCCGGCGCGCGGCCGACGCGCTACGTCTTTCTCGGCGACTATATCGACCGTGGGCCGGAGAGCCGCGGTGTGATCGAATTGCTCGTCCAGCGTCAGGCGGCGCGGCCCGGCACGATCGTGTGCCTGCGCGGCAACCACGAGCAGATGGCGATCGACGCGCATGCCAGCGACCGCGCCGTGCCGCTGTGGCTGGCGAACAATGGCGCCAGCACGTTGCGCAATTATGGGGGTCCGATCTCACCGGAGCATCTCGCTTGGCTCGCCGCACTGCCGTTCTGCCACGACGACGGGCTGCGCTTCTTCGTGCACGCCGGCATCGACTTGGCCGTGCCGCTCGCCGAGCAACAGCCGGAGGTGATGCTGTGGATGCGCGAGCCGTTCCTGAGCGAGTGCGACGAGGTCGATTGCGGCCGCTTCATCGTGCACGGCCACACGCCGCTGCCGACCGGCACCCCCGATCTGCGCCACCGTCGGCTCAACCTCGACACCGCCGCGGTCATGGGCGGCCCGCTCAGCGCGGCGGTGTTCGATGCCACGCAAGCACCGCCGCTGGGGTTTTTGACCGATCAAGCCCAGGCCGGAATGAGTGGCCGGGCCGGAGCCGGGCACGACCTCGGAGCGCCTTAGGACGCATGAATCGGCCACTTCTGCAAAATAGCCCTTGAGAACATAACAAGAACATGGTAGAGAAGATCTAGGCTGCGCCGATGACGAATCAGGCGCTGATCCCGGATGACATTGGCCCACGCTACGAGGCGTACGAATGGCGAAATGGCTTCGCAATCCTCGCCGCGGCGCATCCGGGCGAATGGCAAGATATCCTCACAGTACTGAGGGAGTTCGTATTACTGAGAAGCGATGTCCTGAAACCGGGCGGAGCGAAGGGACTCATTTCTCAAAAGCTGGATACGCATTTCACGAAACTGGGTTGGGCCGAGAAGTCATTCGACACGCGCATTGTCGTGGACAAGTCGGAATTCGTTGCGCCTACGCACAAGGTGGACTGCTACAAGAATCGGGTGGCACTCGAAGTCGAATGGAACAACAAGGACCCGTTCTTCGACCGGGACTTAAACAACTTTCGACTTCTGTTCGAACTGCGCGCCATCGATGCCGGCGTGATCATCACGCGATGCACCGAGTTGCAGCATATCTTCAATCAACTCGGACGGGGCGCGAGCTTTGGTAATTCGACGACCCACATGGCGAAGCTACTTCCGCGGCTTAATGGCGGAAGCGGAGGCGGGTGTCCCGTCGTCGTCTTCGGCATTCGAAGAGCCTGCTATGTCGAAGACTGACCAGCGCACTGGCTCACTTCGAAAGGGACAGAGCCGCAGAACTCGGCCGTCATCACTAGGCCGCCCGGAAAATGCGAACCAGCAGAAAATGGACAGCTGGGCCAAGCTCTGCCACGACATCGGGACCAACGGAACTGGCGGATTCCCAACGGCTCAGGACGACTTATTGCATTTTACGCATGGCCGCCGCTTCTACACCATTCTCGCTGATCCCCCGTGGCGGTTTGCCAACCGCACTGGGAAGATGGCCCCCGAGCACAAGCGGCTATCGCGATATGGGACGATGACATTTGAAGAGATCATGGCGCTGCCGATCGAAAAACTCGTGCTGCCCACGGCGCATCTCTATCTCTGGTGTCCCAACGCACTTCTACCTGAGGGTCTTGCGGTGATGAAAGCGTGGGGCTTCACGTACAAGTCCAATATCGTTTGGCACAAGGTGCGCAGGGATGGCGGGTCCGACGGGCGCGGAGTCGGGTTCTATTTCCGCAACGTGACCGAGCTCATCTTGTTCGGCGTGCGCGGGAAGAATGCACGCACGCTCGCCCCGGGCCGGCGGCAGGTGAATCTGCTGGCGACGCGCAAGCGCGAGCACTCGCGCAAGCCGGACGAGCAGTACGAGGTTATCGAGGCATGTAGCCCGGCGCCCTATCTCGAGCTGTTCGCCCGTGGCACGCGGAAGGGCTGGACGACGTGGGGCAATCAAGCCGACGACGGCTATCGCCCGACATGGAAGACTTATTCGCGCCATTCCGCCGCGGGCAGGATGATCGCCGCGGAGTAGTGCGGGCCCGGCCCTCGTGCGGCTTAGCTCTTCTTGCCGAACGGGTTCTGCCCGGGCTGGGTTGGCTCCCGCGCCAAAGCGAAGGGCGAGAGGACGGGCCCGCCTTTCTTCTTCTTGTTCCATTCGGCCTTCGGCTTCTTCTTTTCCTTGTTGCTGCGCATCTGACCCTTGGCCATGGCGTTCCTCCCTTATCGGCTGGCTCATGCGTGCGAGCGGTGGACGGATTGAAGCGCCGCGCGCCGCGCTATTCAAGCGTGCGTCGTGAGTGGCCCTGCGACCCCAACACGTTGGGGTTGTGCGGTTCCCTGTAAAGAACAGGCCGGAAACAGGGAAACGGAACCGACGCCCTATTCCCACATCCCCAGGTTGCGATCCGCCGCCCGGGCGCAAGGGCGCCCGCGTCAGGCAACGGAAGCGTCCACCGTGACATCGCTGGCCGGACCGTGTGGCGCAACTTCGGTGAATAATTTTTTCTGGAAGATTCTCGTTACACGAGTCAACAGGAAATTTGCGGCGCGAGCACCCAGGGCGCTCCGGCAGAGCGCTCACTTCTTCTTTTTTGCCAGCCGCGGTTTCGGCGGCGGCTTGTACACCATGGCTTCGAGCTTCATGCCGTCGGGGTCGGTGAAATAGACCGCGTAATACGAACGCCCGTAATATTCGCCGGGCGGATCGACCACGTTCATTCCGTGCTTGGCGAGAAACGCGCCGAGCGCGTCCACGTCCTTGCGGCTCGACAGCTCGAAGGCATAGTGGTGGAAGCCGATATCGCCCTTGCGGTACTTGCGCTTCTTGCCTTGCGCGTCGGCGGCGGCGATCCAGAACAGCGTCTTGCCGTTGCTCCAGCCGGCCATGTCGGCGTACTCGTGCTTGAGCTTAAAGCGGAGAAAGCCGAGCAGCTTGGCGTAGAAGTCCTTCGAGCGCGCGAAGTCGCCGACGCTGAGCACCAAATGATCGATGCCGACGACGCGGGGCATGTCACCGCCCCCGCGGCCGCCAGCCGCCTCGCATGCCTGGCCGGCCAGTGGTCGAGCGCGGGCCTGGGCGGTAGGGCTTCGACTCCTTGTCCGGGCCGGGCCCCATTTCGTCGAGGGTGGGTTTGCGGGGGCCGTCGCGCCTTCCATGCGCGGCTTCGCCGCGCGACCCTCCCCGCCAGGGGGAGGGTGAACTGCGCGAGATCGCGATCGCCTTGGCGGTGGGATCGTCGATCACCGCGAGCTCGGTCGCGCGCAGGCGCTTGATTTCGTCGCGCAGCCGCGCCGCCTCCTCGAAGTCGAGATCGGCGGCGGCGGCGCGCATGCGCGTCTCGAGATCGGCAATCACTGCCTCGAAATTGTGGCCGATGGTGGCGGCCGCGTCCTCGTCGCCGATGCCGGCAAGGCCGCCGCCGGTCGAGACCAGCACGTGGTCGCGCTCGTAGACCGACTCCAGGATGTCGGCGATCTCGCGGCGCACGCTCTCCGGCGTGATGCCGTTTGCCGCGTTGAACGCTTCCTGTTTTTCACGCCGCCGATTGGTCTCGGCGATGGCGCGCTCCATGGAGCCGGTCACCGTGTCGGCATAGAGGATCACCCGGCCGTCGATGTTGCGCGCGGCGCGGCCGATGGTCTGGATCAGGCTGGTCTCCGAGCGCAGGAAGCCTTCCTTGTCGGCGTCGAGGATGGCGACCAGGCCGCACTCGGGGATGTCGAGGCCCTCGCGCAGCAGGTTGATGCCGACCAGGCTGTCGAAGGCGCCCAGCCTGAGGTCGCGGATGATCTCGATCCGCTCCAGGGTGTCGACGTCGGAGTGCATGTAGCGCACGCGCAGGCCCTGCTCGTGCATGTATTCGGTGAGGTCCTCGGCCATCTTCTTGGTGAGCACCGTGATCAGGCTGCGGTAGCCCTTGGCCGCCGTCTGGCGCACCTCGTCGATCACGTCGTCGACCTGGCTGAAGCCGTCCTTGGCGACGGGCCTGACCTCCACCGGCGGGTCGATCAGGCCGGTCGGGCGGATCACCTGCTCGGCGAAGACGCCGCCGGCCCGCTCGATCTCCCAGGGCCCGGGGGTGGCCGAGACCGCCACGCTGTCCGGCCGCATGGCGTCCCACTCCTCGAACTTCAGCGGCCGGTTGTCCAGGCAGGAGGGCAGGCGGAAGCCGTATTCGGCGAGGGTGAACTTCCGCCGGTAGTCGCCGCGGTACATGCCGCCGATCTGCGGCACGGTCTGGTGGCTCTCGTCGACGAACAGCAGGGCGTTGTCGGGGATGTATTCGAAGAAGGTCGGCGGCGGCTCGCCCGGGCGGCGGCCGGTCAGGTAGCGGCTGTAATTCTCGATGCCCGCGCAGGAGCCGGTGGCCTGGATCATCTCCAGGTCGAAGGTCGTGCGCTGCTCCAGCCGCTGCGCCTCCAGCAGCTTGCCGTTGGCGTGCAGCCAGGCGAGGCGGTCCTGCAGCTCGGCCTTGATGGCGATGATGGCCTGGTTGAGCGTCGGCCGCGGGGTGACGTAGTGGCTGTTGGCGTAGACCCGCACCTGCGGCAGCTCGGCGGTCTTCTTGCCGGTCAGCGGGTCGAACTCGGTGATGGATTCGATCTCGTCGCCGAACAGGCTGATCCGCCAGGCGCGGTCCTCGTAGTGGGCCGGGAAGATCTCGATGGTGTCGCCGCGCCGCCGGAAGCTGCCGCGCTCGAAGGCCGCGTCGTTGCGCCGGTACTGCAGCGCCACCAGGTCGCCCATCAGCCGCTTCTCGTCGATCCGCTCGCCGGGCTTCAGGTCGAAGGTCATGGCCGTGTAGGTCTCGACCGAGCCGATGCCGTAGATGCAGCTGACCGAGGCCACGATGATCACGTCGTCGCGCTCCAGGATCGCCCGCGTCGCCGAGTGGCGCATGCGGTCGATCTGCTCGTTCCGGGAGGAGTCCTTCTCGATGTAGGTGTCGGTCCGGGGGACGTAGGCCTCCGGCTGGTAATAGT
>JBJMTU010000173.1:0-5014 GCA_045811545.1 Xanthobacteraceae bacterium | reverse complement strand
GTGGATGGTGAAATAGTCGACGCCCTGCTCGCATTGCTCGATCAGCGTGTCCTTGTAGCATTCCCAGTCGAGCTTGACCGGGTCGCCGTCGACCTTCTCCAGCGCCTGGTAGATCGGCACGGTGCCGATCGGGATCGGCGCGTTGCGGATGATCCATTCGCGGGTGTTGTGGATGTTGCGGCCGGTGGAGAGGTCCATCACGGTGTCGGCGCCCCAGCGGATCGCCCACACCATCTTCTCCACCTCCTCCTCAACCGAGGAGGTCACCGCCGAGTTGCCGATATTGGCGTTGATCTTGGTGAGGAAGTTCCTGCCGATGATCATCGGCTCGAGCTCGGCGTGGTTGATATTGGAGGGAATGATCGCGCGGCCGCGCGCCACCTCGCTGCGCACGAATTCCGGCGTGACAAAGGCTGGCACTGCGGCGCCAAAGCTTTCGCCGTCGGCGAGCGCCGCCTCGGCGCGCTCGAGCTTAAGCTTGCGGCCGAGATTCTCGCGCTCGGCGATGTAGACCATTTCCTTGGTGATGACGCCGGCGCGCGCAAACTCCAACTGGGTCACCGGCTTGCCGTTCATGGCGCGCAACGGGCGATGAGTGGTGGGGAAATTGCGGGCGAGGTGCTTGCCGCTGACATTGCCGTTGTCCACCGGTTGGATGGGGCGGCCATCGTAATCCTCGACCCCGCCGCGCTCGCGCACCCACTCGACGCGCGTGCGCGCGAGCCCTTGCTCGACGTCGATGGTCACGTCGGGATCGGTATAGGGTCCGGTGGTGTCGTAAACCGGAATCGCCGGTTCGGCGGCGGCTTCGGTCAGCACGATCTCGCGCACGGGCACGCGCAGCTCGGGCGCCGCGTCGGGCCGCGCATAGATCTTGCGCGAGGACGGCAGCGCGCCCGTGGTGACCTTTGGCGTCGCGATGTTGGGATCGTGGATGTTCATCGTGGTGCTCCCGTTACGGGTTCGCGGCGGTAGCCGTAGAAGCAGAGCAGCGCCCCGATCGCCAGCCAGATGATGCCGGCGACCACGAGGCTCGTCGGGTGGACGAGGAACCAGCGGATCGCTGCCTCCGTCCATTGCGGCCATATGATGCGCTGCGCGCCGCCGATCGCGGCGATCCAGCCGAAGAGCGTGATGAGAACGCGCCAGTCGCCGACCCACACATTATGATTGAGCAGGATGGCGACGCCGGCGGTCATGGCGAAGAGGCCGGTGAGATAGATCAGCGCGTGGCTGCGCAGGCCCTCCTCGGCGATCGCGCGGAAGACGGCACCGTTGGCCGAGACGCCGATGGCGATGGCGACGAAGACCGGCCCGAGCAGCCTGGCGAGGAAGAGCGAGATTCGGGGAGAAGCTACTGTTGGCATGTCCTGTCCCTTCGCCGGCATGACCCGGATCAGGTTCAAAGGGTCCCCGCGGTATCGATCGGCGGGTCTCTCAGCTCCTTGACCGGAGCTCCCCTCGGAACGACCGCTAATGTAGGCCCGCCGGGGCGGGTGTCAACGCGATCGCTATGCGCTGCGCGTGTCCCGGATGCGGCGCAGCGCCATAACGCCACGCGACGCAAGTCAGGATAGTTCATCTGCATGAGGGGTCGCGGGCGCACTATCGCCGCTGGTGCCCCCCAGCCGACGTCGGATTTATCCGACTTCGGCCGACACCGCCGAACTCGGACAAGCCCGAGTTCGGATGGAGAGGCTCTTTTGCAACATCAAGGAATGGGTGAGGGGTTCATACGGAGAAGGCAGCGCCTGTTCTTGCCCGCAGCGGGCCCGACCACGCTTCGTTCGCGAGGTACCACTCGACGGTGCGGCGCAACGCGGGCTCGAATGCCTCCTGCGGTCTCCAGCCGAGCTCGTCTCGAACCTTGCGCGCGTCGATGGCATAGCGCCCGTCGTGGCCGGGTCGGTCGGCGACGAACGTCATCAATTCGCGTCGCGACTTGCGTCCGGGCAGCGGCGGCGCCAATTCATCGACCAAATCGCAGATCATGGCGGCGACGTCGATATTGCGTCGCTCGTTGTCGGCTCCGACGTTATAGCAGTGTCCAATCCGGCCTCCTCGCAGGATCATCGCCAGCGCACGCGCGTGATCGTCCACGAACAGCCAGTCGCGAATGTTCTCGCCGCGCCCATAGATCGGCATCGGCTTTCCCCTGAGCGCACTGAGAATCATCAAGGGGATGAATTTCTCGGGACACTGGTACGGGCCGAAATTATTCGAGCAGTTGCTGATGATGATCGGCAAGCCATACGTTCTGTGCCAGGCATGCACCAGATGGTCGGCGCCGGCCTTAGTGGCGGCATACGGCGAACTGGGACGATAGGGTGAGTCCTCGCGGAATGAACCGGTCGGTCCGAGCGAGCCGAAGACCTCGTCCGTGGAGACATGGTGCAAGCGGAACCGTGTCTGTGCCGCAGGGGGCAGTGAGCGCCAGTAGCGGCATGCGGTCTCCAGCAGGGTCGCGGTTCCGACCACGTTGGTCTCGACGAAAATGCGCGGCTGAGCAATCGAGCGGTCGACGTGCGTTTCGGCCGCAAGATGAAGCACCGCCGTCGGACGATACGCGCTGAAGATGCGCTCGACCTCCGTGGCGGAGCGGATGTCGACGCGTTCGAAACGGTACCGCGGGTGCCCCTCCACTTCCGCGAGGCTCGCGGGATTGGCGGCATAAGTGAGCGCGTCGACATTGACGATGCTTGCTCCGCCTTCGCGGATCAGGTGCCGGATGAGCGCCGAACCGATGAAGCCGGCTCCCCCGGTCACCACTATGACGTCACTGCCCATGTCGGTGATGTCGAGGGACGTCATGATGGAGCGGTTTCGGACAGATGAAGCAGGTATCGACCGTATTCCGTATTCGCGATCGGCCCCGCCAATATACGGACCTGATCCATGTCGATATAGCCGAGATTGAGCGCGATCTCCTCCAGACAGGCGATCTTGAGGCCCTGCCGCTGCTCGACGATTTGAACGAAGTTGGCGGCGCGGAGCAGGGCGTCGGGACTGCCGGTATCGAGCCAAGCGATTCCGCGTCCCATGTGCTCGACCGTGAGTTTGCCGCGTTCGAGATAAGCGCGGTTGAGGTCGGTGATCTCCAGTTCGCCTCTCGGCGAGGGCCGCAGCCGCGTTGCAATGTCGAGGGCCTCGCCGTCGTAGAAGTAGAGGCCGGTGAGCGCGTAGTTGGACTTCGGAGCCGCCGGCTTCTCCTCGAGGCTCGCTGCGCGTCCGGCGGCGTCGAAGTTCACCACGCCATAGCGCTGTGGGTCGCTGACGCGATAGGCGAAGACCGTAGCTCCGCTGGTGCGTGCAGTTGCGCGATTGAGCAATGGGGTGAGTCCTCCGCCGTAAAAAAGATTGTCGCCCAAAATCAAGCACGACGAATCGCCGCCGACAAAATCGCCAGCGATAATGATGGCACGTGCGATTCCATCCGGGCGCAACTGTTCCGCGTAGCTGAGCCTGATGCCCCATTGGCTGCCGTCCGCCAGCAGCTTTTGAAATTGAGGCAGATCACCGGGCGTCGAGATGACGAGAATGTCTCGGATGCCGGCGAGCATGAGCACGGACAAAGGATAATAGATCATCGGCTTGTCGTAGACCGGAAGGAGCTGTTTTGAGATGGCCTTGGTTATCGGATGGAGGCGGGTCGCCTTGCCGCCCGCGAGAAGAATTCCACGCATCTATGCCTCTTTGTACTGACCTCTCCGGGTCGGGATGCGTCACCGGAACTCGCCGAGATTGCAGTTGCCAAACCAGTCCATCGCGCAGCTATAGCGTATTCGTATCGCAAAATATTAGAGTTGGAGTCGGATGTTTCCAACGTCGGCCAGCCGGTGCAGGCCGCTGCCTTGAAACAGCCTCATGATCGCGTTCCGGATCACCGCGCTGCGGTTGTGCTCGGCGCGCCACCGCATGCGGCATCGCGCGTAGCCTAAGTTTGACTTGGTCCGCGCCTTCGATGTAGTTGAGCATGTCGATGGGCGAAAGTCACAAACAAAGCCAGATGAGCGGCTTGTGCTGGGAGCGCCGTTAGAACTCGTACTGTTCAGTCATGACGTCGACTATGCCGCCGCCGCGATGGCGGCCGGCATGAACAGCATCGTGGTCGACTGGGAATGGGCCGACAAGCCGGGTCGCCAATTCGGGTTCGATACCGAAATCAATCGCGGCACCGAGACCGATTTGGTCCACATGCGGGGGCGCATTCGGGGAAACTTGATCTGTCGCATTAACAATTGTTCGGATCAGCGCGTCCGCGAGGCACTTCGCGCCGCGGAACTGGGCGCGAATGAAATCTGGCTGCCGATGGTCCGCAGCGTGGCTGAGGTGGAGCAGTGCCTTCGGGCACTGGACGGCCGCTGCGCGCTGAGCATTCTGTGCGAGACCAGGGAGGCGATGGCATTAGCGAAGGAATGGGCGCAGCTTCCGCTGTACCGCGTGTATATCGGCCTCAATGACTTGCAGATCGATCTTGGAAACGTGAATCTTTTTTCCGCGCTGTGCGACGGCACCATCGACGCATTCAGGGAGCGCTACTCCGGCGCGCTGGGATTTGCCGGTGTGACACGACCGGATCTCGGTCGACCGGTGCCATGTCGCCTATTGATGGCTGAAATGGCACGGCAGTCATGCTGCTTCGCCATTGGGCGACGAACGTTTCGAGCGGACGTACCCCAGGCCGACCTCGCGCGGGCGACGCGCGCCCTGCGCACGCTGTTTGCGGAGTTGCGGCAACGTGACGCGCAGGCCATTGCGGCCGATCACGCGGCGCTCCGCGCCCACGTTGCGCGACTGACGCCTGCGCGAGTGGCGAAAGCCGGATCGTAGATGCGCTTGTTGGTGCTGGGCGCTGGCGGCGTGATCGGCTCTGCGGTGGCGCGGGAGAGCGTGCGGCGCGGCCACGACGTGCATGGGCTGTTGCGCCCGAGCACGAGCACGGAGCGCTTGGACGCGTGCAACGAGACCATCACGCATCATCGCCATGATCTCGACGATGTTGCCGCGCTGGCTG
>JBJMTU010000172.1:0-6993 GCA_045811545.1 Xanthobacteraceae bacterium | reverse complement strand
CGCGCTGCCCGCGGGGTCGACATTCAAGCCCTTGATGACCTGTTACCTCACCGACGATACCGATCCCGACGACGTCGAACGTGGGTTCAGTGAGGGCGTATTCACCGGGGTCAAACTCTATCCCGCCCACGCCACCACCTATTCGGCCGCGGGCGTGACCGACCATCGCAAAATCATGCCCGTGCTGGAGCGGATGGAAAAGATCGGTATGCCGTTCCTGATGCACGGCGAGGAAGTCGATCCCGAGGTCGACATCTTCGACCGCGAAGCCATGTTCATCGAGCGCCACCTGTCGAAGTGGACGCGGCAATTCCCCGGCCTGCGCTTTACGCTGGAGCACCTGTCGTCCAAGGATGGCGTTGATTTCGTGCGCAGCGCGGCGCCGCAAGTGGGCGGCACCATCACGCCCTATCATCTCGTGCTCACGCGCACGGATTGGCTCGGATGGGGGCTCAAGCCCTACATGTACTGCATGCCGGTGATCAAAACGGCGAAGGACCGCACGGCACTGCGCAAGGCGGCGACATCGGGCGAGGCCTGTTACTTTCTCGGCACCGATTCCGCGCCGCATCCGGTGGCGAAAAAGCTTGCCGTGAACGGCATTCCGGGCGTGTTCAACGCGCCGGTCGCGGTCGAGACCTACGCCAAAGTGTTCGAGGAGGAAGGCGCGCTCGACAAGCTCGAAGCCTTTGCCTCGCTCAACGGTCCCAGGCACTATCGCCTGCCCCCCAACGAAGAGCAGATCACGCTCGAAAAGTCGCCGTGGACCGCGCCGCAGGAGGTCAAGGTAGACGGGCCGGACGAGCGGGCGCTGATCTATCGCGGCGGGGAAACGATCGAATGGAAGGTTGTGTCCAGCTGAGATACCCCCTGGTGACCAACCGTGTTCGGTCGATGCATGCGGCGCACAGCGTGGGCCTGAAGAGAAGAGGATCATGATCGGCGGCACGTTCCCAGACAAGAAGACGATCGCCGAGCTCACGGCGAAAATGCTGCTTGAGGTCGACGCCGTCCGTTTCATGACGGACAAGCCGTTCGTCTTCACGTCGGGTTGGGCAAGCCCCGTCTATACCGATTGCCGCCGGCTCATCTCGTTCCCGCGCGTGCGCCGCACGCTGATCGATTTCGCCAGCGCCACCGTCATGCGCGAGGCCGGCTTCGAGGCCTTCGACGCGGTCGCGGGCGGCGAGACCGCCGGCATTCCGTTTGCCGCCTGGATGGCCGACCAGCTCGCTCTACCGATGCTCTATGTCCGCAAGAAGCCCAAGGGGTTCGGACGCAACACACAGATCGAGGGTCATCTCGTTGAAGGGCAGCGCGTGCTGCTGGTCGAGGACATGACCAGCGACGGCCGTAGCAAGGTGAATTTCTGCAACGCACTGCGCCAAGCCGGGGCGAAGGTCGAGCATGCGCTGGTGATTTTCTTCTACGACATCTTTCCAGAGGGGCGGAAAATTCTGGCTGATCTCGGCGTCACCTTGCATTCGCTCGCCACCTGGTGGGACGTGCTCGCGGTCGCCAAGGAGAGCGGTAAATTCGATGCCTCGAAGCTCGCCGAGATCGAAAAGTTCATGCATGACCCGGCGGGGTGGTCCAAGGCCCATGGCGGCGTGGCGACCGCGGCGGCTGAGTGATACCGACGAGAGCGTGCGCGCGAGAGGCTAGATGGCGAAGTCGGAGGCGGATGTCATCGTCGTGGGCGCGGGCAACGCGGCCTTTTGCGCGGCACTCGCCGCGCAGGAGCAAGGCGCGGCGGTGCTGATGCTGGAAGCGGCGCCCGAGGAGGAATCCGGCGGCAACAGCCGGTTTACCGCGGGGTCGGTGCGCGTGGTCTACAACGGCGTCGACGACATCAAGGCAATAGTGCCGGACCTGACCGAGCAGGAAATCGCCACCACCGATTTCGGCACCTACACCCGGGAGCAGTTTTTCGACGATATGGCGCGGGTGACGCAGAATCGCGCCGACCCCGACTTGGTCGAACTGTTGGTGACCCAGAGCTTCGATACGTTCTGCTGGATGCGCGAAAAGGGCGTGCGCTTCATTCCGATCTATGGCCGCCAGGCGTTCAAGATCGAGGGCAAGTTCAAGTTCTGGGGCGGGCTGACCGTCGAGGCGGTCGGCGGCGGGCCCGGCCTCATCAAGATGCTCACAGACGCCGCTACCAAACGCGGCATCGAGATTCGCTACCGCGCGCGCGCGCTCAGCCTCCTCTACGACGGCGTGCGTGTCAGCGGCGTGCGCATCCGGCACGACGGCGTCGAAAGCGAGCTGCGCAGCAAATCGGTCGTGCTCGCCTGCGGCGGCTTCGAGTCCAACTCCGAGTGGCGCACGCGCTATCTCGGGCCGGGCTGGGATCTCGCCAAGGTGCGCGGCACGCGCTTCAACACCGGCGACGGCATTCGCATGGCGATGGATATCGGCGCGAGCCCCTGCGGCAACTGGTCCGGCTGCCACGCGGTGCAATGGGAGATGAACGCGCCCGAATTCGGCGACCTTGCGGTTGGCGACCAGTTTCAGAAACACTCCTATCCGTTCGCCATTCTCGTCAACGCCACCGGCAAGCGCTTCGTCGACGAAGGCGCAGACTTCCGCAACTACACCTACGCCAAATACGGGCGCGTGGTGTTGGAGCAGCCCGGCCAATTCGCCTGGCAGATCTTCGACAGGAAGGTGAAGCACCTGCAGCGCGACGAGTATAAGATCCGGCAGATCACCAAAGTCGTCGCCGACACCATCGAGGAATTCGCGCACAAGCTCGAAGGCGTGAACGCGCAGCAATTCGTCAAGACCATTGCGGAATACAATACGGCCGTGCGCACCGATATTCCGTTCAATCCCAACGTCAAGGACGGCCGACGCACCGAAGGCCTCGCCGTCAACAAGAGCAATTGGGCGAACACCATCGATGAGCCGCCGTTCGAAGGGTACGCGGTGACCTGCGGTGTCACCTTCACTTTCGGCGGCTTGCGCATCACCACCGACGCAGAAGTGCTCAACACCGATTATCAGCCGATCCGCGGCCTCTATGCCGCCGGCGAACTCGTGGGTGGTCTGTTCTACTTCAATTACCCCGGCGGCTCCGGCCTCACCTCGGGCGCGGTGTTCGGCCGCATTGCCGGTACCGCGGCGGCGCGCGCGGACAGGAATTGATCATGGAATTCGACAACTCATTCGAGGTGCCGCTGCCGCCGCCCGAAGCCTGGAAGGTGCTGCTCGACATCAAGCGGGTTGCGCCGTGCATGCCGGGTGCCGAGTTGACCGAAGTGGTCGACGAGAACACCTACAAGGGCAAGATCAATGTTCGGCTCGGCCCGGTGGCTTTGACCTTCGCGGGCGTGGTCAAGTTCGAGCACATCGATGCTGCGAACTACACGGCGCGCGTTGCGGCCCAGGGCACGGACGCGAAAGGACGTGGCGGGGCGAATGCCGCCTCTGTGTTCCGGCTCGAGCCGGCGGGCGGCGGGTCGAAAGTGCTGGTGCACACCAATCTGGCGCTCTCAGGCGCGGTCGCGCAATACGGCCGCGGTGTCGGCATCATTCAGGCAACCGCCGCACAGCTGATGAATCAATTTGCCACGCGATTGAAGGACGATCTCGTGCAAGACCGCTCCACTGCGCCCGCCCCCACTCAGCCGATGCAGTCTCCCATTGCATCGACCGCCGCACCGCCGACGGCGAAGCCGATCTCCGGCTTGGCGCTACTTGCCAAGGCGATCTGGAGTTGGATCACCGGCTTGTTCCAGCCGCGTTAGCGGCTATTCGTTGAGCGCCTCCGCGCGCTTGAGGCGGACCGCGGGCGCGGCGATCACGATCAAAAGCGCGGCGGCCGCCACAAGGAAGGCCAAGCTGATCGGCTCCTGCAGGAAAACCATCGGATCGCCGCGCGAAATCAGAAGCGCGCGGCGCAGGTTCTCCTCCATCATCGGGCCCAGCACGAAGCCGAGAATGAGCGGCGCCGGCTCGCAGTCGAGCTTGAGCGCCACGTAGCCGAAGATTGCAAAGAATCCCATCACGAAGAGATCGAACGGCTTATTGTTGATCGTGTAAGCGCCGACGCAACAAAAGGCGATGATGGCCGGATAGAGCAGCCGGTAAGGCACGCGCAGCAATCTAACCCACACGCCGATCATCGGAAGGTTCAAAACCACAAGCATGAGGTTGCCGAGCCACATACTGGCGATGAGCCCCCAAAACAGTCCCGGACGATCCGTCATCACGCGCGGCCCCGGTGCGATGCCATGAATCATCAGCGCCCCGATCAGCATCGCCATGGTCGGATTGCCGGGAATCCCCAAGGTCAACATCGGGATGAATGACGTCTGCGCGCCTGCATTGTTGGCGGATTCCGGCGCCGCCACGCCTCTCATGTCGCCATAGCCGAATTGGCGCGGAGGTTTCGCCACTTTCTTCTCGAGCGTGTAGGCGGCGAACGACGCCAGCAGTGCGCCTCCTCCGGGCAGCACGCCGAGAATGGCGCCGAGGGCGGTGCCGCGCAGGATCGAGCAGGCGCAGCGCTTGAGATCGGCAACGCTCGGCCACACGCGGCCGACCGCACCGGCTACGATGCTCGCTGTTTGCTGCTTCTCGAGATTGTAGACGATCTCGGCGATGCCATAGATCGCCATCGACAGCGCGACGAATTCGATGCCGTCGGCAAGCCCCGTCATGCCGAAATTGAAACGGCGTGCGCCCGAATTGACGTCAGTGCCGACGAGGCCGAGCAGCAAGCCGAGCACGACCATCGCGATCGCTTTGAGAAGCGATCCGCGCGCCAGAACAACCGCCGCGATCAAGCCGCAGACCATCAGCGAGAAATATTCCGCCGGGCCGAACTGCAGCGCTATCGTCGCGAGCGGCGGCGCGGCGAGCGCGATCAAGAGCGTCGCGGCGCAACCGGCGAAGAACGACGCGAGTGCGGCGATGCCCAGCGCCGGTCCGGCGCGTCCCTGCCGCGCCATTTGGTGGCCGTCGATGGTGGTGACGACCGACGACGCCTCGCCCGGGATGTTGACGAGAATCGCCGTGGTCGAGCCGCCGTATTGAGCGCCATAATAGATGCCGGCGAGCAGGATCAGCGCCGATTCCGGCTGCAGGGTGAAGGAAATCGGCAGCAGCATGGCGACGGTAGTGACCGGACCTATGCCGGGCAGCACGCCGATGATGGTGCCGAGCAGAACGCCGATGAAACAGTAAGCGGTGTTCTGGATCGTCAGTGCGACGGCAAATCCCAGGCCGAGATTGGAGATCACGTCCATCGCAGGCTAGAGGCTCGGCCGGATATTGAGTGGGAGGCCGAGCGCATAGACAAAAACCCCGACCGAGAAGACGATGAGCGCCGCCGCCAATGCGAGGGCTTCCGCCAGGCGAAACTGCGCTCCGGCCCAGGCCGATATCAGCGTCAAGGCGGCGAGCGAAACGACGAGGCCGAGCGGCTCGATCAGCACCCCGAACAGGCATACCGCGGCTGCAATCACGGCCAGCGGCAAGACGTGAAAGCGCGAGATCGATTCGCCGCTGAGGACGACCGAGCGCGCGATCAAGGTCGCCCCGAGCGCCGCGAGCAAGACCGCGAGCAGCAGCGGAAAATAGCCTGGTCCCATTTTGCCGGCGGTCCCCAAGGTATATCCGCGCGCGGTGAAGATGGCGACGGCGGCGAAGCCGCAGAACATCACGCCCGACCAGAAATCCCTCGGCGCACGGATTCTCATGCGTGCCCTCATACGGTTGCGTGCAATCGCAGGATCAAATCGGCGGCCGGTTCTTGCGTCAATCGCCCGGAGTACGCGGGGCTATGGGAGATAGTGTCCCAGCTTGCATGGTGCTGTCGCAGCACGCATCTTCCGCTCGGCCCCGCGGGGGGCACCCACGACGCTTGCATCGTGGGGTCCAGCCTTTAGCTCTGGATTCCCGCTTTCGCGGGAATGAGCGGATTTTGCTGCGCGGCTGTTAGCGGCTGACTTAACTGGGACATTATTCCGCAATCTGGATCGCCAAGGCACCATCATCTAGATTGCGCCCCTCGCGCGGCGTCGTACGGAATGGCGCAAGTGAAAAAGCCCCTCGCATTCATCGCACGACACGGTCTGTGGACCGAGGAGCAGCGACGGCAAGCCGAAGATCTCAAGCGCAACGTCGAGAAGGGCGATCTCCATCTCGTGCGCCTTGCCTGGGCCGATCCGCACGGCGCCGCGCGCGCCAAAGCCGTGACCGTGCCGATCTTCCTCGCCGTGCTCGAGACCGGATACAACATCAACGTCGCGACCACCACGCTCGATTCCGCCAATGCTCGCACCTTCGCCTCCTTCACGCGCGGCGGCGGAATGGGGCTTGCCGAGATGACGGGCTCTCCCAACCTCACCATCGTTCCCGACCCTTCCACCTTTCGCGTACTGCCCTGGGCGCCCGGCGTCGGCTGGGTGCTGTGCGATGAATATTTCAACAGCGGCGTGCCGTTTCATTTCTCGCCGCGGCACCTGTTGCGCAGGCAAGTCGAGCGGCTTGCGAAGAAGGACATGGCCCTGATCGTGGGTCTCGAGATCGAGTGGTACCTGCTGCGCGTCGCGCAAGACGAGCTTGACGACCACAATATCGGCTTCCCCGGTGTGCGCGGGCAGCCGATCAAGACGGCTCCGCCCGAGCCCGGCTTTTCCTACCACTCCGAATCCAACATGGATTTGATGCAGCCGGTCCTCTCCGCGCTCGCCGATCATTTCGACAAGATCGGATTGCCACTGCGATCGATCGAGAACGAATGGGGACCGGGCCAGCTCGAGTGCACCTTTGCCGCGCGGCCGGCGCTGGAGGCGGCCGACCATGCGCTGCTGTTCCGCACGGCGGCGCGGCAAATTTGTCGCCGAATGGGACATTTCGCCACCTTCATGTGCCGCCCGGCGCTCAAGGGCTATTATTCCAGCGGATGGCACCTGCATCAGTCGCTTGTCGACGGCAAGAGCGGGCGCAACATGTTCATGCCGGAGCACGAGCGCGAAT
>JBJMTU010000171.1:0-5228 GCA_045811545.1 Xanthobacteraceae bacterium | reverse complement strand
GTTCGTCCATCAAAAGCAGCTCCGGCTCGGTGACAAGCGCTCGCGCGATCGAGGCGCGCATCTTCATGCCACCTGACAGCTCACGCGGATAGCTCTGCGCAAAGCCGGACAGGCCGACGCGCGCGAGCGCGGCATCGACGCGCGACTGCGCGTTCGTCTCAAGCCCCGCAAGTTTCAGCGGCAGGCGCACGTTGGCGGCGACCGTCGCCCACGGCATCAGCGTCGGCTCCTGGAACACGAAGCCGATGCGCCGGGGCGCGTTCGCAGCGTCGGCTTCGAGCCACTCGACCTTTCCGCTCGTCGGCTCGCTCAAGCTGGTGATGATGCGCAGCGCCGTCGACTTGCCGCAGCCCGAGGGACCGAGCAGCGACACGAACTCGCCCGGCCACACCTCGAGATTAAGGCGCTCGAGCGCGACCACTCCGTTGGCAAAGGTCCTGCCGACGCCGCGGAGCGCAACGACGGGGGACTTGGACGGATCAACGGGCACGTTGCAATATTCGCTGAACGACGGGTCTACGGCAGGCACTTACTTCCGCAATCCAACTTCGGTCATGAACGCGACCCAACGCTTCACTTGGAGCGGCGTGGAATCGGGAAAACTCATGCACGCCACGAGCAAAGGCAAAACTCAACAGCGCGCGCATGATTCTTCCGCAGGTCATTTCGGCCGCAGATCGAGACCGACCTTCTTGTTCACGAATTGCAGGGTATAGGCCTTGTCGAGCGCAATCGACGGCTTGACCACGCCCGCGCGCACCATTTTGTCGTAAAAGTTCTTCATGCGCGCGTCGGTCATGGCGCCGACCCCAAGCGTGACCGCGTCGCCGGAGTCGACGATGCCGTACTCCTTCATCTTGGCGATGGAATAGGCGAGCAGTTCATCGGTCATTTCCGGGTTCTGCCGTTTGATCAGCGCGTTCGCCGCTTTGTTGTCGCCATAGAGATAGTTCATCCAGCCGATGATCGAGGCATCGACGAAACGCTGCACGAGATCGGGTTTCGTCGCGACGAGGTCGCGGCGCGTTTCGATCAGTGTCGAATAGCTGTTGAAGCCATAGTCGGCGAGAAGAAAGACCTTGGGCTTGAAGCCGGCCTGCTTCTCGATCGCAAAGGGCTCCGAGGTCACATAGCCCTGCATTGCGCTTCGCTTGTCGGCGAGGAACGGCTGCGGATTAGACGTATATGGCTTCACCCGCTTATCGCTGAAGCCGAAATCCGCCCTGAGCCACTGGAAGTAGCTCGCGAGCCCCTCCCTCGAGACAAAGAGCGTGAGCTCCTTCAAGTCCTCGAATTTATCGATGCCCTGATCCGGATGGGCCATCAGGACCTGCGGATCCTTCTGGAACATGGCGGCGACCGCAAGAGTCGGAATGTTGCCTGCGACCGCGTCGAAGTTCTGCAGCGTGTTGGCGCTCATGAAGAAATCGAGCTTGCCGACCGGCAACAGGAGACGGTTGTTCACGTTCGGCCCGCCCGGGACGATGGTGATGTCGAGCCCGTATCTGCGATAGGTGCCGTCGGCCAGCGCCTGGTAGTGCCCGCCGTGCTCGGCCTCCGCCACCCAGTTGGTGCCGAAGGAGACTTTGTCCAGACTTTGCTGCGCCGAAGCGAGCGTGGAAAACGCGAGGGCGGCGGCCACGGCGACATGCTTCAATCCTGCAGCGATCATGCTCACCTCGCGGATGCGCCACGCGTCTACAGCAGCCGTAGCGTGGGCAAAGGCGCGACCCAGCATTTCACTCTCGCCGGTGGCGCATCTCGGCGCCCTGCCCACGCGGCGAACAAGTCCATATATGAAGCTGCCGCGTGGGCAAAGCCGCGCCCATTCAAGCGAAGCTCGAAGAGCAGCTTTCGCGCCTTTGCCCACCCCTACGTCGCGAGGCGCTGCTACTGCTCGAACCGCTCGATGAACCACTTGAGCAGCCGCGTCCAGATCTCATCCTTGCCGACCTGGTCCTCGATGCCGTGCTCGAGGTTGGGATTGTCGTTGACTTCCATGACGATGAAGCCGCGGTCGGTCTCCTTGATGTCGACGCCGTAAAATCCGTCCCCGATCGGCCGCGCCGCGCGCACCGCGATGTCGATCAGCTCGGGCGGCGCCTTGTCGAGCTCGAAGGTGCGAAAGCCGCCCTCGTGCGAGGAGCCGTCCGGGCGGTGCTTGACGATTTGCCAATGCCCGCGCGCCATGCGGTATTGGCAGACGAACAACGGCTCGCCCGCGAGCACGCCGACGCGCCAATCGAACTGCGTCGGCAAGAATTCCTGGGTCAGCAGGAGATCGGTCTCCTCGAACAACTCGTCGACGATGCGGCGAAATTCCTCCGGCGTATCCACCTTGTGCACGCCGCGCGAGAACGAGCCGTCCGGGATCTTCACCACCAGCGGCAGACCCAGTTCGTCCATCGCTTTCGGCAGGTCGCTGACATCGGTGAGCATCACGGTCGGCGGGGTTGCGACCTGGTTTTGTCCTAAAAGCTCCATCAGAAAGACTTTGTTGGTGCAGCGGATCATCGAGATCGGGTCGTCGATGACCGGCATGCCCTCCTGCCAGGCGCGGCGGGCAAAGCGGTAGGTGTGATTGTCGATCGAGGTGGTCTCGCGGATGAACAGGCCGTCGTACTCGGCGATCTCGGCAAGCTGGCGGCGCGTCACCGGCTCGACGTCGACCGAAAGCCTCTCGGCGATGCGCGCCATGTGCTTGATCGAGGCCGGCGAAGACGGCGCCATCTTCTCGTTGGGATCGTAAAGCACCGCCAGGTCATATTTCGGGACGGTGCGCGCCTTTGGATCGCGCCACTCGCGCTTGGTGTGCCGGTGCAGCGCTTGCCGCAGAAACGACGCTTCGCCGTTAGCAAGCCGGGTGATATTGCGCGGGCGAATGCGATCGATCGAGAGCCAAGCGCCAGACTCGACGTTGACCTCGAGCGCCGGGCAACGGAACCAGTCGAATAGCATCCGGCCAAACGATTCGAAGCGCGGATCGCGGGCAATTCCGAAGCAGACCAGCAGCTTGAACTCGCCCTCGGGCTGGAAGTCGGCGCGCCGCGCACAGCGGTTCAATTCGTCCTCGAGCTTCGGCAGCGCGTGCTCGTAGAGCTTGGCCTCGCGCAGCTCGAGCATAGTCTCGACCGTCGGCATGACCCGATGCCCACGCGCTTCCGCCAACAGCGAGGCGTAGTAGCCCTTCGACTGATAGGCATAGGAGCGCGCCAGATTGACGAGCTTCGGCCGTCCCATGTCGAACAGGCGTGGACGAACGAGATACTCGCTCGTCGTGATCACCTTGTGCGGGGTTTCAGCGTTGGGCAGGTCTTTGGGCTGGTCGACGAGAATGACCCAGCCGGTCATGAAGGTCCTTTCCGGATGACGATGGCCGCGCTCAGCCGCTCGCGACCCAGATGGATCACGCGCTCGAACGCGCCCCACGGTACCGCGTAGGTCTCGGCGGCGCCCGACATCCCTTGATCATCTCTGACCGCCGCCGGATCGTGCATGAGCACATGACGTCCGTGGCGGCCGAACGCGAAAATCCAGTGCGGCCTCCCTCTGGGAACCATGTGATAGCCCGAAACGAGGACGATAACCACGCGCCGCGCATCGAAGGCCCGCATGAGAACCGATTCGCTCACCGGAGTCAGGTGGGTGGGAATACCAAGCGCCTCGGCCTCATGCTGGAAGGCGAGTTGTGTCACCTGCATCACGCGGCGCGTGTCGGCAGATTTCGCGGTATCGAGGAAATAGGGGCCGGCGTGGCTGGCATAGACCTCGGGCTCGAGCCCGTGGCGCTTGAGCGCGACCGCCATTCCGTGCGGCTCGCAGCCACCAGGGCCGGAGCCCATGAAGATGGTGGTGGCTTCCCGCCAAAGCTCAAACTCAAAGGGTGGCGGCGGCTTGAAGTTCGGATCGGCCCAGCCCAGCGCCATCATGATGCAAGCCGGCCCGCAGGTGAATTCGGTGGTCTGATGAAAATACGGCGGCGCCGGCGCATGCGCGGGTAAATTCGGCACAAGCCGCTTCTCGAAGCGCAGGGCATCGCCGCCGTCATCGTAATAACGGCGAATGCGCGCGAATTCGCGGTAGCCGCTCTTGCGGTAGCGCGAGATCGCCGCGTGGTTGCGCACGTGCACTTCGAGGCGAATGGCGCGGCAGCCGCGTGCGGCCGCGGCGGCTTCCGCGGCGGCAAGCAGCATCGGGCCGACCCCGCGTCCGCCCATCTGCGGCGCGACGGCGATGGAATAGAGGCGCGCAATGAGCGAGCGCGGCCGGAACAGAACGATCGCGGTGCCGGCGAGCGGATCGCCATGCTCGGCGACGATCACCTCCGCGGTCGGCGACTGTAGGAAGCGGCGCAGGCTGCGGCGCGACAGCCGGTCGGTCGCGAACACACGATGTTCGAGATCGATCAACGCGTCGATATCGCCGCGCTCGGCCTTGCGAACGCGGACCTCGACCACCGGCGCATGGGCAAGACGAAAAGGCATCGTCACAGACGCGACAGGATACCAGCTTCACCATGCGCCCGCACCGGGGAGCCGCTTTTTCGTTGGATAACCATCGATCAGGGCGCGAATCCGCGCCGATTCTGCCGCGTGGGCCTTTTGAACCCGTTCGTCCCCTGCCGCGACCAACCGGACGAGCGGCCGCAAGAGCCGCAAACGGGAGCAAAGGAAAAAGCCGTAAATTCCGCCGGAGCATTTCGCCTCCGGAACGACGAGTTGTGATCGGCGCGTGCGCCCCCATCCACCCCCGCGTCGGTCCGGCGGTCCGCCCGGATGTCCGCATCCGGGCGGACCTGCTCCTATTTTCTCCGCTGGAAGGATACACAGTGAGATGCAGCGGTTGCACGCCAGCGCAAGCGGTGTACCCTTGTCGAGCACGCCCGTGATATGCAATTTTGCAAACTCATTGTTTGTTCGCCGGCAGGGGGACTACATGCGCATTGGCCTGCTGACCGCTGCCCTCACGCTCATTCCCGCCGCCGCCTTCGCCCATACCGGTGCGGGTGAGGTGCACGGCTTTGTTTGGGGCTTTGTGCATCCACTCGGCGGGCTCGACCACATTCTGGCGATGGTGACCGTCGGTATCTTTGCTTGGCAGCTCGGCGGGCGCGCGCTCTGGCTCGTGCCCGCGACTTTCGTCCTCCTCATGGCGGCCGGCGCTGCGCTCGGCATGGCCGGGCTCCCGCTGCCGTTCGTCGAATTCGGCATTGCCGCCTCGGTCATCGT
>JBJMTU010000170.1:0-9155 GCA_045811545.1 Xanthobacteraceae bacterium | reverse complement strand
GATTGGAAGCCTAAGCACCGGCGCCAGGCCCAGTGAGTGCGGGGTGAACTAGTCATGCCGATCTCCTGTCGTCTGCTATTCCACCTATCAATGTGACATTAGCGCGGCCCCCTTTCTTCGCGCTGTGATTGCCGTCACAAAAATGCGGTTTTGCCGTCATAGATCGCCCGCGTCCGGGCTGGCACGGAAAAAGATCGGCCGATCAGTATCTTAGGAGAGGAAAAGCAAGACATCCCGCTGAGCAAGATCGGCTCACGGGACGCCCTGCGCGGCTATTATTCCCGCTTTGGTTGTGCCTGGGCGACCGCCGCGCTGACGCGCATCGCGGCCCTATTCCTCGGTTTCGCGCTGGAGGGCGGCTCGGTTCTCCAGGCAATAGTAGCCCGCCAGCCGTCGCACCAGGGAGCGGCCCGTCCAATCGTTAAGCACCCGGCTGACATTTTCCCGCGCGATTCCGGCCATCGCCGCCAAGTCGCTCTGGGAGACCTTTTGCCGAATGAGGATGCGTCCTTGGCCGATGTCCCGGCCGAACGCCTCGGCAAGGCTCAAGAGCGCACGCGCCAGGCGCCCTTTCAGGGACAGAAAGTTGGTGGCCACCAGGGCCTCGTCGGTGTCGCGCAGCCGCTGCGCCAGCAAGGTCGCGACGTGACGGTAGAGCTCCGGTCTGGATTGCCCAAACGCTCCGAAGGCGCTGCGGCCGACGAAGCTCAGCTTGGAATCGCGCAGGGCAGTAACCGACGCAGAGCGTGGCCCGCCGTCGATCATGGACAACTCGCCAACGACGGACCCGGACCCCAGAATCGCGAGAATGCGCTCGCCGCCGGCCGGCGCGGCGATGCTTGCCTTGAGCAAGCCTTCCTCGACCCGATAGCATCCATCGCCCTCGTCCCCCACCATGAACAAGGTCTGATCGGCTTTAAGCGAGACAGGGCGCGCCTTGGCGAACAGACTCTGCGACAACTCCGCCGGCAACGCGGCCAACAGGCTTTCCGATCGGGGACTTGGCTTCGCCATGGCGAGTCTCGCCTGTTTAACCGGGCCACAAGCGGATTATACAGCTTCCCCATCCAAAAAAGACCGATGTGAAGGCATGGGGAGGGACGCAGCACAAGCTGTTCGGACGGTGCCCGCGTGACACCGCGGACGACGACTGCGAGGAGTGCGCCATGGCGAAAGTGAGAATAGGCCTCGTCGGCTGCGGCTTTGCCGCCGAACTCCACATGTATGCCTACCAGCGGGTCTACGGGGTTGACGCGCAGGTGACGGCGGTCGCGGCACGCGGCGATCATGTGCTCGATTTCGCCAAGAAACACCAGATTCGCCGGACCTATCGCGATTTCTCCTCACTGGTCGCGGACAAGGAGATCGATGTCGTCGACATCTGCACCCCTCCGGCGTTGCACGCGGGTATGATCGTCGAGGCGGTGCAAGCGGGAAAACATGTCATCTGCGAGAAGCCGTTCACCGGATATTTCGGACGCGGCGAGGACAAGATCCCGATTGGCAAGCACGTGCCGAAATCGCGCATGTACGAGCGCGTCATGGAGGAGATGGACAAGACCTGCGCGGCCATCAAAGCCAGCGGCCGGCTTTTCATGTACGCGGAGGATTGGATCTATGCGCCGGCGGTGACGAAAACCGAGCAGATCATCAAGGCGACTAAAGACAAAATCTTGTTCATGAAGGCCGAGGAGAGCCACAGCGGCTCGCACGCGGCCCATGCCGCCCAGTGGTCGATGACCGGCGGCGGCTCGCTCATTCGCATGGGCTGTCACCCGCTGTCGACGGTGCTCTATCTCAAGCAAGTCGAGGCGCAGGCGCGGGGCGAGCGCATTGCAGTATCGGCGGTGACGGCTGACGTCGGCAACGTCGTGGCTCGCCTGCCGGCGCATGAGCGCCCGTTCATCAATGCCAATCCCGTGGACGTCGAAGATTGGGGGATGCTGACGCTCACCTTCTCCGACGGCACCAAGAGTACGGTCTTTTCCGGCGACATCATCATGGGCGGCGTGCGCAATGTCGTCGAAACCTATACGAGCGGAGGAGCGCTGTTCGCGAACATCACCCCGAACAACCACATGTTGAGCTATCTGACGGACGAAGCGAAATTGGCGGGCGTCTACATCACCGAGAAGGTCGATCGAAAAACAGGCTGGCAATTCATCTGCCTCGAAGAGGAGTGGACGCGCGGCTACTTGCAGGAGATCCAGGATTTCATGGAATGCGTCTCCAGCGGCCGGCAACCCCGCGCCGATCTCGGCCTGGCCTACGCGACGACGCAGATCAACTACGCCGCCTATTGGTCGGCCGAGGAGGGACGACGGATCGCGTTGTAGCTCGCATTCAAGGACTTATCGGCCTCAATGGTTGACTCGTCATGCGCATGACGACGTCGGTGGATCAGCGTCGTTGACTGTTGCTGTTACTCGGCCGGTGCGGCGGCGCCTGCGCGGGGACGGCGCGCTGCCTCGAGCCAGCCGAGAATTCCGCGCGGCATGAAGATGACGAAGAGGATGAGAAGGATGCCGTAGATGCTGTTTGCAGCGCCGACGAAGTTGGCGCCGAACCAGACCCGCAGGCCTTCGGTCAGCGCGATGGTCAAGAGCGACCCGACGGTGGGCCCGAGCATCGCGTACATCCCGCCGGCAATGGCCGCGAACACGATCTGCAGCGACACACCGATGCCGGACACGGTTTCGGGATTGAGATACATGAGGTACTGCCCGAACACGGCGCCGCCGAGCGCCGTCAGTGCTGCGCTGATGACGGTGACGCGCAGCTTCTCGCGCGTGACGTCGATGCCGATGGCGGCGGCGGCCTCCTCGTCGTCGGAGATCGCCTCGAGCGCCTCGCGACCGATGCCGCGATCGATCCAGCGCCAGACGAGCAGGCCGAGCAGCCAGACAAGCAGCGCGATGGCGTAGAAGTAGATCTTGTCCGGAAATTGCAGCGCGTACCAGGAATGGCCGATGCTTCTCGGTGTCATTCCGAGCGATCCGCCGGTGATGTCGCGCGCCGCCACGATCGACAACAGCACGACCTGACCCAATGCCAGCGTGACGAGCGCGAAATAGTGGCCGACGACTTTGAGCCGGAAACACGGGTAGCCGATGATCAACCCGAGCAGCGCCGACAAGCCGATGCCGAGCGGGATGCCGAGCCACGGCGTCACACCGAAATAGTTCCACAGCAGCGCCGGCACGTAGGCGCCGACGCCCATGAAGGCGCCATGGCCGAGTGAGACCAACCCGAACCGGCCCATCATCGACCATGCCGTATAGATGAATCCCCACAGCAGGATTTGGATCAGAAGATGCAGAAAATAGGCGGATGTGACGAAGGGTAGCGCGAGCAGGACGCCCAAGCCGGCGAGCGCCGCTATGCGTCTTTCGTTCATCGGCCGATGATCCCTTGCGGTCGAATGAACATAAGCAGGATGAACAGGATGAACGCGAGCACGTATGCAAGCTCGGTCGAGAAATAGTAGCCGCCGATGGCGATGATCTGGCTGATGATGAACGCGGCAATGAAGCCGCCGATCATGTTGCCGAGCCCGCCCAGCACGCAAATCATGAAGATCAGCGGACCGAAGGTGTTGCCGACGAAGGGATGCACGTCGTATTGCAAGGCCAGCAGACAGGCGCCAAGCCCGGCGAGCGCGCCGCCGATCGCCGACGTGACGAGATAAATGCGTCGCTGATCGACGCCCATGAGGCCGATGATCTCGCGGTCTTGGGCGATCGCGCGAATGGCGGTGCCGACATAGGTGCGCCTGAGAAAGAAATAGAGCGCGGTCGCTCCCGCCAGCGCCACGCCGAAAGCCAGCAGGCGCGAGTAGCTGATATAGACACCGCCAATCTCGAGCACCGGCAGCCGCACGCCGATATTGCGGAAGTCGGTGGTGAAAATCAGCGTAGCGAAGCTCTGCAGGAAGTAGAGCAGGCCGCCGGTGGCGAGGAGCTGGTTGATCGGCGCCGAGCCGAGAATAGGCGCAATGATCAGCAGATGAACGAACACGCCGAGGACGGCCACGCCGACGACCGATGCCATGAACGCGAGAGGAAGCGGCCAGCCGAATACGGCAAACAGCCAATAGACCGCATACATGCCGCACATGACGAGATCGGCATAGGCGATCCACACTACGTCGATTACGCCGAAGATCAGGTTCAAGCCGAGGGTGAGCAGCGCCAGCACGCCCGCGAGCAGCAGGCCGTTGATCGCCGCTTCGAGCAGGAACAGGTCCATGCTCGCTACAACCCCATATAGGCCTTGCGAATGAACTGGTTGTTTTTCAGCTCGGTCGAGGTGCCCGACAAGCGAATAGCCCCGACCTCCAGAAGATAAGCACGGTCGACCACCTCGAGCACCTGCTGGATGTTCTGCTCGACGATGAGAACCGTGAGCCCTTCGGCGCGAATGCGGCGGATGAGATCGAATACTTCCTGCACGACGAGCGGAGCGAGACCTGCGGACGGCTCGTCCATCAATAGGAGCCGCGGCCGCGACATGAGCGCACGGCCGATTGCGCACATCTGCTGCTCGCCACCCGAGAGGGTGCCGGCCGGCTGGGTTCGTCGCTCCTGCAGCTGGGGAAAGAGCTGATAGACCCACGCCAGCTGTCCGGCAAAGTGGCGGCGCGCTGCGGGAATGTAGGCGCCGATCCTGAGGTTGTCTTCGACGCTAAGCTTCGGAAACAACCGCCGGTTCTCGGGAACGTGGGCAATTCCGCGCGCGACGATGCGATGCGCCGGAACACCGACAATCGACCGCCCGTCGAGACGGACGGCGCCGGCGAAAGCTGCGACCAGACCCGATATGACCCGCATCAATGTGGTCTTGCCGGCGCCGTTGGGACCGATCACGCCCACCGTCTCGCCTGCCGCAACCTCGAGCGATACTCCGAACAGCGCGCGGAACGAGCCATAGCCTGCGGAAACGTCGACGAGCGACAGCATGACCGGCTAGGTCGGCCTACCGAGATAAACTTCCGCCACGCGCGCATCGCGCGCGGCGTGGCCTGGCAGCCCGTCGAAGATTTTCTCGCCGTGGTCGAGCACGATGACCCGCTCGACCACCCGCATCAGCACGCCCATGATGTGCTCGACCCAAACGATCGTGATGCCCATGCGGCTGCGGATGCGCGCGAGCAGCTCGGCAGCGCGTTCCATCTCCGTAGTGTCCAGACCGCCCAGGCTTTCGTCGGCCAAGAGCAGCTTCGGGCGCGTGGCGAGCGCGCGCGCCAGTTCCAGCTTCTTGAGCGCCGCCGCGCCGAGCCCGGCGGTGGTGCCGCTGGGCAGGCCGACGAGATCGAGCGCTTCCTCTGCCCGCCGCCGCGCCTCCTCGCGGCTAATTCTGCCTGCCTCGCCGTAATAGGCCGCGAGCATCGCGTTCTCGATCAGCGACAGTTTGCGAAACGGACGCGGGATCTGAAACGTGCGGGCAATTCCGCGATGGCAGATCTGGTGGGCCGACAGGCCGGTAATGTCTTCGCCACGGAAGCGAATGGCGCCGGCCGTCGGGCGCAGCGCACCGGCGATCAGGTTGAACGTCGTGCTCTTGCCCGATCCATTGGGCCCGATGAGACCGACGATTTCGCCTTCCCGGACTTCGAAGGAGACCCGGTTGACCGCCAGGAATCCTCCGAAACGCCGGGAAAGGTCGGTGGCGACCAGCATCGGTCAGCGCATGGCGTAGATCGAAGAGGCAGGTAACGGCAGGACCGGCTCCTGGGTCTTAATGTTGTTGGGCCAAACCACGGCGATGTGCTCGCCGGCATTCTGCATCACCACCGGCGTCGAACGCTCGTTCTGACCGGAGAGCTGCGTTCCGGGCGGATAGAACTTGACGCCATAGCCCTGAATGGTGCCGCCGGGCGGGATGTCGACGTCGAGCGCGGCCTTGCGCACCGCCTCGGCGTCGAAGCCGCCATATTTCTCCTTGGCGATCGGTAGCACGTTGTTGAGCAGGATCCAGGTCTGATTGAATCCCATCGAGCAATGCGGCGGCACATCGGTCACGTTGGTCTTGGCCTTGTAGCGCTCGACCATCATCTTGGTGAGATCGCCCAGGCCCGGCGCAAGCGATGCGGGATTGAGCAGTTGCGCGGGCACCGGATCGATATTGCAGAAATTGTCGATGTCCGCGCCGAACGTGGCGCGCAACTTGTCGAGCTGGCTGTAGCCCGCGCCGTTGCCGAACAGCATCTTGAAACGCAGGCCGTTCTCGCGCGCCTGGCGCAGGAACAGCGTGATGTCGGGATTGTATCCGGCGTGCGAGATCACGTCGGCCCTGGCGCGCTTGAGCTTGGTCACCAGCACCGAGAGATCGGGCGCCGACGCCGAATAACCTTCCTTGAGCACGACCTGGAGGCCGGCCTGCTTCGCATAAGCCTCGTCGGCGGCGGCAACGCCGACCCCGTAGGGGCCATCCTCGTGGATCAGCGCGACCTTGACATCCTTGGGCTCCATGCCGAGCTTGGCCTTGGCGTGTTCGCTGATGAAGCCCGCAAAGGCCTGGCCATACTGGTCGGAGTGGATCTGCGCGCGGAAGACGTATTGCAGGTTCTTGTCCTTGAACACGGCGGTCGAAACCGCGGTCGTGATCCAGAGGATCTTTTTCTGCTGCTCGACCTTGGCGGCGAGCGGGACCGCGTGCGAACTGGCATAAACGCCGTTGATGATGTCGATCTTTTCCTGGTCGATCAGGCGATTGGCCTCGTTGATCGCCACGTCGGGCTTGCTCTGGGAATCGGCGGCGATCGGGGCGATCTTGTACTTGCCGCCGATGCCGCCCTTCTCGTTGACGAGGTCGATGGCAATCTGGGCGCCGATCGAGGAGGCAACCGATCCACCCGCAGCAAACGGCCCGGTCAAGTCGTAGATCAGGCCGATGCGCACCGTCTCGGCTTGTGCCTGCGCGCGGGTCCAGTCGAGGCTGAATGCGGCGGCGGCAGCGGCAGAAGTCTTCAGCAGCGTTCTGCGTGAAGTCGGCATCGTGTCCTCCCACTGAATTATCGTTATCGCCCGGACCGGTTTTTCCGGCTTTCAGGCAAGTATTTGGACAATGCGGAAAGAAGTCAACCTGCGCCCGCGCGCCATGGGGCGGTATGACTGCAGAAACGTGCGGCCACGCCGGCGAGGGCCGGCAGGACTCACCAACTAAAGTCTGAGAGATTCCTTCGTCCGGCGGCCAGCCGACTCCCCGCAACGCGGATCTCGTCCAGTTCGGCGTTCGGCCAGTCTGCCGCCATTCGCATAACGCGCTATCGCCGTTTGCCGCGCGCCGACGTGCGCGTGATCCTTATCCTGCCATGGGTTCGCGGCAGAAATTGCGCGCCGCGGGCGCTGAGGAATTCCAGCATGGCGCGTGCCGGCGGCAGCAGGATCTTGTCCTTTCGGGAAAGGACAAACCATTGCCTGATGACGGGAAGACCAACCACGTCGAGCGTGACCAGCCGCCGCTCGTCGAGTTCGGTAGCAACCGTGTGCGCCGAAATGAATGCAATTCCGAGACCCGCGATCACAGCCTGCTTGATCGTCTCATTGCTGCTCATCGCCATGCCGATTTTCGGCCGAATGCGCGCCGTTTCGAACAGTTGCTCCATCAGGCCGCGCGTGCCGGAACCGGGTTCGCGCGTCAAAAATGTTTCGTCGGCAAGGTCGCTCAGCGGGACGCGGGATTTTCGCACCAGGCGGTGGCTGGTCGGCGCGATGATGACATGAGGATGATCGCCGATCGGGTGAACGTCCATGTCGATGTCAGCCGGTGGGCGGCCCATGATCGCGAAATCGAGATCATAGCCGCGCAGCGCTTCGCCAATCTCCTGCCGGTTTCCGATCGAGAGCGTGACGTCGATGTTCGGATGCCGTTTCGAGAATCCGGAGATCATGAACGGGACGAAATATTTCGCGGTGCTGACGGCGCCGATCGAGATGCGGCCCGCGGTCTTTCCCGCCATCATCTCGAGCGAGGTCTCGCAATCCGCAATTGCCGCTTCGATACGCTCGGACAGCGCGAGCACTTCGCGACCCGCATCGGTCAACAGCATGCCGTCACTGGTGCGCTGAATCAGCGGCAGTCCTGCAAGCTCCTGCAGATTGCGGATCTGCAGCGTGACGGCCGGCTGCGTGAGGTGCAGGTGTTTGGCGGCGGCGGTAACCGACCGGTCGCGGTGAACGGCCGCGAGCGCGCGCAGCTGGCGGATGGTTAATTCCCGCGGAAATCTGCCTGCCATGGGTCACCATTATAAGAAAAACTTTGCCAAAGCCAAAGATAAGAAAATTTCACTAATTTTGCAAACTGGGTTGTTGTTAGGGCGCGGCGTGCCTGATGGCACTCCGCATTGGAGTGGCCCCGAAGAGGGCGCCAATCGGGGAACGGCCATGGACGCACGCATAACCCTATGCTCGCATCTCGATCACGCAGGGTCGGAGACGCCGACCGGCCCGGCCGTGGCCGCTGTGATCGAGGCGATTGCCACTGCCGCGATCGGCCTTTCCGATCTCATCGCCGACGGACCGCTGGCGGGCATCACCGGACGAACCCGTGGCGTCAATTCCGATGGCGACCATCAGAAGGATATCGACCTCGCCGCCGACGCGATGATGCGCGCGGCGTTACGCGCCACCCCGGTTGCGGCCGTCCTGTCCGAGGAGCTGGATCTGCCTGAAGTGCTCAACGCCGAGGCCTCGCTCTGCGTCGCCATCGATCCGCTCGACGGATCGGCCAACCTGGAAAACAACATCTCGGTCGGAACTATCTTTTCGATCCGTTCGCGCGGCAACGATCTCATCTCCACTTTCTTCGAGCCTGGCACGGCGCAGTGTGCCGCAGGTTTCGTGGTCTACGGCCCTCAGACCACGCTGGTGCTGGCGTTCGACGAGCGTGTCGACATCTTCATTCTGGACCGGCGCAACAGGGAATTCCTGCTGATCGCGCGCCGTGTGAGGATTGCGCCCAACACGCCTGAGTTCGCCATCAACGCGTCGAACCAGCGGCACTGGCATGGGCCAGTGCGGACCTATATCGACGATTGCCTCGCCGGCACCAGCGGCAACGGTTCGGCCGATTTCAATATGCGCTGGATCGGCTCGCTGGTCGCGGAGTCGCTTCGCATTCTCGTTCGCGGCGGCGTGTTCCTGTATCCAGCCGAT
>JBJMTU010000169.1:0-6787 GCA_045811545.1 Xanthobacteraceae bacterium | reverse complement strand
CACGATGTCATCGAGGGCAAAGGCGTCCTCAACAACCGCATTTCCGAATACGTCTTCCAGCACTTGAACGACATCGGCGTGCCGACCCACTTCATCAGGCGGCTCAACATGCGCGAGCAGTTGATCCGTGAGGTGGAGATCATTCCGCTCGAAGTCGTGGTGCGCAACGTCGCGGCAGGCTCGCTGTCGCAGCGGCTCGGGCTCGAGGAGGGCACGCAGCTGCCGCGCTCCATTATCGAATTCTACTACAAGAACGATCAGCTCGGCGACCCGATGGTCTCCGAGGAGCACATCACCGCCTTCGGCTGGGCCACGCCGCAGGAGATCGACGACATCATGGCGCTCGCCATCCGCGTCAACGACTTCCTGTCCGGCCTGTTTCTCGGCGTCGGCATCCGTCTCGTCGATTTCAAGATGGAAACCGGCCGGCTGTGGGAGAACGATCTCATGCGAATCGTTGTCGCCGACGAGCTGTCGCCCGACTCCTGCCGGCTGTGGGATATCAAATCGAACGAGAAGCTCGACAAGGACCGCTTCCGCTGCGATCTCGGCGGGCTGGTGGAGGCTTATACCGAAGTCGCCAAACGCCTCGGCATCATGAGCGAAGGCGAGCGTCCGCGCGGCATGGGCCCGGTCTTGGTGAAGGGCTGACCCTCCGCTGTCTGCAACGAGAGTTCCCGCTAACTGCGTCCCGACTTCGACTCATCAATGCAGATACTGTCGTCCCCGCGAAAGCGGGGACCCATAACCACCGCCTCTAGAATATGGGGTGCGCGGGGATGACGGCAAAGTGAGCCGCCGCGAGGACAAGGATATGCGCAAGAACGTCACCATCGGGCTCGTGGTCCCGTTTGCAGCCGACACCGTGCCGGAAGAAGGGCTCAAGATGTATCCGGACGTGCGGTTCGTTTCGCGCGGCGTCGGCGTGCAATCGCTGACGCCGCGGGGCTACGACAGCGCGTGGGAGGGGATCATCCCGGCGGCCGAACAGCTGGCCGCGCGCGGGGTCGATGCCGTCATGGTGATCGGCACCTCGTTGACGTTCTACCGCGGCGCCGAGGCGCACGCCGAGCTCATGCAGGCGTTGCGCGCGACGACCGGCTTGCCGG
Source organism: Xanthobacteraceae bacterium (assembly GCA_045811545.1). Lineage (GTDB taxonomy): Bacteria > Pseudomonadota > Alphaproteobacteria > Rhizobiales > Xanthobacteraceae > VAZQ01. Next base: position 5,678 of record JBJMTU010000169.1, on the reverse strand, counting down.
TGAGCACCATGAGCCAGGCCGTGGTCGAAGGGTTGCGCGGCTTCGGGGCGCGGCGAATCGCGGTGGCGACCGCTTACGCCGACGAGGTGAATGCGCGGCTCAAAGGGTTTCTCACCGCGCACGGCTTCGACGTGCTGGCGCTCAAGGGTTTCGGTCTGCTGGGCTTCAACCAGCCCGACACGATGCGCGAGGACGACATTATCGCGCTCGGCTCCGAGGTCTGCGCCGAAGCGCCGGCGGCAGAGGGTCTGCTGATTTCCTGCGGCGGCTTGCGCACCCTGGGAGTGGCAAAGCCGCTCGAGGCACGTCACCGCATCCCGGTCGTCGCCAGCACGCAAGCGGCGTTTTGGGCGGCGCTGCGGCTGGTCGGGGAGAGCGGCCGTGTCGCGGGCCGCGGGCGGCTGCTCGAGCAAGCGGCGGCTGCCCCTGTGCATTGACACCATTTCTGCGTAAACTTTTGCCATGAGCCGGGCGCGGGCACGCTGCGCGTTTCTTCGGCTTGCCGTTTAAGCGATTCGCGCCATATCGATGCTCGCAGGACAGGCGATGAAGGCCCGCGTCACCGTCACCCTCAAATCCGGCATCCTCGATCCCCAAGGCAAGGCGATCGAGGGCGCGCTCAAATCGCTCGGTATCGCCGGCGTCGCGAGCGTGCGCCAGGGCAAAGTGTTCGACATCGAGATCGACGGACGCGACCGCAAGGCGGCGAAGGCGACACTCGAACAGGCAGCCGAGAAGCTTCTGGCCAACACGCTGATCGAGAATTATGACGTCGAGGTGAAATGACCGCGTTACGCGCCGGCATTGTCGCGCTTGCACTGGCCCTCGTCGCGGCCGCGACCACCGCTGCTCGGCAATCGGCGGCAGATACCGCCGTCTGGACCGAGTTCAAATGGCCGTTCCCGCTCGACCAGTGGGGTACCGGGCGCGCGTTCCGCTGTCGCTCCGCCGATTGCGGCGCGGACGTGGAGCTTTACCTGCGCGCCAAGCTCGGCTTCTGCAACTGCACAACCGGCGTGGCGGACGACGCGGAGCTCGACCGCGTGGGCGACCTCGAACTGCTCAGCAGCACGTTCAATGCACTCGGCGACGGTCGGCCGGTCACGGTGGGCTGGATGAAAGGCCGCAGCCGGCCATATCGGGTCGCGAGACCCTACGGTTCGCCACGCACCGCGCTCGCCATCGCCTTCAACGACAAATGCGATGTGGTGGTCGCAACCGTTGTCACACACGATGTGGCTGCGGCCGAGCGCGCCGCCTTGGGCTTTCTCAACGGCGATCTCGTTCTGCGCTGGGCCGAGAAGGAGCTCGGGCTGTGATGAAGTCCGCGGTCGTCGTCTTTCCCGGCCTCAACCGCGAACGCGACATGGCGCGCGCGCTCAAGCTCGTCAGTGGCCGCGAGCCGGCCATGGTGTGGCATGCGGACACCGCGCTGCCGCCGAGCACCGACCTCGTCGTGATACCCGGCGGCTTCTCCTATGGCGATTATCTCCGCTGCGGCGCCATTGCGGCGCGCGCCCCGATCATGGCGGCCGTGCGTGCGCATGCCGAGCGCGGCGGGCTCGTGCTCGGAGTGTGCAACGGTTTCCAGATCCTGTGCGAAGCCGGACTTCTTCCGGGCGTGCTGATGCGCAATACGGCGCTCAAATTCATCTGCCGCGACGTCTATCTGCGCGTCGAGCGCTCCGATACGCCGTTCACGCGAGGCTATAATGCGGGACAGGTGATCCGAGTGCCGGTCGCGCACGGGGAGGGCAATTACGTCGCCGATCATGCGACGATCGTGCGCCTCGAGGATGAAGGCAGGGTCGCCTTCCGCTATGCCGCCCCCGATGGGTCGCTCGACCTTGCCTGGAATGTCAACGGCGCGACCAATGCCATCGCCGGCGTCCTCAACGAGCAGGGCAACGTGCTCGGCATGATGCCGCACCCGGAGAACCACGTGGAAGCCGCGCTCGGTCCGACCGACGGCCGCGGCTTGTTCGCGGGTCTCGCCGATCACTTCAAGCAGGCGGCATGACGTACGCGCGCCCCCGCAAGCGGGGGAGGGAGCAGACCGAGTTCGCCGCTTGCTGATTTCCAATCGCCACGAACAGGCTCTAGCCACGGTGAAGCTTCTCTAGGACTATGGCAGCGACACCCAAGAAACGCTCAGCACGGGCACACAGCAAGCCGCCGGCGGCAAAAGCGAAGCGGCCGAAGGCCGCCAAGCGGGAGAAAATCAGCCCCGCGCTCGTGGCGGCGCACGGCCTCGCGAACGAGGAGTATCAGCGGATCCTCGCCCTCATAGGCCGCGAGCCGTCCATCACCGAGCTCGGCATTTTCTCGGCGATGTGGAACGAGCATTGCTCGTACAAGTCTTCGAAGATCCATCTGCGCATGCTGCCCACCAAAGCGCCCTGGGTGATCCAGGGGCCGGGCGAGAACGCGGGCGTCATCGATATCGGCGACGGGCTCGCGGTCGTGTTCAAGATGGAGAGCCACAATCACCCGAGCTACATCGAACCCTATCAAGGTGCGGCCACCGGCGTCGGCGGCATCTTGCGCGACGTGTTCACCATGGGCGCGCGGCCGATCGCCTGCCTCAACGCGCTGTCCTTCGGCGCGCCGACCCACCCGCAGACGCGGCATCTCGTCGCCGGCGTGGTCGCCGGCATCGGCGGCTACGGCAATTCCTTCGGTGTGCCGACCGTTGGCGGGTGCGTGCGTTTTCACACCCGCTACGACGGCAACTGCCTGGTCAATGCAATGGCGGTCGGTCTCGCCCCGCGCGATAGGATTTTCTACGCCGCCGCCTCCGGCGTCGGCATGCCGATCGTCTATCTCGGCTCCAAGACCGGCCGCGACGGCATCCACGGCGCCACCATGGCATCGGCCGAATTCGGCGAGGGGACCGATGACAAGCGCCCGACCGTCCAGGTCGGCGATCCGTTCGCGGAGAAACTCTTGCTCGAGGCCTGTCTCGAAATCATGGCGAAGGACTGTGTCATCGCCATCCAGGACATGGGCGCGGCGGGGCTCACCTGCTCCGCGGTCGAGATGGGCGCCAAGGGCGGCCTCGGCGTCACGCTCGATCTCGACGCGGTGCCCTGCCGCGAGAGCGGCATGAGCGCCTACGAGATGATGCTCTCGGAAAGCCAGGAGCGCATGCTCATGGTGCTCAAGCCGGAGAAAGAGCGCGAGGCCGAAGCGATCTTCAGAAAATGGGGCCTCGATTTCGCTGTGGTCGGCACGACCACGCCGACCAAGCGTTTCATCGTGCGCCACGGCGGCAAGGTTGTGGCCGATTTGCCGATCAAGGAGCTGGGCGATGAGGCGCCCGTCTACGACCGGTCGCATGTCGATACGCCGAAGCAGCCGGTGCTCGCGGCAGCGGATGTGGCGCCGCCCGTTCCCACCGCGGAAGCGTTGCTGCGGCTGATCGGCTCGCCCGATCTGTGCTCGCGCCGCTGGGTGTGGGAGCAGTACGACCACGTCATCCTGGGCAACACGGTCCAGCGGCCCGGCGGCGATGCCGCGGTGGTGCGCATCAATGACGGGCCGAAGGCGCTTGCGCTCACCACCGATGTCACGCCGCGCTATTGCGAGGCCGATCCGTTCGAAGGCGGCAAGCAGGCCGTGGCCGAGGCGTGGCGCAATCTCACCGCGGTCGGCGCGCGGCCGCTGGCGCTTACCGACAATCTCAATTTCGGCAATCCCGAGCGGCCGGAGATCATGGGCCAGCTGGTCGACGCGATTCATGGCATCGCGGACGCCTGCGAGGCGCTCGACTTCCCCGTCGTGTCGGGCAATGTCTCGCTCTACAACGAGACCAACGCCCGCGCGATTCTCCCTACGCCCACCATCGGCGGCGTCGGGCTGATCGACGACTTCACCAAGTCGGCGACGCTCGCCTTCAAGCGGGAGAACGAGGCCATTTTGCTCATTGGCGAGACGGCAGGCTGGCTGGGTCAGTCGCTTTACTTGCGCGAAATCTGCGAGCGCGAGGAGGGCGCGCCGCCGCCGGTCGATCTTGCCGCCGAGCGCAACAACGGCGATCTCGTCCGCGCCTTGATCGGCGAAGGCATCGCCACCGCAGTTCACGACGTGTCCGACGGCGGGCTGCTCGTGGCGATCGCCGAGATGGCGATGGCGTCGAGTATCGGCGCCGAGCTCGATCGGCCGCCGCTCCCCGCCCACGCCTTCTGGTTCGGCGAGGACCAGGGACGCTACCTCCTCACGGTCGCGGCGGGGGTCGCCGAGACGGTGATGGCGCGCGCCCGCGCTGCCGGCGTTCCCGCGCGCCAGCTTGGCCTCACCGGCGGCGACGCATTGACGCTCGAAGGCGAGCGGCCCATTCTGGTGGCAAAATTGCGCGAACGCTTCGAGGGCTGGCTGCCGGCTTATATGGCGGCCGCGGCGTCCTGAGGTTTCGCGTTGACGCGCTTTCCGCGGCGAATCGGTTACCCTTCGGCGCAGGACGCTGTGGGAGACAGAGCCATGGCGATGGATGCGAGCGAGATCGAGCGTTTGATCAAGCGGCGTATTCCCGATGCCGAGGTGACCATCCGCGACCTCGCCGGCGACGGCGACCATTACGCCGCCACCGTGCTTGCCGAATCGTTCCGCGGCAAATCGCGGGTCCAGCAGCACCAGATCGTCTATGAGGCGCTCAAGGCCGAAATGGGCGGCAAGCTGCACGCGCTCGCGCTGCAGACCGGCACGCCAGAGCAATGATGCGCGGCGCGGTGAAGATCGCGATCAAGGGCGCGGCTGCGCTGATCGCAGTGACCGGCCTCGCTGCCGCGCAATCGCCGGAGCGCGTCAAGACGTTGGCGCCCGAAGGCGCGATCAAGCCGACGGGCACTTGGAGCCTCGGCAGCCGCGCCGGCGATTTCGTCTATGTCGCCGGCATGCGCGGCATCGACCCGAAGACCAACACGCTGGTTCAGGGCGAGGAGGCGCGCGTCCGCCAAGGTTTTCTCAACATGCAGATGATCGCGGAATCCGAGGGGGCGAGCCTGCGCGACTGCGTGCGCATCGTCGTCTACGTCACCGACATGTTCCGGTTCCGGCCGCTGGTGAACAAGGTGCAGGAGGAGCTGTGGGGCAAAGGGCCATATCCGCCGCGCACGATCGTCGAGGTGACCGCCTCAATCAGGACGACATATTCGAGGTCGAGGGCACCTTCTATGCGCCGGTGAAAAAGTGACCGCTTGGGCAGCCGGGGGCCTTGGGGACGCGGCACCGTTACGCTACATATAGGCTAGACGTTTCGGCGCGGCAGGCGCCGGCAGATGAGGGATTCCATGGCGATCGACCAATTCATCGACAATGAAGTCAAAGGCAATGACGTGGTGCTGTTCATGAAGGGCACCCCGCAGTTCCCGATGTGCGGATTTTCCGGACAGGTGGTGCAGATCCTCGATCACCTCGGCGTGACCTACAAGGGGCTGAACGTGCTCGAATCGGACGATCTGCGCGAAGGCGTTAAGTCCTATTCCAATTGGCCGACCATCCCGCAGCTTTACGTGAAAGGTGAATTCGTCGGCGGCTGCGACATCGTGCGCGAAATGTTTCAGGCGGGCGAATTGCAAGGCCTGCTGAAGGACAAGGGCGTGCCGGTCAAGGAACGCGCCTCGACCTAATGCCACGACCCTCGAACGTTGATTTCGTCATGCCAGGCATGACGTCTTGTT
>JBJMTU010000168.1:0-9126 GCA_045811545.1 Xanthobacteraceae bacterium | reverse complement strand
GCTTCGGCGATCTCAATCAGCATGGGCCGGACGCGGTGCGCTTTTACACCAAGACCAAGACGGTGACCTCGCGCTGGCCCTCTGGCACCAAGGAAGGCGCCGAGTTCGTCATTCCGACGATGAAGTGAGCGCGCTTGCTTGAGCCACGTGCTCCGTCATCCTCTCCCGCAAGAGGGGTACGGGAGTTCGCCGCTTGAGGCTCGTGCTGCAAGAGGAATTGTAAATCCAAGGACACGCCATGGCCGAGTACCAGCTCTATTGCTTCGCGCAATCCGGCAACGCCTATCGCGCCGCGTTGATGCTCAACCTCATCGGCGCCGACTGGGAGCCGCTCTGGGTCGACTTCCTCGGCAAGGGCGAGACGCGCTCGCCGCAATACCGCACCAACGTCAACGAAATGGGCGAGGTGCCGGTGCTGGCGCACCAGGGCAAGAAGCTCAGCCAGTCCGCCGTGATCCTGACCTATCTCGCGGAGCGCTCGGACAAATTCCGTCCCGAGAGCGAAGATGAGCGGCTCGAGGCGCTGCGCTGGATCATCTTCGACAACCAGAAGGTCAACGGCTTTCTCGGGCCTTACCGCTTCCTGCGCTGTTTCGCCAAGCCGCCGGGCGATCCGGCCGTGCTCACTTTCCTCAAGGGCCGCATCGACAACAACATCGCCATCGTCGACAAGCGGCTCTCGAGCAGGCCTTTCGTCCTCGGGGCGCGCCCGACCATCGCCGATCTTTCGCTGGTCGCTTATCTCTACTATCCGGCGGAGGAATTCGGCTTCGACATCGCCGCCCAGCACAAGAACATCGCGGTGTGGCTCGACCGCATCAAGGCGCTGCCGGGCTGGAAACACCCTTACGATCTTATGCCGGGACACCCGCTGCCGGGCTGACTCCGAGCACCGTAGGGGTGGGCAAAATCGCCTTTCGTATCGTCGCCGCGTGGGCCACAAGGGCGTTCACGCCCGTCTTCGACGGGCTATGGGCGCCGTGCGATTCGCCCGCGCGCAGTTGCGGGAACTGCGCCTTTGCCCACGCTACGCCCTCAGCATGAGGCCGAACGTCGTAGCCCGCATTGAGCGCAGCGAAATGCGGGACCGCCTTGCGTTGCTGTAAGAATTCCGGATCTCGCTTCGCTCGATCCGGGCTACCCCTTCAGTTGAGGCGGGCGGGCCGGTCGGGATCGTCGGGATGCTCGCCATGACCCGGCGATAGCGGCGGCGCCTCGCTGCGCGTTCGCCCGTGCGCGCCGGCGGGCACGCTCGCCGCCGCAACGACTGCCGCGTCCCTGCGCTCGTGACGTCGATACGACAGGTAGCCGAACGGCAGGCTTGCGAGATAGCAGAGGGTGCCGATGGTGAGCACCTTCCATGGGTACGAGATCAGCAGCGCGAAGAACACCACAACCATGACAAAGACCGGCAGCACCATCTCGGGCGCGACCCGCTTGCCCACGCGCTTGCCGGAGAACACCGGCAGCCGCGAGACCATCAGCACGGCAATGGCGAACGTATAAACCAAGGTGAAATGTGCGGTGCCCGGCAGGCGCGGCATGCCGAGGAAATACACGTAGATCGGCAGCAGCACGGTGATTGCGCCGGCAGGTGCCGGCATACCCATGAAGAACTTTGCCGCCCAAGCCGGCTTGTTGGGATCGTCGACCATGACGTTGAAGCGCGCGAGGCGCAGGCCCGTCGAGATCGCAAACACCATGGCGGCGATCCACCCCAGATGTCCGAGCTCCTGCAGCCCCCAGAAGTAGAGCATCAGTGCGGGCGCGACGCCGAAATTGACGAAGTCGGCGAGGCTGTCGAGCTCGGCGCCGAAACGCGACGTGCCCTTGAGCATGCGCGCGAGGCGGCCGTCGATGCCGTCGAGCATTGCGGCAAAGACGATCGCCGCGACCGCCCATTCGAGTTTGTCCTCCACCGCCAGACGGATCGCCGTCAAACCTGCGCACAGCGCGAGCAGCGTGATCAGGTTGGGCAGCAGCGTGCGCACCGGGATGAAGCGGAAGCGCGGGCGCTTGCGCTCGAGACGATCGCGGTCGAATGGCGAGAACGACATGGCACCAATAATAGCGGATGGTTTGCAGCGCCGCCATAGTCGAGGTCGATTAACCATTGTTCATGAATAGGTTAATCGACCCGGAAGCTGCGTTGCGCCGCGCCGGCCGCGAGATCGGCAATGACCGTCTCCCCGGCAATCGCGGTCTGTCCTTCGGCGACCAGCGGCCGCGCGCCAGCGGGCAGGTAGATGTCCACGCGCGAGCCGAACCGGATCATGCCGATGCGCTCGCCGGCGGCGACCGTCGAACCTTCGCGCACGAAACAGACGATCCGGCGCGCCACCAATCCCGCGATCTGCACCACGCCGACGCGCCGCCCGTCGCTCGTGATGAGCAGGGAGTTGCGCTCGTTGCTCTCGCTCGCTTTGTCGAGGTCGGCGCTGACGAAGGCGCCTGCGTGATAGATGATGCGCTCGATCTTGCCGGCGAGCGGGCTGCGGTTTACGTGGCAATCGAACACGCTCATGAAGATCGACACGCGCGGCAGCGGCTGCTCGCCCAATTCCAGCTCCTTCGGCGGCACCGCGTCGACGACGCGGCTCACCCGCCCGTCGGCGGGAGCAACCATGATCCCATCGCGCAGGGGCGTCACGCGCGCGGGATCGCGGAAGAAATAGGTGCACCAGAGCGTCGCCAGCACGCCGAGCCAGCCGAGCGGCGGCCACACCCATAACAGCAGCAGGCTCACCACGGCAAAGGCGCCGATGAACGGGAGGCCCTCGCGGTGAACCGGCGCCAACTGCGAGCGGATCGAGGCGAGAACCGACATGCTTACTCCGCTGCGTCCGCGCGTTCGATCGGCGGGCCCGAGAGCTCCTTGTCCACCGGCACATCGGCCTCGTCCACCGTCGGCGGATTGCGGTTCGGCGCAGCGACCTCGTCGTCGACCAGCGCCAGCCTCTCACGCGCCGCCGCAGCCTCGCGCTGCCGGTTCCACATGCTGGCATAGAGCCCGCCCCTCGCCAGGAGCTGATGATGGGCGCCGCGCTCGACGATCGTCCCTTGATCGAGCACGATGATCTCGTCGGCCCCGACGATGGTCGAGAGCCGATGCGCGATAACGAGCGTCGTGCGATTCTGGGAGACGCGCTCGAGCGCGTCCTGGATGTCCTTCTCCGTGTGGCTGTCGAGCGCCGAGGTGGCCTCGTCGAGCACCAGGATCGGCGGCGCTTTGAGGATGGTACGGGCAATCGCAACGCGCTGCTTCTCCCCGCCGGACAGCTTCAAGCCGCGCTCGCCCACCTCGGTGTCGTAGCCCTTGGGCGAGAGGCGGATGAAATCGTCGATCTGCGCGAGCTGCGCCGCCTCCCCGACCTCCGCGTCGCTCGCCTCCCAGCGGCCGTAGCGGATATTGTAGCGGATCGTATCGTTGAACAGGACCGTGTCCTGCGGCACGATGCCGATCGCGGCGCGCAGCGATCGCTGCGTGACGTCGCGGATATCCTGCCCGTCGATCAAGATCCGCCCGCCGCTGACCTCGTAAAAACGGAACAGCAGGCGCGAGATGGTCGATTTGCCGGCGCCGGAGGGACCGACCACCGCCACGTGATGCCCGGCGGGCACCTCGAAGCTGATCCCGTTGAGGATCTGCCGCTCCGGCTCGTAGGAGAACGAGACGTTCTCGAAACGGATCGCACCGCGCTTGATTATCAGCGGCTTGACGCCGGGCTTGTCCTTGATCTCCGGCTCCCGCGCGAGGATCGAGAACATCCGTTCGATATCGATCACCGCCTGCTTGATCTCGCGATAGACCATGCCCATGAAATTGAGCGGCTGGTAGAGCTGGATCATCATGGCGTTGATCATCACGAAGTCGCCGATGGTATTGGTGCCTTCCTTGATGCCGTAGGCGCACATCACCATGACGGCGGCAAGCCCGATCGTGAAGATCGTCGCCTGCCCGGCATTGAGCACGGCGAGCGATACATATGCCTCCACGCTCGCTTCCTCGTAGCGCGCCATCGAGCGGTCGTAGCGGGCCGCCTCGCGTTCCTCGGCGACGAAGTATTTCACGGTCTCGTAGTTGAGCAGCGAGTCGATCGCCTTGACGTTGGCGTCGGTATCGCTGTCGTTCATTCGGCGGCGGATGTTGATACGCCACTCGGTCGCCTGATAGGTGAACGCCATGTAGAGCGCGACGACGGCGACAATCACCGCGACGTATCGCCAGTCGAACTGATAGAGCAGCACGACGAGGATCAGCGCCAGCTCGATGATCGTCGGCACGAGCTGCATGATCACCATGCGCACGATCGTCTCGATGGCGTTGCGTCCACGCTCGAGCACGCGGGTCAAGCCCCCGGTCTTGCGCTCCAGATGAAAGCGCAGCGAGAGCTGGTGCATATGATCGAATGTGCGGTAGGCGAGCCGGCGCACCGCGTTCATGGCGACCTGGGCGAAGATGCCGTCGCGCATCTGCGTGAGCACCGCCATCACAATGCGCGTGCCGGCGTAGGCGATGGTCAGCGCGATCGGGGCTGCGAGCGCCCAGAGGAGCCACGAGGACGCCGCGAACGGCGCGCTGCCCTCGCCGGCGAGCGCGTCGGTTGCCCATTTGAACATGAACGGGACCGCGATGGTGGCGAGCTTGGCGGCGAGCAACAGCACCATCGCCGCGGCGACGCGAAGCTTGAGGTCGCGGCGGTCCGCCGGCCAGATATAGGGCCACAGGCCGCGCATGATCGCGAGCAGCGAGGCGCCGCCGTCGGCGGACACGTCGCGTTTGAATGCCTCGGTCGAACGCGGATAGGACTCCATTCTGCTCCCGGCCTGCACCGACGGGCCGCAAGCGCAGGCCGTCGCACCACTCTCATATAGAGATTTTCGCGACCGCAAGCACCCCAAACGAGGAGTTCCCCGCCGCGTCATTGCCGGGCATAGCGCCTCGAAGACGCGCGTAAACGCGCTTATGACCCGACAATCCATCTTTTTCGCAAAAAAGCGTTGCTGCGAAGAAGATGAACCCGCAGTCAAGCCCGCGGGTGACGTGCTTTAACGTGTCCACGCCATGCCACGGCTTGACGCGCTCGCGCCCTCGCGCCACATCCTTCACCCATGAGCACAATCAAATCGATTTGCGTCTATTGCGCCTCCGGTCCCGGCAATGATCCAGCGTTCATGGAGGCAGCGACAAAGTTCGGCAGAATACTGGCCGAGAACGGTGTCCGACTGGTTTACGGCGGCGGATCGGTGGGCCTCATGGGCGCACTCGCCGAATCGGTCCTCGACCACGGCGGAGCGGTGACCGGCGTCATTCCCGATTTCTTGGTCAATCGCGAGCACATGCTGTTGCGCGTGCAGGAGCGGGTGATCACGCGCGACATGCATGAGCGCAAATGGGCGATGTTCGAGCGCGCGGACGCTTTCGTCGCGCTGCCTGGTGGAGTGGGCACGCTCGAGGAGCTGGTCGAGCAGCTGACCTGGGCACAGCTCGGCCGGCACAAGAAGCCGATTCTGATCCTCAACGTCGCGCGCTTCTGGGATCCGCTGTGCCAACTGCTCGACCAGATGGAAAGGCTCGACTTCATCCGCGCCGGCTTGCCGGTCACTCTGCTGGTGGCCGAGCGCGTCGAGGAGATCTTGCCGAAACTATTGGAGGCAGCGCGCTCCGTTTCAGAAGCGGAAAAACAGATGACGCCGGTCACCGCCGAACGGATGTAGCCGGCACGGCAACCCCTCACCCGCCCGCGCTGCGCGCGGGCGGGTGAGGGGTTTCGTGCTCCGAGCGCTGGTGAGCGCGAGCTACTCCTGCGCTTTGAGAAAGGTGACGGCCTCGATGCGGTTGCCGTCGGGATCGCGGATGAAGGCAGCGTAATAGCCTTCGCCGTGCTGCGGCCGCAGGCCGGGCGCGCCATCGGAGGCGCCGCCAGCCGCAAGCGCTGCCGCATGGAGCGCATCGACCAATTCGCTCGTGCGCACGCGCAGCGCCGCATGGCCGCCACTATCGGCGTCGACCGGCGCCATGGTCGCGCGCAGATTGAGCCAAAACTCGGGATAGGTCTTGCCGAAGCCGACCGTGCGCGGCCGAACGACAAGTTTTTCGTAGCCGATCGCACCAAGCACCGCCTGATAGAAACGAGCCGCTCGGTCGAGATCGCGCACTGCGATGGAGACGTGGTCGATCATTCAAGAACACCCTGTGCCCCGGATGCGATAGAGCATGCGCGTACGAACTTGAACCCCGCGCAGCGGAGGCGATGTCCGGCGAATCTGGCAGCCCGCATTGAGCGCAGCGAAATGGGACGGTCTTGCTTCAATGCAAGCCATAGCGCATCGAAAATGCTTGCAAACGCCCCTTGAGGCTCGATCCGGCTACGTCCGCGACCCGATCAAGCCGGCGCGCCGGAGCGCACGAGCTTGTACACGATCGAATCCATCAGCGCCTGAAAGGACGCATCGATGATGTTGGGGGAGACGCCGACCGTGGTCCAGCGCTCGCCGGTCTCGTCCTGGCTCTCGATCAGCACACGCGTTATCGCTTCGGTGCCGCCATTGAGGATGCGCACGCGGTAGTCGGTGAGCTCGAGCCCGCTGATATAGCTTTGATACTTGCCCAGGTCCTTGCGCAACGCGAGGTCGAGCGCGTTGACGGGGCCATTGCCTTCCGCCGCCGAGATCAGATGCTCGCCGTCGACCTTCACCTTCACCACCGCCAACGACACCGTGACGCGCTGGCCGAGCGCATTGTCGCGCTGCTCGACCGTGACGTCGAACTTCTCGACGTCGAAATAGCTCGGCACCTTGCCGAGCACGCGTCGCGCCAACAGCTCGAAGGAAGCATCCGCCGCCTCGTAGGCATAGCCGATCGCCTCGCGCTCCTTCACCACCTCGAGCAGCCGTGCGAGGCGGGGATCATCCTTGTCGACCTTGATACCGATGCGCTCGAGCTCGGCCAGCACGTTCGATTTGCCGGCCTGATCGGAGACGAGAAGTTTGCGCCGGTTGCCCACGGCATCAGGCGGCACATGCTCATAGGTCGCGGGCTCCTTCATGATGGCAGAGGCGTGAATGCCGGCCTTGGTCGCGAACGCACTTTCGCCGACATAGGGGGCGTGCCGGTTGGGCGCGCGATTGAGCATCTCGTCAAGCATGCGGGAGGCATGCGCGAGCGTCTTGAGCTGGGCCTCCGACACGCCGATGTCGAAATGGTCGGCGAATTCGCGCTTGAGCTTGAGCGTCGGAATGATGGACACGAGATTGGCGTTGCCGCAGCGCTCGCCCAGTCCGTTGAGCGTGCCCTGGATTTGGCGCGCGCCGGCGCGCACGGCGGCGAGTGAATTGGCCACCGCCTGCTCGGTGTCGTTGTGGGCGTGGATGCCGACATGGGTCCCGGGGATGACCGCGACCACCTCGCCAACGATCTCCTCGACCTCGTGCGGCAGTGCGCCGCCATTGGTATCGCAGAGCACGACCCAGCGCGCGCCTTCGTCGTAGGCAGCCTTGGCGCAGGCGAGCGCGAACCGCGCATCCGCCTTGTAGCCGTCGAAGAAATGCTCGCAGTCGAGCAGCACCTCGCGCCCCCCGCGCACCGCCGCGCGCACGCTGTCCCGGATCGAGGCGAGGTTTTCCTCCGCGCTCGTCTCCAGCGCGACGCGCACGTGATAATCCCAGGATTTCGCCACGAAGCAGATGGCGTCGGCCTTCGCTTCGAGCAGCACCGCAAGGCCGGGATCATTCGAGGTCGAGCGGCCCGGCCGCCGCGCCATGCCGAACGCGGTGAAAGTCGCATTGAGGCCGCGCTCCTCGGCGAATAGCTGTGTGTCCGTCAGGTTGGCGCCGGGATAGCCGCCCTCGATATAGTCGATGCCGAGATCGTCCAGCATCCGGGCGATGGCGAGCTTGTCGTTGAGCGTGAAGTCGACGCCGTTGGTTTGCGCGCCGTCGCGCAGCGTCGTGTCAAAGAGGTAGAGGCGTTCGCGGGCCATGACTCACCAGAGATAATAGTTCAGCACCAGCGCGACCGCGACCACTATGGCTATGATCGCGATCACGACATGATGGCGCTGGAAGGGGGGCAACGGCGCTTGCGGGCGGTTCATTGCGGGCGCTCCTTGGCGGCAAGGCGCTTTTCCATTGTCGTGTTGGCCAGCCACTCGCCGCCCAGTTCAACCGTGTTGCGCTGCGTGGCCACGAAGCCGCGGTGCCTGAAGAAATCCTGCGCGCCGTCGCTGATGTCGGCGATCAACCGGGGCGCGCCGCGGGCGGCGGCGAGCTTCTCCAGGGCATCGATCAGCATGCTGCCGACGCCTTGTCCGGCGGCGGCGGGATGGACGTAAAGCATATCGATGCGCTCGGTCCCGGCGAGCGATGCGAAGCCGACCGGCGCGCCGTCGATGGTGCCGAGCAAGGTCAGGGCGTCGGCGAGCCGCGCGGCGAACGCCGTCTCATCGTCCGCGCTGGCTGCCCAAGCCTCCTGCTGCGCCTCGCTGTAGTCGTCGCCCGTCAATTCGGCGATGCTGGCACGAAAGATTTCCGCGAGCAGCGGCGCGTCGGCCGGCAGAAAGGGCCGCAGCGCCAGCTTCGGCTTTGCCTGCGTCATCATCGTTTCACATTCCACGTGGTGGTGCCGTCCTTGTGGTCCTCGAGCTCGATCCCCATCGCGTGGACCTCGTCGCGGATGCGATCGGCTTCCTTGAAGTTCTTGGCCTTGCGGGCCGCCTCGCGCGCGTCGATCAGCATCTTCACCTTGTCTGCATCAACGATAGGACGGTGAGGATGGCTTTCCAGGGCCCCGCGTTTCGTGAACGCGAGTACCCCTAAAAAGCTCCCGGATGCCTTTAGTTTCTCCTTGAGCTCCAGCTGATGCAAACCTGATGCAGATGCTTTAACTTCACCCGCGAGCGCATGCAGCCGAGTTAACGCGCTCGGCGTGTTCAGATCATCGCAAAGTGATTTGACCACTTCTTTGTCTGCATTAATCGCCACTGGCAGCTGCATATCGCCGACGATGTCGTACCACGTGTCGAGCGTCCTTTGACTTTCGTCTAGTCCTCTTGTCGTCCAATCGATCGGCTGCCGGTAATGGGTGCGCAGCATGTTGAGGCGCAGCACCTCCCCCGGCCAGTCCGC
>JBJMTU010000167.1:0-7453 GCA_045811545.1 Xanthobacteraceae bacterium | reverse complement strand
GCAGGATGCCTTCATCGCCGTCGATGTACGTGATCTTCGACTCACAGCTGCCGGTCGAGGTGTAGCCGGGGTCGTACGTGAACATCCCGGTCTCCGCGTAGAATTTGCCGATATCGATCACCGCAGGGCCGATCGTTCCGTCGTAGATCGGGAACGTGGTCTCCTTGTCGCCGACGACGAATTTGCCGGATTTGATGTTGGCGCCGGTCTTCGCATCCATGATCGAGCCCTCGATTGTACGCCGGCGGACCGGCACTCCCCTGCAGCGGATGGCTCGCGCCAGCGCTTGCAATGCTCGCGGGGGGAGGCCGCCGTTTGCGTAGCCCATCCCAGTGTGCACTGCAAGACGGCGGGCCGATGAGGCCTACATGCGTCGGATCACGCAGACTTGAAGGCACATTCCGTTCGGCCCGAGCGCACTGCTCCCGCGGAGAATACGGCTCAGCCGCTTGCGATCGGCACGGCTTGGTCTTGCAGCCGGCCAAGGCTTTCGCTCTTCCCCAGCACCGCCAGCACGTCGAAGATCGGGGGCGAGGTGGTGCGCCCCGTGAGTGCAGCGCGAAGCGGCTGCGCGACGCTGCCGAGCTTGATGCCCTTGCGTTCGGCGAAGGCGCGCACCGCCTGCTCGGTCGTCTCCACACTCCAAGGCTCGAGCGCCTTGAGGTCTTCCGAAAGGTCACCGAGGAGGGCACGCGCGTCGGGCGTCAGTAGGCCCGCCGCGTTCTCGTCGAGTGCCAGCGGCCGGTCGGCCACGATGAAGCGGGCGCCGTCCGCAAGCTCGACCAGGGTCTTGGCCCGCTCCTTCAGGCCGCCCATGGCCGCAAGCAGCTTTTGGCGTATCTGCGGGGTCAACTTGGCGGCAAGTTGGGTGCCGCCGACGATGTGCGGGAGCACGCGTTCGAGTTCGGCGAGAAGATCGGTGTCGCTGGTCTGCCGCAAATAGTGGCCATTGAGACTTTCGAGCTTGGCAAAGTCGAAACGCGCCGGCGAGCGTCCGATCTGCGGCAAGTCGAAGGCTGCCACCATCTCGTCGGTCGTAAAAATTTCCTGATCGCCGTGGC
Organism: Xanthobacteraceae bacterium; assembly: GCA_045811545.1. Taxonomy (GTDB): domain Bacteria; phylum Pseudomonadota; class Alphaproteobacteria; order Rhizobiales; family Xanthobacteraceae; genus VAZQ01. The sequence goes on along the minus strand of JBJMTU010000167.1, from coordinate 6,392 downwards.
TCCAGCCCAGCCGCACGAGATAATTGCGCATGGCGGCGGGCAGATAACCCATCGCTCGGTACGCATCCACGCCGAGCGCGCCATGCCGCTTGGACAATTTCGAGCCGTCCGGCCCATGGATGAGCGGGATGTGCGCCATCACCGGAACAGGCCAGCCAAGCGCATTATAGATCTGCGTCTGTCGCGCGGCATTGGTGAGGTGATCGTCGCCGCGGATGACATGGGTTACGCCCATGTCGTGGTCGTCCACGACGACAGCGAGCATGTAAGTCGGCGTGCCGTCCGAACGCAGCAGCACGAGGTCATCGAGGTTTTCGTTCTGCCAGACGACCCGCCCCTGCACCTGATCTTCGATCACGGTTTCGCCGGTCAGCGGCGCCTTGAGCCGAATCGCCGACGCGACTCCGGGCGGGGCTTCCGACGGATCGCGGTCGCGCCAGCGACCGTCGTAGAGCTTGGACCGGCCTTCACTGCGCGCCTTCTCCCGCATCTCGGCTAGTTCTTCGGGCGTGGCATAGCAACGATAGGCGCGACCCGTCTCCAATAGCGCGTGCGCCACCTCGCGGTGGCGTTCGGAGCGTGAGAATTGGTAGACGGTGTCGCCATCCCAATCGAGACCGAGCCAAGTAAGCCCATCGAGAATGGCGTCGATCGCGGCCTGGGTGGAGCGTTCGCGGTCGGTATCCTCGATCCGCAGCAACATTTTTCCGCCGCGTCCGCGGGCATAGAGCCAATTGAACAGCGCGGTTCGCGCCCCCCCGATGTGCAGGAAGCCCGTGGGCGAGGGGGCAAAGCGCGTGACGATGGTTTCGCTCATCTCGGTTGATGTTGCTACGGGTCCGCGCAGGGCGGGCCGAGATCGGAGCACACAAGGCCGTCGCGGCGTGCAAGGCCAGGTCCGTGTAGCACAGAATTACCACAGGTCATCAAAGGTTTTGCGGGTCAGACGGCTTGGCGCGTGCTCGCGAATTTGGCACATAGGCCGCGGTTTCGAGAACAGGGTTGACGCAGCATGACGGAAGCTCCGACCGTGGTGGCAGAGGCGGGGCGCGACTTCATCCGCGATATCATCGCAGCTGACCTCGCCGCGAACCGTCACACGAGTGTGGTGACGCGCTTCCCGCCGGAGCCCAACGGGTACCTGCACATCGGTCACGCCAAGGCGATCTGCCTTAACTTCGGCGTGGCGCAGGAATTCGGCGGCCGCTGTCATCTGCGCTTCGATGACACGAATCCGACGAAGGAGGAGCAGGAATATATCGATGCCATCGAGCGAGACGTGCGCTGGCTCGGATTCGACTGGGGAACCCACCTCTATCACGCTTCGGACTATTTCGAGCAACTCTACGACTGGGCCGAGCACCTCATCCGCACCGGAAAGGCTTATGTCGACGACCAGTCGCAGGAAGAGATGCGGGCCAATCGCGGGACGTTGACCGAGCCGGGACGCAACAGTCCGTGGCGTGAACGGACGACGGAAGAAAACCTCGATCTGTTCCGCCGCATGCGCGCAGGCGAGTTCCCGAACGGGGCGCGGGTGCTGCGGGCCAAGATCGATATGGCCTCAGGCAATATCAACCTGCGCGACCCCGTGCTCTATCGCATTCTGCACGCGAGCCATCCGCGCACCGGCACGGCCTGGTGTATCTATCCGAGCTATGACTTCGCCCATGGTCAATCCGATGCCATCGAGCACATCACCCACTCCCTCTGCACGCTCGAATTCGAGGACCACCGGCCTCTGTACGATTGGTTTCTCGAACATCTCCCGGTTCCGTCTCGACCGCGGCAGTACGAATTCGCGCGTCTCAATCTCACACATACGGTGCTGTCCAAGCGGGTGCTCACCGAATTGGTGCGCGGCGGGCACGTCAGCGGCTGGGACGATCCGCGCATGCCGACGCTGGCAGGGCTTCGCCGCCGCGGCGTTCCGCCTGAGGCGGTGCGCGATTTCGTCAAGCGGGTCGGGGTTGCCAAGGCCAACAGCGTGGTCGACATCGCCATGTTCGATTTTTCGGTCCGCGAGGTCCTCAACCGGACGGCTTTGCGCCGGATGGCTGTCCTGCGTCCGCTGAAGATCGTCATCGAGAATTATCCGGAGGGCCGTTTCGAGGAGATCGAGGCGGTCAACCATCCCGACAATCCTGGCGCGGGGACACGCCGTCTGCGTTTCGGCCGCGAACTCTATGTCGAGCGCGACGATTTCATGGAGAACCCGCCGAAGAAGTTCTATCGGCTCTCGCCCGGACGCGAGGTTCGGCTGCGCTATGCCTATTTCGTGACCTGCCGGGAAGTGGTGAAAAGCCCGGCCGGCGAAGTGGTTGAGCTTCGCTGCAGCTATGACCCCAGCACTCGCGGCGGAAATGCCCCGGACGGACGAAAGGTACAGGCCACACTGCACTGGGTCTCGGCCGCCGATGCAGTAACGGCGGAGGTTCGGCTCTACAACCAACTGTTCAATCGTCCCGACCCGAAGCCCTCCGGCTTCGTCGCCGATCTCAACCCGGATTCGCTCGAAGTGCTGAGAGACTGCAGGCTCGAGCCTGCGCTTGCGGCAACCAATTCCGCCGACCCTGTGCAGTTCGAGCGGCAGGGCTATTTCTGCCGCGATCCGGACTCGACGCCCGGCCATCTCGTGTTCAACCGCACGGTCGGCCTACGCGATACCTGGGCGAAGGTGAGCGCCGGAAAGTAGGCAACCCAACACATACGGAGCCTCAGCGAGGCGCGTAGTGGCGAAGCTCGTTGCGCAGAAAATTGCCGATCCGTTTGCCGCGATTGCGCAGTACGCGCAATAGCCCAGTGTCGACGAAATAGGTGTGCAGGATGCTATCTCGGGTGGTTACTTCAGGTCCCACCCGATCGGCGGAATGCCAGGTGTTCTCGCCCACTGCGAATGCGTAGCCGGAATTGGGCACGAATTTCATCTGGGTGCGTTTTGGCAAGCTGCCATCGGGAAGCTTCTCGTGGAAAATCGTGCCGATGTCGGGATGCAGTGCATCGCGCGGCAGGAACAGCTGCACTGTAATTCCCTTCCAACGCGTATCGGTGTGCGGGTCGATCTTGTAACCGGGCACATCCCTGGTGAGGATCGCGATCGGATACATGCCGACTTTGGCATAGTCAGGCCCGAAGCGACGCGCCAGTGCGGGCGCGAGCGCGCGCACGAAGGCGGCTTTCACGGCTTCCGAACACAGTGCGCGACCAACGATATCCCAGACCACGCGCTTCTCCGGCGGCAGATGCCGGATATATTCGGGAAAGAGATCAATCTTCACCCGAGTATGGGTGCCGTCCTCCAGCACGTTGCATTGGTTTTGACCGTAGAGCGGCCGATAATCCGACGCTTGCGGCATCGCTGCCAACATGGACGCGTAAATGTCGTCCGGAAAGACCCGCTCAAGCTGAAGATGATAGAACGGCGGCTCGACGACGCGGGCATTATCGATCGATCGCACGATGAAATCGCACAGGCGGCCGACCGCGCGGGCGCGGTCCGCGCGGCTGAATTCAACGCTTTGATCCATATTTGCCTCGAGTGTCATCCATTGTGCGGAGGGAGCCGCAGATGCCGTCTCCGCAGTTTGCCATGCTTGACGCAGCGCCGCCTACCATAACCTAGCGCCTACGATCAACCGCGGAACCTGCGCTGCATAAGGCCCGGGCGCCGTTGGGGCGCTATGGATGTCGGAGCAACCCCATCCCACGACCGCCAGCAGCGTGTACTATGCGACGGTAAGATGCAGCAGGGGTGGACCGCGCGGTGATCGAGCGGGGCAGGTCGCGCGGACGAGCCGAGGCGTGGCGGCCTTGGATCGCGGCCGGGCGCAGGCCGGCCCTCGCGTGGCCGCAGCCGCTCGTCAACTTCGCGCAACGGGCCGCACAGCGCCTGCGCGAATGGGCCGCGGCCGAAGTTGCCCCCGGGCGGTTGGTGCCGTGGCTCGCGATCGCATTTGGCTGCGGGGTCATCGTCTATTTCGCAGTCGAGCGGGAGCCCGCATTGTGGGCAGCAGCCGCGCTGGTTACCGCAACGGTCACACTGGCGATCCTTTGCCGGCGTCGGCCATTTGCATTTTCGGCGATGGTGGGCCTTGCCGCCCTGGCCGCCGGATTTACGACCGCCACGGTGAAGCGCGAAATTATCGCCCATCCGGTGCTGTTCGCACCGGCGTGGAACGTTGAGCTTGCAGGCTTCGTCGAGGTGCGCGAAGAGCGTGAACGCTCCGACCGCATTGTCGTGCGCCTCGAGCGCATCGTGGAGCCGCGATTTAGCGAGAAGCTCGAGCGGGTGCGAGTATCCGTGCGCAAAGGCACGGCGCCGCCGGTCGGCAGTTTCATCGAGTTCAGGGCGCGGTTGTCTCCGCCGCTCGAACCGTTGCGGCCCGGCGGTTACGATTTCGCACGCGACATGTATTTCCAGCGTATTGGCGCCTCGGGTTTCGTGCTGGGCTCGATCCGCACGGTCGAAGCGCCGCACCCACCCGGACTGCGGCTGCGCTACGCCTCGCTCATCGACGGTATGCGCGAAGCCATCGACAAGCGCATCCGCGCAGTCTTGCCGGGCGACAAGGGAGCGATCGCCTCGGCGCTCATTACTGGCAAGCGGGACACGATCTCGACGCCGGTGAACGAAGCCATGTACGTGTCGGGCCTCGCCCACGTGCTTTCGATCTCCGGCTACCACATGGCAGTGGTGGCCGGCGTCGTGTTCTTTACGCTGCGGGCGCTATTTGCGCTCATGCCGGCCTTCAGCAACCGCCATCCGATCAAGAAATGGGCGGCGCTCGCCGCTTTGGGCGCGGCGGCATTCTATCTTGCGCTGTCCGGAGCCGAGGTTGCGACGCAACGCGCGTTCATCATGATCGCCATCGTGCTCATCGGAGTGATGGTCGATCGCCCGACATTGACCTTCCGCACGCTCACGGTGGCGGCGTTTGGCGTGCTGCTGCTCGCGCCCGAAGCCATCGTTCATCCGAGCTTTTAGATGTCGTTCGCAGCGACGCTGGCACTCGTCGCCGGATATCAGCAGGGTTTGCCTTGGATGAGCCACGGGGGCGATACGCCGCTGGCGACGAAGATCGCGCTCTGGGGCGGCCGCGAGATCGTCGGCCTGCTCATCGTCTCGTTGCTTGCGGGCACCGCGACCATTCCCTACCTTGCCTATCACTTCCACCGCGTCTCCCCGTACGGCGTGGTCGCGAATCTGATCGCGATGCCCATCGTATCCGCCTGGATCATGCCGATAGGAATCCTCGGCTTGATAAGCATGCCGTTTGGCCTCGATGGCATGTGCTGGCGGCTGATGGGCGCGGGCATCGACTGGATGTCCTCCATTGCGATGTGGGTGACGAGCTTCCCGGGAGCGCTAGGACGCGTTGCGGCGTTCGGGGCCGGTCCACTGCTGCTGTGCACGGCCGGACTGATTGTGCTGTGTCTATTCAAGACGCCGTTGCGGCTCATCGGCGCGGTGCTGATCGGCGGCGCGATTCTCCTGATGCTTCGAGCGCCCAAGCCCGATGTCCTGATCGCCGCTGGCGGCAGCGCCGTTGCCGTGCGAGGGGAGAACGGTCGGCTTTCCATGGTCAAATCCGGCAGTGACGTCTTTGCATTCCGTGAATGGCTTGCGGCCGACGCCGACGCGCGCGCGCCGACCGACGGTACGCTTGGCGAAGGGGTCAGATGCGATGCGGCAGGCTGTATCGGCAAGCTGCGCGACGGCTCGCTGGTCGCCATCGCCAAGACACTCGAAGCCTTCGAGGAGGACTGCCGCCGGGCCGTGCTGGTGGTGAGCGCTCGCGATGCGCCGCCCGGCTGTACCGCCCTCGTGATCGATCGCGACGTCTGGCGACGCTCTGGCGCCATGGCATTGCGCCGCCGCGGCGAGCAGTTTGAGATCACCGCTACACGGCCGCCGGGCTACGCCCGCCCGTGGGCACGCGCTGCTGTACCGGCTGCCGACGCGCTTGAGCCGAGCCGCACGACCCCGGCGCGGCCGCGCGATGCCACGCCGCGCCAAGACGATCTGGAGGCGGGCGATTGACAGGTCGTGCTTCGTTTCAAAGCCGGAACGCCGCGATCAATATCGCCGGAACAAGCCGACCAGCTTGCCCTGAATACGCACGCGGTTGGGCGGAAGGATTTTGACCTCGTAGGCGGGATTCGCCGGTTCGAGCGCAATCGAGGCTCCGCGGCGGCGAAAACGCTTGAGAGTGGCCTCTTCCTCGTCGACCAGAGCCACGACGATATCGCCAGTGTCGGCCGCTTCCGTCTTTTTGAGCAGCGCAATATCGCCGTCGAGAATGCCCGCCTCGATCATACTGTCGCCCTTCACCTCGAGTGCGAAATGTTCCCCGCTGGAGAGCACGTCGGGTGGCATGTTGATGACGTGGCTC
>JBJMTU010000166.1:0-6815 GCA_045811545.1 Xanthobacteraceae bacterium | reverse complement strand
CAAAAAATACCAACACGACAAAAATCACAACAACGTCACCCTCAACATGCTGGGCCGGGCCAAAAAGGTGTCCATCGACAAGGAGAACACCACCATCGTCGGCGGTGCCGGCAAGAAGGCCGACATCGAGGCCCGCATCGCGCAGATCAAGGCGCAGATCGAGGAGACGACCTCCGACTACGACCGCGAGAAGCTGCAGGAGCGGCTGGCCAAGCTCGCGGGCGGCGTGGCGGTCATCCGCGTCGGCGGCGCCACCGAGGTCGAGGTGAAGGAGCGCAAGGATCGCGTGGATGATGCCATGCACGCGACCCGTGCCGCAGTCGAAGAAGGCATCCTGCCGGGTGGCGGCGTTGCGCTCTTGCGCGCCAGCGAGGCGCTCAAGAAGGTTCGGTCCCATAACGACGATCAGAAGACCGGGATCGAAATCGTGCGCAAGGCGCTGTCATGGCCGGCGCGCCAGATCGCCATCAACTCCGGCGAAGACGGCTCCGTGATCGTCGGCAAGATCCTGGAAAAGGATCAGTACGCCTTCGGCTTCGACGCGCAGAGCGGCGAGTACGGCAACCTCGTGTCGAAGGGCATCATCGACCCGACCAAGGTGGTGCGCACCGCGCTGCAGGACGCGGCCTCCGTCGCCGGGCTGCTCATCACCACGGAAGCGATGGTTGCCGAAGTGCCGAAGAAGCAAGCGCCTGCCATGCCGCCGGGCGGTGGCGGAATGGGCGGCGGAATGGACTTCTAGCGATAGCCATTGATTTGCTATCGTTTCTCGAATCCAACGGCATTTGCCCATATTCCGGGCCATCATGCAAAACGAGGGGTCGCCATCGCGGCGGCCCCTCCCTCTTTTTAAGGGCGTGCGTGACTCCCCGCGGCCCCTGCCCTATCTATTCGACCAATGTTGTTGCCTCCTGAGTGCGTCTCGCAGCGACTTGATCGCCCATTGCCAACCACAGACGGCGGCACGCTACACACCATTGGTGAGGCGTACCCGTACATGACCAGCATGGGGAAGAAGCGCGAGCCGCTGAATGACTAGCAGCGGGTGCTCATCCTCGCGAAAGAAGACGTGCTGACCGTTAGCAGGGGGCTCGAATTGGGCCTGTTCATGGATGCCAAACTGGACCTGTCGAAAGTCCCGGCGAAATGAAGCCATGGAGACCAATGGCCGATAGGGAAGCCAAAACTGAGGCGGAACTCACCGCGCTGGTGCTCCAGACCGTGCGCGACGCGGGTTTCGCCTGGGTTGAAGCGGTCAGGCTCTAATCCTATCCGATGCGAAATCCGAACTGGGCGCTCACGCAGATCGTGGGCAAGGCGCCAACGCCTATTCATGCCTTCTGGGCCCAGCACCACCCAACCGTGGCCGAGTTGCAGGAGCGCTATGTGCTAAAGGCCGGTGAGCACTGATCTGCTGGCCAAACGCGAAGCCGAGCAGTTGCTCACTCCGCCGGTGCCACCGCGCGCGCTTTCTCCACGCCGTTGACCAGCACCGCGATCACCGCCGTCGCGACGACGAAGCCGAGCGCGATCGTCGCCGTCGTTGCCAGCACGAGGGCGAAGCCGCCGCGTCCGTGCAGGAACGCAATTGCCGAGACCGCCGCGCCTGCGGCGAGGAAGGTGAGGAAATAGCGCACCGCATAGATGCGGCCGCGCCAGGCGTCCGCGGTGTAGCGGGCGATCACGAGATCATTGACGGTGACCTGCGCGTAGATCGCCGCCATGGTCACGGCAAGCGCCAGGATCAGCACCTTGCCGGTGGCCTGCGCCACCCACAGCACGCCGAGGAACTGCAATGATGCAATCACGGCGAAGAGGATGTGGGGCGGGAATTTCTCCACCAGCCGGCCGACCGCAATCTGGGCGAGCGCGCCGCACATGAACACCGCCGTCGCCAGGCCCCCGACCAGAAGCAGCGGCACGTCGGCGCCGAGCCGTTCGTCGACGATCTTGGGCAGTGCAACCGAGACGATGTTGAAGACCAGCCCGGCGCAGAGCGCGATCACGACGAACAGACCGAAGATGGTCGCCGCCAACGCCGCGCCGAGCGGGACATCGGCGACCGTCCCGCGGCTCGCCGCTTTTCGTGCTTCGTCCGGAACGAGGCGTAGATAGACTGCGGCGGTGGCGACGCAGACGGCCCCGGGGACCAGGAAGGCCGCGCGCCAGCCCAGGCCCGCGACCAGCGCCGCGGTCGTGCCGGCGGCGAGCGCGGCGCCGAGGTTGCCGCACACACCGTTGAAGGCAAGCGAACGGCCGCGCAAGGTCGCCTGCTCTATCAGCATGGCGGTGCCGACGGGATGATAGATCGCCGCAAAAACGCCGAGCGCAGTCAGTGCGATCCCAAGCACGATGAGGTTCGGCGCGAGCCCCGCCGCGATCAGCGACAGCCCGCAGCCGGCATAGAAGAGCACCATCATGTTGCGCCGGCTCCAATGGTCACCGAGCCAGCCCGCCGGCAGTGAGAACACCCCGAAGGCGATGAAGGCGGGCGTGCCGAGCACGATGAGTTCGGCGTAGCTGCGCCCGTAAATGAGTTCGAGCCCGATCACCACGGTCGGGAAGATCAGCATCACGTAATGGTCGAGCGCATGCGCCCAATTGATGAAACCGATGGAGCGCTTGACGTCGTTTGTGCCTGCAGTGGCCATGGCTTGATGTCGCCCCAAATCCCCGTGGATGCGGGTCTACGCATTGGCGGCACTCGCAACCGCCTGCGCGCATATAGCGCGATTTAGCGCCACCTATCCATGTCTAAATCGCGGGGCAGATTTTCCCCGCGCAAGCATCGGCGAATCGCACAACAAGAGCAGAAGCAGGTGCAGCCGAAGCTAACGCCCGCGGGGAGGCTGGGCGAGCATCTCGCGCAGCACGTCCTCAAGCGGCCGCGGCGAGATGCCGAGCTCTGCAAATCCGGGCATGCCCGGCGAAGCGATGTTGTCGACCTGCATCAGCTCGATCTGGTTGCGGGTGACGGGAGCGTTCGGGAGCATCTCCCCCACCGACGCCAGCGCATGCCAGGCGGCAAACGGCATCGGCATCAGCCTCGCCGTGAGGCCGGCTTCGCGCGCCACCGCTCTGAGCAATTCCTCGTAGGAATAGATGCGAGGCCCGCCGCACTCGAACGTGACGGCGCGCCTTTCCGTCCGCGCGAGCACCCTGGCGATCGCCTCCGCCACGTCCCCCACATAGGCCGGCTGCAATCGGGTGAGACCGCGGCCGAACATTGGAAAGACTGGGAGGTTGCGAAGCAGCGCGAGAACGGTGGTCAGAAACGCATCATCGGGCCCGAACATCACCGCCGGCCGAACGATGACCGCGTCGGGGAAGGCGGCGCGCACCGCCAGTTCGCCCTCCCCGCGCTTGCGGATATAGAGCGACGGCGAGGCGGAATCGGCGCCGATCCCGGAGACCTGGACGAGCCGCTCAAGTCCATCCTGCTGCGCCCGAGCCGCCAGACGGCTCGCCGTCTCGACGTGCACGGAATGAAACGTTTCCCCTCCCCGCTCGACGTAGAGACTGACCGCGTTGACCGCCGCGTATGCACCGGCCAGCGCATCGGCAACAGCGTGTGCATCGTGAATGTCGACCTCGAGTGATTGAAGCTGCGGACCGTCAGGACCGAACAACTCGCGACTGCGGCTCGCATGCCTTGATGCGACACGAACGATAAAATCCTGCTTGCGCAGATGTTCGACGACACGACGGCCGAGAAAGCCGGTTCCGCCGAAGACGGTGACGACGCGCACGCTCATGAGCCAAGCATGCGGTCGATCTTGCTCGCCATGATGAAGTCGTTCTCGTGCAATCCCTTGATCTTCTTGGTGCTCAGCGAGACGGTTGCGTAACCCCAGCCGAAGCTGATGTCGGGGTGATGTCCCTCGTTTTCGGCCAATTCGCCGACCCGCTGCACGAAGGCGAGCGCTTCTTGGAAGTTGCGGAATCGAAACGTGCGCTCGATGCGATGGGCATCATCGCGCAGCTCCCAATCCGGAGCCTGCGCCTGCAAGCGCAGCGCTTCATCGCGCGCCAAGGGCGGGATCCCGCCGCGACACGGCGTGCAAGTCTTCTCAGCCAGGGTGTCGGTCACGTGCTGTCTCCGGTCGCGCCGAACAAGACAATGCTGGTGTCAGCGATCAATCTCGCCGAACACGATATCGAGCGAGCCGATGATCGCCGAGACGTCGGCGAGCATGTGCCCGCGGCTCAGGAAATCCATCGCCTGCAAATGCGCGAACGACGGCGCCCGGATCTTGCACTTATACGGGCGGTTGGTGCCGTCCGCCACTAGGTAGACGCCGAACTCACCTTTGGGTGCCTCGACCGCTGCGTAGACCTCGCCCGCCGGCACGCGATGGCCCTCACTGTAGAGCTTGAAGTGGTGGATGGTCGCCTCCATCGAGCGCTTCATCTCGGCACGCGGCGGCGGAACGATCTTGTAGTCCCGAACCACAACCGGGCTTGCGCCTTGCGGAGATCGCAATTTCTCGAGGCACTGTTTCATGATGCGTACCGACTGGCGCATCTCCTCCATGCGCACGAGGTACCGGTCGTAGCAGTCGCCGTGCTTGCCGATCGGGATATCGAAATCGAACTCGGAATAACATTCGTAGGGCTGTGCCTTGCGCAGATCCCAGGCGGCACCGGAGCCGCGCACCATGACGCCCGAGAATCCCCACGCCCATGCGTCCGCAGGCTCGACCAGGCCGATACCGACGTTGCGCTGCTTGAAGATGCGGTTTTCCGTGAGCAGGCCCTCGATATCGTCGCAGACCTTAAGAAAGGGATCGCAGAAGGCCCAGATGTCGTCGAGAAGCTTCGACGGCAAATCCTGGTGTACTCCTCCGACACGAAAATAGTTCGCGTGCATACGAGCGCCCGAAGCGCGCTCGTAAAACACCATCAGCTTCTCCCGCTCCTCGAATCCCCAGAGCGGCGGCGTGAGCGCGCCGACGTCCATCGCCTGCGTGGTCACGTTGAGCAGATGCGACAGCAAGCGCCCGATCTCACAATAGAGGACGCGGATAAGCTGCCCGCGCTTGGGCACCGCGATACCCAGCAGCTTCTCGGCTGCCAGGCAGAACGCGTGCTCCTGGTTCATCGGCGCGACATAGTCGAGCCGATCGAAGTAGGGCAGTGCCTGCAGGTAGGTCTTGTGCTCGATCAGCTTCTCGGTCCCGCGGTGCAGGAGGCCGATATGTGGATCCACGCGCTCGACGACTTCGCCGTCGAGCTCCAATACGAGGCGCAGCACGCCGTGCGCCGCCGGGTGCTGGGGCCCGAAGTTGAGGGTGAAGTTGCGCAACGCAGCTTGGGCCATAACGGCCTCGCGTCAGCTGCCGGTTCAACGCCCGCCGCTGAGCGCGGTTCCAACTTGATTAGCTTCGGCAGACGTCAGTAACGGGCGTGTTCGCCTGGCGCTCGCCAGCCAAGCTGGAGCACGACGAGCCGTCACGTCAAAGCTGTGGCCCTCTGCCGCGATGGCCGGCACGACGTTCAGTGCTTCAATCCAAGGACGATGACGAGGTCCGTTGTTTGGGGCTCGTGCAGCTCGAGACCCGACTGGCTATCGTCGCTCCAGTGGGCAAGATTCACGACCTTGGCGGACTCGGTCGCTCCGGCAGCCCCGACTGGCTCCACAATGTTGAGTCCGTGGCTGTCGAGAAAGAACGTGTGTTCCCCGAACAAGTCGTTGAGTTGGGGAATCACGGGATGGTCGTCGGGAATGGCGCGGGCTTCGAATTGGCCCAACGTTCGCTCGAGCTGTGCGGAGTTAAGTTTCATTGCACGCTCCTTTCGGTTCGCTCCAGGCGATGTGCCATGCGCTATTGCGCGATCGCGCGTTGCGGGGACCTCCCACCTTCGAGGTGGTCAACGCAAAGTACGGTCATCCCGCGCGGCCCTACCTAAGCTCTTCGCGCACGCCGTCAAGGACAAAACGTGACGTACGTTGGACACAAATCTTGGAACTGCGCGTGCGACCCATCGACGAAAAAATTGAAGTCACTTCACGAAAACTTTCCCGACTTGGAACGGTTTGTTCCCAAGGCTCCCGCGACATGTCCTTTCGACATGGCAAGATTGCGCAATCAGCTGGAACTGCTTCCCTCGAAAGCCGCTTGCCCTCGATACCGTTCCGTGTCCGTTTCTCGCAAATCTCGCGAGCGGGCGCAGCGCTCGAAAGGAGGCAAAATTGATGCAGCTCTTCACGCGGTCTACCGCCGCCGTGTTGCTGATTGCCGGAGGACTTCTCGGCATCCCAGCAGCGAACGCTCAGGTCCAATCGCCTGCGCCCAGTGCCTCGGACAAGTCAGCGAATATTCCCGACCAAAAGCTAGACGCGGCGGCAGCCGCCATCGAGCGGGTCGCCAGTCTCAAGCAGGACTATCAGCAGCGCCTAGCCGCGGCGGCCGCCCCAGACAAGGAGCGGATTTTGAACGAGGCCGTCGGTGCCCTGAAAAAGGCAGTCAATGACCAGGGGCTTTCGGTCGAGGAATACGATTCCATCTTGGAAGTGGCGCAGAACGATCCCGACGTCCGCGAAAAAATTCGTCAGCGCATCCGCGCTTCGAGCCAATAGTCGCTTGAACACTCGCCAAATAGGGGGGCCTAATGCCCCCCCCGCGCTTACGCAGCGCGAAATCGCCCATAACGCGAAATCGCCGGCAAGCGAACCGTTCTTCTGCGGCTCAAATCGGGCGACTCGATGCGCTTCCTGACCGCGCCGGTCGGCTGAAGCCGCCAATGTAGGAGGCTGCCATGAGCACTCTGACGCGCAAAGACGTCACCGCAATGTTCGGTGAACTCGATGACGT
>JBJMTU010000165.1:0-5363 GCA_045811545.1 Xanthobacteraceae bacterium | reverse complement strand
TCGTGGCGGCGATCGTGCGCGAAATGGGCTTCACCCGCCGCAACCTCGGACAGATCATCGTTGCCTCGGCGATCTGCGAAGACTCGATCGGCTGGGTGATCATCGCCATCATCTTCGGCCTCGCTCAAGCGGGCACGATCGACCTCGTGAGCGTCGCCAAGAGCGTGCTGGGGACCGCCGTCTTCCTGATCGCAAGCTTCACCGTCGGGCGCCGGATCGTCTATTTCCTGATCCGCTGGACGAACGACAACTTCGAAAGTGATTTCCCCGTAGTTACGACCATCCTCGTGATTATGGGGGCTATGGCGCTGACGACACATTTCATCGGCGTGCACACGGTGCTAGGTGCTTTCGTGGCCGGCGTGTTGATCGGCGAATCGCCGATTCTCAGCAAGCACATCGACGAGCAGCTGCGCGGTCTCATTCTCGCCTTCTTCATGCCGGTGTTCTTCGGCATTGCCGGATTGTCGGCCGATCTCACCGTCCTCAAGCAGCCCGCGCTGTTGCTCATGACCATCGGCGTGATCGCGATCGCGAGCTTCGGCAAATTCGCCGGTGCGTTCATCGGAGGTGAAATCGGTGGCCTGACGCGGCGCGAAGCCTTCGCACTCGCTTGTGGCATGAACGCGCGTGGCTCGACCGAGGTGATCATCGCCACCATCGGATTGTCGATGGGCGCGCTCAGCCAGGATCTCTTCACCATGATCGTGACCATGGCGGTAGCGACCACCATGGCCATGCCGCCGATGCTGCGCTGGGCGTTGCGGCGCGTGCCCATGCGCAAAGCGGAGAAGCAGCGGCTGGAGCGCGAGGAGTTCGACACACGCGGCTTCGTTTCGAATCTCGAGCGCCTGCTGCTCGCGGTGGACCAGAGCCCCAACGGCAAGTTTGCGGCCGCACTCGCAGGGCTCTTGGCCGGCCCTCGCGGCATTCCGATAACGGTCCTGTCGCTATCGGAGAGGAGCAAATCCAGCCCCAGCGACAAACCGGACAAGCCGCTTGCCGGCAGTCACCTTGAAGCAACCATCAAGGCGGCCGCCGATGACAGCAAGCCGTCGCAAAAGGGCGCCGACGAGACCGCGCCGGCAGACGTGACGATCCGCAAGCATGACGCTCCGACGGACGAGGCGGTCGCGAAAGAGGCGAAAAAAGGATACGACCTTCTCGTCGTGGGCATCGACAAGACGCGCAGCAAGGGCGGCAGCTTTGATGAGGGTGTCAGCCGCATCGCCTCAGCCTTTGAAGGGCCACTCGCCATCGTGGCCGGGTATGGCGATCACCTGAGCGAGCCGGAGCGAAGTCCGGCGCATATCCTCGTACCGGTTACCGGAAGCGAGGTATCGCGCCGTGCCGCCGACGTCGCAATGGCCATCGCAAGCGCCTGCGACTGCCCCGTCACGGCGCTCTACGTCGCCACGAGCGGCGCAAACAATGGACACAAGGGTCGTATTTTCCGCGCCCGTCGGCAGGAGCAGGCGATCATGAAGGATATGGTCGAAATGGCCGACCATTACGACGTGACTGCAAAAACCGCCGTGCGCTCCGATCTTGCGCCGCGCGACGCGATCCTCGGGGAAGCGAACAAAGGAGCCCACGATTTGATCGTCATGGGGGTGAGCCGCCGGCCGGGGGACAAGCTGTTCTTCGGCGACACCGCGGCGGCCGTGCTCGAACACTCGCCGGCGTCGATCGTATTCCTCGCGAGCTAAAGAGCCTCGGCGAACGCATGATCAGCCGATGGCATTGCCGCCGGAGGAGCCGCCCCTCAGGTTGATAGCCGATAAAAATTCCTGGCGGGTCGCTGCCTTGGTCCGAAATGTTCCCAGCATGCAACTGGTGACCATGCTGACCTCGGGCTTGTGCACGCCTCTGGTCGTCATGCATTGGTGCGCGGCTTCCACCACGACGCCGACTCCGAAGGGCTTGAGCACGCTGTCCAGACATGCGGCGATTTCTGCCGTCATTTTCTCCTGCACCTGAAGCCGCTTCGAATAGACGTCGACCAGACGAACGAGCTTGGAAATTCCAACCACCCGCTGGCGCGGAAGATAGCCGACGTGAACGCGACCGATGATCGGCGCGATGTGGTGCTCGCAATGAGATTCGAACCGTATGTCGCGCAACAGCACAATCTCGTCGTAGCCCGCGACCTCTTCAAAGGTCCGCCTCAAATACGCGCGCGGATCCTCGAAATAACCTGCAAACCACTCCTCATATGCACGAGCGACCCGAGCGGGTGTTCCGCGTAGCCCTTCGCGATCGGGATCGTCGCCGGCCCAGCGAATGAGCGTACGCACCGCGTCTTCCGCCTCCGCGCGCGAAGGCCGAGCGACGGGGATTTGTCTGGATGCTCGTTTCTTTAGGCGATGGTTGAGTTTTACGATTTTGTCCATCGGATTTTCCAATATCTTGCATTCTGCAACGATAGGGCAACACGTTGGTTCCGTCGACGGTGCGCGGCTTTTCCACGAGCGCGCGGCCGCGCAAGGGAAATGGCACGCCTTACCTCCCCTCCCCGTTCCCGCGTAATTGGCTAAAAGTATTGGTGCGGGGAAAGCCCTTCGGCGCCAATCGTCCGGCATCGGCGCGATTGCCGCGCCAATCCGCGAGCTCCTCGAGCATGAGCGAGAACGCGCGGCCCGCAGTGTCGCTCCACGACAGCCCTTCCTCTGCCTTGAACGTCTTGATATCGCTAAGTCCACCATCCTTGTAGCGCTGCAGCCGCACGCCGCGTCCGCGCGCCATCTCGGGCACCTGATCGAGCGCAAAAATCAGCATCTTGCGGTTCTCGCCGATCGAGGCGACCAGCTCTCCCGTCACGATCGCGACCGCTCGCGCCGCGTCCGGCGGCGCGACGTTGAGCACCTGTTTCCCCTTGCGGGTATTGGCTAGGCATTCCTCCTCGGCGACGACGAAGCCGCGCCCTTTTGCGCTTGCCAGGAGAAACTTGCGCCCGCCCTGGTGGCGGAAAACAGCCACGACGTCCGCCTCCTGCTCCAGATCGATGAACAGCCGGATCGGCTCGCCATGACCGCGGCCACCCGGCAGCTTCGCCGCGTCGAGGGTGTAAAATCGCCCATTGCTGGCGAACACCAAGCATTTCGATGTGGTCTCGGCCGCAAACGCGAATTTCGGCCCGTCGTCGGCCTTGAAGGCGACGCTCGACAAATCATTTATCGTGCCCCGCAGCGCACGGATCCAGCCCTTCTCCGATACGACCACGGTGATCGGCTCGCGTTCGACCAGCGCCTGCTCGATCGCCGCCTCGTCGTGCTCCGGCGCCTCCGCAAACGTGGTGCGGCGTTTGCCTAATGCCGTTTTCGGCCCGAACTTCGCGCGCACCTCCTTGATCTCATCGGCGACCTTCTTCCATTGCTCCTTTTCCGAACCGATGAGCTGGTTCAGCGACTTGCGCTCGGCGCGCAGTTGCTTGTCCTCCTGCTTGATCTCGATTTCCTCGAGCTTGCGCAGATTGCGCAGCCGCATGTTGAGGACGGCGTCGGCCTGCAGGTCCGAGAGCTTGAAGCTCTTCATCAGGACCGGCTTCGGCTCGTCCTCGTTGCGGATGATCTTGATGACCTTGTCGAGGTTGAGATAAGCGACGAGATACCCGCCGAGCACTTGCAGTCGATGCTCGATTTGGCCCAGGCGGAAGCGTGATCGGCGCAGCAGCACCTCGCGGCGATGGGCGAGCCACTCCGTGAGCGCCTCCGCAAGCCCGACAACCTTGGGGATACGTCCGCGTATCAACACGTTCATGTTGAGAGGAATGCGGCTTTCGAGCTCGCTGAGCTTGAAGAGAGATTCCATCAGCAACTCGGCGTCGACCGTGCGCGCACGCGGCTCGATCACCAAACGGATATCTTCAGCCGATTCATCGCGCACATCGGCGACGAACGGCAGTTTTTTCTCGTTGATGAGTTCCGCGAGCTTCTCCACCAGCCGGCCCTTCTGCACCAGCCATGGAATTTCGGTGATCACGATGAGGTAGGTGCCGCGACCGGTCTCTTCCTTGTGCCATCGCGCCCGTACCCGAAACGACCCGCGACCGCTCGTATAGGCCTCGGCAATGTCGGCGGGAGAATCGACGATGACGCCGCCGGTCGGAAAATCGGGACCCGGCACGTACTTCAAGAGCGTCCGGCTGCGGGCGTTGGGGGTGTCGATCAGGTGAAGCGCCGCGTCGCAGATCTCGGCAGCGTTGTGGGGAGGGATCGCTGTCGCCATCCCGACCGCGATGCCCTGCGAGCCATTGGCCAGAAGATTTGGAAACGCGCCCGGCAGCACCAGCGGCTCTCTCTCCGAGCCGTCGTAGGTCGGCCGAAAATCGATCGCGTCCTCCTCGATGCCGTCGAGCAGGAGGTGCGCAACCTCGGTCAGCCGCGCCTCGGTGTAGCGCATGGCGGCGGGGTTATCGCCATCGACATTGCCGAAGTTCCCCTGTCCATCGACCAACGGATAGCGCTGGGCAAAATCCTGGGCGAGGCGCACGAGCGCGTCGTACACCGCCTGGTCGCCATGCGGGTGGAACTTGCCGATGACGTCACCGACGACCCGCGCACATTTCTTGAACGCAGCGCCGGGATCGAGACGCAGTTGCTGCATCGCGTACAAGAGCCGCCGGTGAACCGGCTTGAGCCCGTCGCGCGCGTCCGGCAGTGCGCGACCCGTGATGGTGGAGAGCGCGTATTGGAGATAGCGCTCCTCCAGCGCCTCTCGCAACGCGATTTCTTCGACCTCGCCTTCGCGAGGGGGAATCAGTTCTTTGCCCATGCGCAACAGTTAATGCCGCGGCGCGCCATGAACAAGCGATGAATGAGCCAGCCACGCGCTGTTCTGATTGCAGGGCGTAGATTTTCAGCCAATGGCGTCTGTCGTCGCGGTACGGGGCGATTTGGCGAGAGCCGATCGACGGATGAATGCGCGGTGTCGCTGGCCGAACCTCGGACCGCCGCACGCGCTCGCCAAACGCCAGAGCATGGAAGGCGCTCCGTCAGCGCCTTTCTCGAGGAAGCAAGGAGAATGAGAAATGCGTGCAATCTTTATCGCTGCGTTGGTGAGCTTGAGCTTCGGCCTGGTCGGGGCGTCTTCGAGCTTGGCCGCGCCGGGGCACGGCGCCGCCATAGCAACGGCTGCCGCGTTCGGCCAGACCGTCGATCAGGCGCACTGGCGTTCTTATCGCCATCGGCACTGGTGGTGGCGGCACCACCGGCATCATCGAAGGTGGTACTGACCACGAAGGGCGGGCCGGGCAGAGCCTCGGCCCGCTCGCCTCACCCAACGACCATTGCCGGGCGGGTGTCGCGGAGAATCGCGGCAATGAAGCTTGCGCGTGCGTCGGCAAACCTGATGCTGCGCGGCTC
>JBJMTU010000164.1:0-7391 GCA_045811545.1 Xanthobacteraceae bacterium | reverse complement strand
GGCTGAGCCGTATTCTCCGCGGGAGCAGTGCGCTCGGGCCGAACGGAATGTGCCTTCAAGTCTGCGTGATCCGACGCATGTAGGCCCCATCGGCCCGCCGTCTTGCAGTGCACACTGGGATGGGCTACGCAAACGGCGGCCTCCCCCCGCGAGCGTTGCAAGCGCTGGCGCGAGCCATCCGCTGCAGGGGAGTGCCGGTCCGCCGGGCGGTACAACCGAGGGCTCGATCATGGATGCGAAGACCGGCGCCAACATCAAATCCGGCAAATTCGTCGTCGGCGACAAGGAGACCACGTTCCCGATCTACGACGGAACGATCGGCCCTGCGGTGATCGATATCGGCAAATTCTACGCCGAGACTGGGATGTTCACGTACGACCCCGGCTACACTTCGACCGGCAGCTGTGAGTCGAAGATCACGTATATCGACGGCGATGAAGGCATCCTGCTCTATCGCGGGTTTCCGATCGAACAGCTGGCCGAGCACGGCGATTTTCTCGAAACCTGCTATCTCCTGCTCTACGGCGAGCTTCCCACCGCTGCGCAGAAGGCCGACTTCGACAATCGCGTCACGCACCACACCATGGTGCACGAGCAGATGAGCCGGTTTTATCAGGGCTTCCGGCGCGACGCACACCCGATGGCGGTCATGACGGGCTGCGTCGGCGCGCTCTCGGCGTTCTATCACGACTCGACCGACATCTCCGATCCGACCCAGCGGATGATCGCCTCGATCCGCATGATTGCAAAAATGCCGACGATCGCGGCGATGGCTTACAAATATTCGATCGGCCAGCCCTTCATCTATCCGAAAAACGACCTCGACTATGCGACGAATTTCCTGCGTATGTGCTTCGCCGTGCCATGCGAGGAGTACAAGCCCAACGCCGTGCTCGCGCGCGCGATGGACCGCATCTTCATCTTGCACGCCGATCACGAGCAGAATGCCTCGACCTCGACGGTCAGGCTCGCTGGTTCCTCGGGCGCCAATCCCTTCGCCTGCATCGCGGCCGGCTGCGCGTGTCTGTGGGGGCCGGCCCATGGGGGCGCCAACGAAGCTGCGCTGAACATGCTGCGCGAAATCGGCAAACCCGAACGCATCCCGGAATACATCCGCCGGGCGAAAGATCCGAAGGACAGCTTCCGCCTGATGGGGTTCGGCCACCGGGTCTATAAGCACTACGACCCGCGCGCGAAGATCATGCAGAAGACCTGCCACGAAGTGCTGAACGAGATCGGCGCCAAGGACGACCCGCTGCTGGACGTCGCGCTCGAGCTCGAGCGGGTCGCCCTGCACGACGACTACTTCATCGAGAAGAAGCTCTATCCCAACATCGACTTCTATTCCGGGATCACACTCAAGGCGATGGGTTTTCCCACCACGATGTTCACCGTTCTGTTCGCGGTTGCCCGCACCGTCGGCTGGATTTCGCAGTGGAAGGAAATGATCGAGGATCCGCAGCAAAAGATCGGGCGTCCACGCCAGCTTTATACGGGTGCCACGCAGCGCGACTACGTGCCGATCTCGCGCCGCAAGTGAACAGTCTTTAGCCTCGTCTCTCGCTCCGCCTCAGAGTTCTCCTCCACTGTCGCCGCGCAAGCGGGCACCGAGGCGTTGGGCCGCTAGATTGCGGCTTTCGCGGGAGCAATCGGAGCTTTCATCGCGCGCCGGGCCTCGGCGAGCACGATGTCGGCGGCCCGCAGGGCGGGTGCGCTCGATCCCACCTCCATGATGGCATCGAGGCGCGAAAACGCCTGGATTTGGCGCCGGCGCTCCGGCGTGTCGCCGAGCAGCGGCAAAAGCGCCGCGGCGAGATTTTCCGCGGTGCAACTCTGCTGAAGCAGCTCCGGCACCACGTTCTCGCCGAGCAGAAGGTTGGTCAGGATGATCGATGGAATTCGCTTCAGAATTCCTCGTCCCACCGCGATGTACTCAATCGCCGATACCTTGTAGGCGGCGATCATCGGAACGCTGGCTAGCGCAAGCTCCAGTGTGACCGTGCCGGACTTCGCGAGCGCCGCGGTGGCGATACGGAATGCCGCCTGCTTGTCCGCCTTCTCGACCACGATCCGCGGCCGCAGTGGCCATTGTGCGCTGGCTTCGCGGATCGCGCCGGCAAGATGCGGGACGGTTGCCACGATCAACTCGAGCGATCCCACGCGCTCGCGCAGGAGCGCCACGGCATCGGCAAAGACGCCCAGCAATCGCTCAAGCTCGCCGGAGCGGCTTCCCGGCAGCATCAGCAACACCGGCGGATCGGCGAGGCGACGACGCGCCTCCTCGGGGCTTGGACGCAGGTTTCCGACCTCTTCGATCAGCGGATGGCCGACATAGGTGCAGGGCGGCCCGCCTAGCCGCTGGTGCACCGCGGGCTCGAACGGCAACAGCGCCAGGATGTGGTCGATGTAGGCCCGCATGACCCTGGCGCGTCCCGGCCGCCAGGCCCAGACCGAGGGCGAGACGTATTCCACGATCGGAATCGTCGAATCGGCGGCGCGCACCCGCCGCGCAATGCCCCGGGTAAAACCGGGACTATCAATGATGACGAGCACGTGCGGGTGTCGCGCCACCACGGCCTTGGCCGTGAAACGCATGAGCCGCAGGATCTTTGGAAGCCGTCGCGGGATCGCGCTGAAGCCGATCAGCGGAAGGTCGTCGATCGGATAAAGACTCGCGATACCTTCGGCAGCCATCTCCCCGCCCCCCACCCCGGCAAAGCGCACCTGTCCTGTGGTGCGCTCCCGCAGCGCCCGCATCAGCGCGGCGCCGAGCCGATCACCCGACTCCTCGGCGGCGACGAGAAAGACGAATTCAGACGGATGCGCGGGCCGTGCGGTCATCGCCCGGCCGCCTGCTGGCGCACGCCGAGGACGAACAGCCGCGCACGGTCGGCGGTCGCACCGATGCGTTCGGGTTCGGCAACGATGGTGCTCCCGGCGACCACCGCGATCCCGGCGAGGCCGGCCCGCGCTGCGCCTTCGATCGTCTGCGGGCCGATCGAAGGCAAATCAAGCCGCCGATCTTGGTCCCGCTTTGCCGCCTTGACCAATACGCCCCGGCCCGAGGCCACGGCGATGCGCCCGCTTTGGCGAAGTTCCGCGATGCGCGCGAGCATGCAGTCGGTTCCTTCCGCGGCCTCAATCGCAAGCACGCGGGCATCTGCCACGACTACCGCTTGGCCAATGTCGAACGGACTCGAAGCATTGAGCAGAGCGAGGCCTTTGGCAATATCGGCATGATCGCGGTCGTTGGGGCGCTCGCGCCCGAGCGTTCCTTCCGGCATCAGGATTTCCGGGGCGACTGCGTGTGCTCCAAGGAGCCGGAACCCGTGCTCTTCGAAAATTGCCGCGACGCCCTTGAGCAGATGATCGTCACCGCCGCGGAAGATGCCGAGGACTCGCGGCAGCAGCCGGAGCGTCTTGAAGTCAGGTCTGATCTTCCAGATCGCCGGACGCACGATCGAACCGATGAAAACCACATCGCGGCAGCCCTCCCGGCGCGCAAGCCGGCAGAACGTGCCGAATTGGCCGAGGGCCGCCCAGTGGTGCGGATAGGGCTCGACGCGTTTTGGATCCGCCCAACCGCGAATGGCGAAAAGCACCACGCGGCGCCCGCGCTTGCCCACCGCATCGGCAACGGCAAATGGCAGGCTTCCGCCGCCGCAGATGATCGCGAGCGGACCGTCGTCTGCCGTGTGGCCCACCGCCGGCCCAGTCATGTTTCCTCGCCACTGGCGGCGCGGCGGATGGCCATGGTCAGCGGTCGTGAGCCGGAACGGATGAAGGCGATCACCTTGGCGACGAGGGGATCAGCGCCGCTCTGCGCCGCGACCTTATCGAGCCGCTCGCGAAACGTCCCGCTGCCGAAGAACATGGCTTCATAGGCTTGTCGCAGCCGATGGATTTCGGCCTTGCTGGACCCGCGCCGCCGCATACCGACCACGTTAAGGCCGATCAGATCGGCAAGTGGGCCCTGGACTAGGCCGAAGGGGATCACATCGGCGCGCACCCCGCTCAGCCCCACCACCATGGCGCCTTCGCCGACGCGCACGAACTGACGCACGGCTGCCTGGCCGCCGAGCACCGCGAAATCGCCGATCGTCACGTGGCCACCCAGGACGACGTTGTTGGCAAAGATCACATCGTTGCCCACCTTGCAATCATGGCCGACGTGGGAGCCGACCATGAGCCAGCAGCGGTCCCCGACTTCAGTCACGCCGCGATCGTCCTCGGTCCCCGTATTCACGGTGACGCCTTCGCGGATATCGCAGTCGGAGCCGATCACCAGTCGGGTCGGGCCGCCGCGATACTTGACCGATTGCGGCGGAGTGCCGAGCGAGGCGAAGGGATAAAGGACGGTGCGCGGGCCGATCGTCGTGTGGCCGGCGACGTGAACGTGGGCCAGGAGCTTGCAAGCGTCGCCGATCCGGACGTGGGGCCCGATGACGCAATACGGCCCGATCGACACATTCTCACCGATCACCGCCCCCGGGTCGATCCGGGCGGTTGGATCGATTGCCGCCATTGCCGACCTCACGCAACCATGGCACCGACTTCGGCCTCGGCGACCGTTTGTCCGGCTACTTTCGCCTCGCCCCGAAACCACCACATGTTCTTTTTTCGGGCGATCTTTTTGACGTGGTACTCGATGGTGTCGCCTGGCACCACCGGTTTGCGGAACTTCGCCTTGTCGATCGTCAGAAAATAGACCCGCTTTGGGTGATCGCCGCCCATCTGCGATAGCACGCAAAGCGCGCCTGCGGTCTGCGCCATGCCCTCGACGAGCAACACGCCGGGAAACACCGGGTTGCCCGGGAAGTGTCCGAGGAATTGCGGCTCGTTGACAGTGACGTTCTTGATCCCGATTGCGGCTTCATCGCCGCGCATCTCGATGATGCGATCGACCATGAGGAACGGATAACGATGCGGCAGCGCTTTGAGAATCGCTGCGATATCGGCTGCCTCGAGGGTGGTCGCCGCCTTGCTCACCGCTTGCGCTTTCGTCGGTCGTCGGATCCTTGCGAGGCGCCATCGTCAGGACTCTCATCATCGCCGTCATCGGCGGCGTCGTTTTTGCTTACCCAGTGGCGCAACGTCATCATATTGCGAAGAAACTCGCGGCCGCGCATGGCCGGATAGCCGAACCACTTCTCGCCCGCCGGCACGTCGGACATCACCCCGCTCCTCGCCCCGATGACCGCGCCCTCGCCGATCGTCACATTGTCCGCTAGCCCCACCTGTCCGGCCAGGATGACGCGATCCTCGATGACGACGCTGCCGGAAATACCGCACTGCGAGACGATGATACAGTGACGACCGATCGTCACATTGTGTCCGATCTGCACCAAGTTGTCGATCTTGGTGCCCTCGCCGATGACGGTGTCGCGATTGGCACCGCGATCGATGGTGGTCCCGGCCCCGATCTCTACGTCATCCTGAATGATGACGCGGCCGATCTGCACGACCTTGCGGTGACTGGTTGATCCCATCAAATATCCGAAGCCATCCTGACCGATGGCGCAACCGGGATGGATCACGACGCGATCGCCGATGAGGCTATTGGTGATCGAGGCATTGGCACCGATGCTGCAGTGGCGGCCGATGCGCACCTTGGGTCCGATCACGGCGCCGGCGTTGATCACCGTGCCCGTTCCGATTTCGGCGCGCGGACCGATCACGGCGCCGGGATCCACCGTCACGCCGTTCTCCATGCGCGCGCTCGGGTGGAGGAAAGCGCCGACCGCGACCCCGCTCGCTTCGAATAACGATGATGGACGCAAAGCGTCGGGAAACAGCGCTCGCGCGACCTCGACAAACGCGCGATACGGCTCGGCGACGCAGAGCACGCTCACGTGGTTGGGAGCGCGAGCGGCATATCGCTCCGTCATCAAGCAGGCTCCGGCAGTGCTGAGCGACAACTGGGGCGCGTACTTGGCCTTGTCGAGGAATGCGAGATCGCTAGGGGCAGCCTGATCGAGCGCGGCAATCCCAATAATGCGACGGTCGAGATCGGCACCAGGCCGTGGCTTGGCGCTCGTAAGGGTGGCGATCTCGCGCACGCTGAGCCCGCCTCCCCGATTGAAGAAAAAGGGCTCGGTCATGCCCGTGCCAATTGCGGCCCCGCAGGGCGGGATCAGAATTTCGTGCCGCCGCCGAAGCGAAACTGCTGAACCCGGTCGTACGGTTCCTTCGTGAGCGGGAACGAATAGTCGAAACGTAGCGGTCCGAACGGCGATTCCCAAATGACGCCCACTCCGACCGAGGTGCGGACATGCATCCCATTGTCGATCGGACACGGCACCGAGTTGACGATTCCGGGACCAAAGGTCGGGCAGCTACTACCCGAGATGACTTCGCCGGTGGCCGGGAAGGTTGTCGGGCCGACGTAATTCCAGAGCGAGCCCGCGTCGGCGAACGCGGCGACCTTGATCCCCGCATCTTTGGGCAGGAAATGAAGGGGAGTCTGCAACTCGAAGCTGGCGCCCCAATAGTACGTGCCGCCGAGCGCGTCGCCGTAAATTCCGGTGAAGGGAAACTGCGTCTGGTCGCGCGGTCCAATGCCGGCCGGCGCAAATCCGCGCACCAGATTGGGGCCCATCTGGAAATGATCCAGCATGCGAAGGCCGCCGCCCAACCCCGCGATCTGCCCGCCCTGCAGATGCAAGAGGCCGACGATGTCCGGGAATACCTCGCGATAGCTGTAGAGGTCGGTCGTGCTGCGGAAGAACTTCACGTCGCCGCCGACGCCGGCGAAATCTTGCCTGAACTCCGCCAGCAGTCCCGCCGTCGGATTGCGGTTGTTGTCGAGCGTGTTGTGCGTAAGCGTGTAGCCGACCAGCGACGTCAGAACCGGGCCGTTCGCCACGCCGCTCTTGACCGCAAGCGATGCTTCGCCGTCGGAATAGCAGTTCGCAAGACCCGCATATCCGAGGGGCGGCGTAAGCGCCGGCGTCGTGTTGATCTTATCGGGGGTCGGGAAGGTGTTCACGAAATCCGGATTGATGTTGTTACAGTTCATCAAATTCGGCGCCAGCGTGATTTTCTGCTGATAGATTGAATAGCGTAACTGCAGGCCGAGGTCTTCGCGCAGCGTGAAGCCGAGCCGCGCGCCGAAGCCGATGGTCTGCGTCTCGTACGAGACGTAGCTCGTCGGCAGCTGCTGTTTGTAGAACCCGTCGAGACCCAGCGCCACGCGATAGCCGAGGAAGTAAGGGTCCACATAAGAGACCTGGAGGCCCTTCGTATACTGGCCGTATTGCAGCGCGATTTTTCCGAACAGACCGCGGCCGAGCAGGTTGCGTTCTGCGACGCTGACCTCGCCCAGGAACCCATCCGCGGTCGAATACCCGCCCGAGACGGAGAATTCGCCGGTCGACTGCTCCTCGACATCG
>JBJMTU010000163.1:0-33984 GCA_045811545.1 Xanthobacteraceae bacterium | reverse complement strand
CTCGCCGACGACATCGCCCGCTCCATGAGCGCGCTCTCAGCGCGCGTCGCGGTGGTGCCCGGGCGCAACGTGATCGGCATCGAATTGCCCAACACCAAGGCCGAAACCGTGTATCTGCGCGAGCTGCTCGACTCGCCGGCCTATGA
The DNA here is from genome assembly GCA_045811545.1 of Xanthobacteraceae bacterium. Classification (GTDB taxonomy): domain Bacteria; phylum Pseudomonadota; class Alphaproteobacteria; order Rhizobiales; family Xanthobacteraceae; genus VAZQ01. The sequence goes on along the minus strand of JBJMTU010000163.1, from coordinate 33,838 downwards.
GCACCACACCGGCAGCCTCGCGCTGGCGCTCGGCAAGGATATCGGCGGCGAGCCGGTGATCGCCGACCTCGCTCGCATGCCGCATCTGTTGATCGCCGGCACCACCGGCTCCGGCAAGTCGGTCGCCATCAACACCATGATCTTGAGTCTGCTCTACCGGCTCCGGCCGGACCAATGCCGCCTCATCATGGTCGACCCGAAAATGCTCGAGCTGTCGGTCTACGACGGCATCCCACATCTGCTCACCCCGGTGGTCACTGATCCCAAGAAGGCGATCGTCGCGCTCAAATGGGCGGTGCGCGAGATGGAGGAGCGCTACAAGAAGATGTCGAAGCTCGGCGTGCGCAATATCGACGGCTACAACGCGCGCGTGGCCGAGGCGAAGGCGAAGGGCGAGAAGCTCACCCGCACTGTCCATACCGGCTATGACAAAGAAACGGGCGAGGCGATCTACGAAAACGAAGAACTCGATCTTGAGCCGCTGCCGTTCGTGGTGGTCATCGTGGACGAGATGGCGGATCTGATGATGGTCGCGGGCAAGGACATCGAAGGCGCCGTGCAGCGTCTCGCTCAAATGGCGCGTGCGGCCGGCCTGCACGTGATCCTGGCCACGCAACGGCCGTCGGTCGACGTGATCACCGGCACGATCAAGGCCAATTTCCCGACCCGCATCTCGTTCCAGGTCACGTCGAAGATCGACAGCCGCACCATCCTGGGAGAGCAGGGGGCCGAACAGCTCCTCGGGCAAGGCGACATGCTCTACATGGCCGGCGGCGGGCGCATCAGCCGGGTGCACGGGCCATTTTGCTCGGACGAGGAGGTCGAGAAGATCGTGCGCCATCTCAAATCGCAAGGCACGCCGCAATACCTCGACGCCGTGACGGCGGCGGAGGACGAAGACGAAGACGGCAATCCCGTCTTCGACGCGACCGGAATGGGCGAGTCCGAGGGCGGTGACCTTTACCAGCAGGCGGTGCAGGTCGTGCTGCGCGACCGCAAGGCGTCGACCAGCTACATCCAACGCCGCCTGCAAATCGGCTACAATCGGGCGGCCTCACTCATGGAGCGCATGGAAAAGGAGGGCGTCGTTGGGCAGGCCAACCACGCCGGCAAGCGCGAAATCCTGATCGGCGAGGAGGCCGCCGAGCGTTATTGAGAAATTCGTTAACGGCTGTTAAGGCCTTTTTTGCGGGCTTGGTCGTGTTCTCGCCACACGGGGCAGCTACCGACCGGACGGGAGGGAGAGGGACCATGGCTGGAACGGGCCAGGGGCTATTCGTCGGGGTCGCGGTTTTGGGCATGTTCGCGCTGGGATGGTCGGCAAGCGCCGAGCCCATTCCCTTGCCGGCACCCGCGCCGCTCCCGAAGGAGCGCGCTGCCCCGCCCAGCAAGCCGGGAACGACCGCGCAATCCGGCGGCTCGGGCTTGGCGGCCGGCGTCAGGTCTCTGTTTCATCTGGATAAGGAGCCCGAGGCGTCGCCGACGCCGACGACGGCCACCGCCGGTTTCACGCCCACGCAGCGCGCCCAGATCGATAAGGTCAGCGCCTACCTCACGAACATGCAGCAACTGGTCGGCAATTTCGTGCAGGTCGGCCCTGACGGCAGTCGCGTGAGGGGCGAATTCTACATCCAGAAACCCGGCAAGGTTCGTTTCGAATACGAGCCGCCGAGCCGTATCGAGATTATCGCCGACGGTCAGTCGGTCGTGGTGCGCGATCGCAAGCTTGCCACGCAGGATCTCTATCCGCTCTCGCAGACACCGCTGCGCTTCCTTCTCTCCGATCGTATCGATCTGCTCAGGGAGACGAACGTGGTTGGGATGCGCGCCGACGATACGTTCGTGACGATCACGATCGAGGAGAGGCAACCACTCGTCGGCACCAGCCGGCTGATGATGATGGTCGGCGCCAAGGACTATCAATTGAGGCAGTGGACGATCACCGATCCGCAGGGCTACGACACGACGGTCGCGGTCTCCAATCTCGACAACAGCAAGCGGCCGGACCCCAGCCTCTTCAAGATCGATTACACCCGCTACATCCAGTAGCGGCGGTTCCGCAAAATCAGTCCTCAAACGTTTAGTGCTTGACTCGTGGCGAGCGACCGCCAATTACCGGAGGCTATCCGACCGTCTCGTCCGAAATTCTGATGCGGCTGACAATCACAACGTGGAATATCAACTCGGTGCGGCTGCGCATCGAGAGCGTGGCGAGATTCGTGAAAGCAGTTCGGCCCGACGTTCTCTGTCTGCAGGAAACCAAGTGCCCCGACGATAAGTTTCCGATCAAGCGGTTCAAGCGGCTCGGCTACGAGCACGTCGCGCTCAATGGGCAGAAGGGCTATCACGGCGTCGTCGTGCTTTCGCGTCTGCCGTTCGAAAGCTTCGCTGTCCAATCATTTTGCGGCAAGAGCGACTGCCGGCATATCTCGGCCGTGCTCGGCGAACGCGCGGGACTTCGCGATCCCATCACTCTGCATAATCTCTATGTCCCGGCCGGCGGCGACGTCCCCGATCCGGCGGTCAATCCGAAGTTCGCGCACAAACTCGCCTTTCTCGATGAAATGCGGGCGTCCGCTGCGTTGCGCTGTGACAGCTCGAGCCGCATGATCATGCTCGGCGATCTCAACGTCGCGCCGCTCGAGCACGACGTCTGGAGCCACAAACAGATGCTTCGAGTGGTGTCCCACACGCCGACCGAGTGCGACAAGCTCGTCGCGGTGCAGAAGGACGGTGGCTGGATCGATGCCATGCGCATGCTGATGCCTGAGCCAACAAAGCTCTATACGTGGTGGAGCTATCGCTCGCCCGACTGGAAAGCAGCCAACAAGGGGCGCAGGCTCGATCACATCTGGATCGCCCCGGCGCTCGCCGACCGGCTCGCCGGTATTGAGGTGCTGAAGCATCTGCGCGGTTCGCCACGACCCTCCGATCACGTCCCGGTAACGGCGACGCTGGAGGTGTGAAGTTGCACAATCAATTCGGTTCGTGCGTGTCGAGAAACGTGCCGACATTGGCGATTTGACGCGTTGTTTGGTCCAATCGACTCGCCAAGGCCTCGCGCAATTTGGCCGCCGCCTCCGGAAAGCTGTCCAACATCCTGATGAAAAGCGGCCGCGGAATGAACAGCACGGTCGCCGGCTCGAGCGCCGTGGCGGTCGCCGTTCGCTTGGTCTCGGCGAATAGCGCGACCTCTCCCAGAAGCGTGCACGGCCCCACCGTACGCTCGTTGCCGTCTTCAGACGACCTCAGGCTGAATCGGCCCGCTTGGATCACAAAGCCGCCGTCTGCCTGATCACCGGCGCCGAACAGCGTTTCACCGGCGCGCAGGTGTCGCGTTTCGGCGCCGATCGCCAAGATGCGCAGCGCCGGACGCCCCAGCAGGCCAATCGTCGGCACGCGTTCGAGAAAGGCGATATCGTCATCGATGGCCATGGGGCGGCGCTATGGCACCAACTTGTATCCGCCCGCTTCGGTGACCAGGATGGCAGGGCTGGCGGCATCTTTCTCCACCTTTTGCCGCAGCCGGTAGATGTGCGTCTCGAGTGTGTGGGTCGTGACGCCCGAATTATAGCCCCAGACTTCCTGCAAAAGGGTCTCACGCGATACCGGACGTTGGCCGGCACGATAGAGATATCGCAGGATAGCGGTCTCCTTCTCGGTGAGCCGCACTTTGTTGCCTTTGGAATTGAGCAGGATTTTCGAGCTTGGTCGGAACGTATAGGGGCCGATAGTGAACACCGCGTCCTCGCTCGCCTCGTGCTGGCGCAGTTGCGCGCGGATGCGGGCAAGCAGCACCGCAAAGCGAAACGGCTTGGTGACGTAGTCGTTCGCGCCCGATTCGAGCCCGAGGATGGTGTCGGAGTCGGTGTTGTGTCCGGTCAACATGATGATCGGCGCCTTGAAGCCGTTCTTGCGCAGAATGCGCACCGCTTCGCGCCCGTCCACATCGGGTAGCCCGACATCCATGATCACAAGGTCGATCTGCCCCGCCTTGGCCGCTTGTACCCCCTTGGTCCCGTTGTCGACCGCGATGGACTCGAACTCCTCGTGCAGCGCGAGCTGCTCGACGAGAGCCTCCCGTAGCTCAGCGTCGTCGTCGACGATCAGGATTTTTCGGGTATTCGTCATGGTTCCGCCCCAGGAGCAGCGTCGTCCCGGCAAGGCATGGCGCGAAATAGATCATTCGGGGGTACAAGGGCAAGCTGGATTGCCACTTTGACGATCGTTCGCAGCTGGGATGGGCAGAATTGTTGCATGCGCCGCCGGGTTCTTTCCTTGATCCGCGTGCGGGCCAAGCCGGGGAGCCCGACCCGCGGCATCCTGCTCGCCGGACCGCATACAATACCGGTGGTGCTCGGTCGCGGGGGCATCCGCGCCAACAAGTTCGAGGGCGACGGCGCCACCCCGCGCGGGCGATTCCGGCTCCTCCGCCTGTGGTGGCGGGCCGATCGCCACCCGCATCCGCCCACGCTGCTGCCGACCCGACGCATTCATCCTACCCTCGCCTGGTGCGAAGATACCACAGACCGCCGTTACAACCGCTCGTTCCGACGCGCGGCCGATGACGGCGGAGATCGCCTTTGGCGGGACGACCAACTCTACGATTTCATTATCGAAATCGACCACAACACCCGCCCCCGGATCGCCCGCCGAGGCAGCGCGGTCTTCGTGCACGTGGCGCGGTCGAACCGCTCACCGACCGCGGGATGCGTGGCGCTCGCGCCAAAAGACCTCCACCGCTTGCTCGCGGTCCTGGGCCCACAGACCCGGATCGCGGTCGAACTTTAGGCCCGGACGTCTTCCCGCAACGCCCTTTCCCCGAATATGGCGGTTCCCACCCGCACATGCGTCGCGCCGAACGCAATGGCGAGCGGAAAATCCGCGCTCATACCCATCGACAAAAGCGACAAACCATTGCGGCGTGCGATCTTGGCTATCAGCGCGAAATGCGGGGCCGGCGCCTCATGGGCTGGCGGAAGGCACATGAGGCCGGCAATCGCGAGCCCGTAGCGCTCGCGGCATGCCCTAACGAAGGTGTCGGTATCTTCGGGTAATACACCGGCTTTCTGTGGCTCGCCGCCGGTGTTGACCTCGACGAACAGCGTCGGGCTGCGGCCCTGTCTGGAGATTTCCTTGGCCAGCGCCTCGGCGAGGCTCGGCCGATCAAGCGAATGAATGGCGTCGAATAACGCGACCGCCTCTTTCGCTTTGTTGGACTGCAGCGCGCCGACAAGATGAAGCTCGATATCGCCATGACGCTGTTTGAGCGCGGGCCATTTCGCCTTTGCCTCCTGCACGCGATTCTCGCCGAAAACGCGTTGGCCCGCGGCGATCACCGGCTCGATCACATCCGCGCTGAAGGTTTTTGAAACAGCGACCAGCGTCACCGAGGCCGGATCGCGCCGCGCCTGGGCGCAGGCGCGCACGATCTGATCGCGGACTTTAGCGACGGGCGCTTCGACGAAATTTGCGGCACCGCTCATTATCCGATCCTAGCACGAGCACACGTGTTCCGGCGGCGCTCTGAGGTCGGCCTACTCGGCATCGTGGAAGATGACGCCCAGCGTGTGGCGGCGACCCGAGCGCAGACGGCTCACGCCGTGACGCATATTGACGCGATAGATGCCGCGCGTGCCTTGCACCGGCCGATGATGCACGGGGAAGATGACTCCTTCACCTTGCACGAGCGGAACGATTTCCGCCCGCGACTGCATGCGCGGCCGCTGCTCCGTGAGCACGAATTCACCCCCGCTGAAATCTTCGCCCGGACGCGACAACAGGAACGCGACCTGCAACGGAAAAACGTGCTCGCCGTAGATGTCTTGGTGCAGGCAATTGTAGTCCCCGGCCTCATAGGCGAGGAGAAGCGGCGTCGGCTTCGTCTGGCCGGCTTTATGACAGCGCGCGAGATAGGCCGCGTGATCGTGCGGAAATCGCACACGTATCCCCATGGCATCATTCCAGCGGTTGGCGACCTCGGCCAATGGCGCGTATAGCGCCTCCCGCAACGCCGCTACCGACTCCGGCAGCGGATAGCCGAAGTATTTGTACTCGCCGCGTCCGAAGCCATGCCGTGCCATCACGACACGGCTGCGAAACGGCGCGTCCGACGCGTAGCTTTCGACCAGCGCCGCGCATTGCTGCGACGTCAATAGCTGCCCGGTGGTCGCGCAACCATAAGCATCCAGTTGCCCGGCAATGCTCGACCAATCGAGCGCGCCAATTTGCGTGGCGAGTGCGCGCGCTGCCGGCGCAGGCGCGCGCTCACGCGAAGCCAAAAGGACGCGGGTCATGCCGCCTTCTCCCGCGCCAGCAGGGCGCGCTTGCGGGCAACGCCCCAGCGGTAGCCCGAGGTCGATCCATCCGTGCGCACCACGCGGTGACAGGGAATCGCAACCGCAATGCCATTCGAGGCACAGGCCTGCGCCACCGAGCGCACTGCCTTGGGCGCCCCGATCCGCTTGGCAATCTCGCTGTAACTTGCGGTCGCGCCGGCCGGGATATCGCGGATTGCATTCCACACCCGCTGCTGGAACGCGGTGCCGCGGATGTCGAGCGGCAGATCAAGGCCGCGCGCCGGCGCCTCGATGAAGCCCACGACTTTGGCCACGAGTTGCTCGAACATCTCGTCGCCGCCGACGAGGCGCGCGTTGGGAAAGCGATCCTGCAGGCCGCGCACCAATGCATCGGCATCGTTGCCGAACTCGATGGCACATACACCCTTGCCCGTAGCCGCGACCAGGATCGCACCGAGTGAGCATTGGCCGACCGCAAAGCGGATGGCGTTACCGGTGCCGCCCGTGCGAAACTGTGTCGGCGTCATGCCGAGCAGGCCTGGCGCGGCGGCGTAAAAGCGGCCGTTGGAATTGAATCCCGCGCCATAGATGGCCTCGGTCACCGTATTGCGAGAGGCAAGCTCCTCGCGCACGCGCTTGCCGCGATAGGCGGCGGCATAGGCCTTCGGCGTCACGCCGGTGACCGCCTTGAAGACGCGGTGGAAGTGAAAACGACTCATACCGGCGGCTTGCGCCAGCGCAGCGAGGCTCGGCGCCTCCTCCGCTTCCTCGATCGACCGGCATGCGTTCGCCACCAGGGCGGCATGCGCGTCGGCGCGCGCGGGTTCGGTCGGTCGGCAGCGCTTGCACGGACGAAAGCCCGCCCGTTCGGCGTCGGCGCAGGTCGCGTGGAACGCCACGTTATCGCGCCGCGGCAGGCGCGCTGCGCACGATGGCCGGCAATAGACGCCGGTCGTGCGCACCGAATAAACGAACGTGCCATCGGCGGCGCGATCGCGCCGCTGGACCGCATTCCAGCGCGGATCATCGTCAAGCGATTTCCGCGCTTCGTCGGCTCGCGTCATCAAAGACGACATGGCTTTGCTCCATCAGGTTCCGACGGATCGGTTCCGTCCCTGCTGGCAATCTAAGGCCCACAGGATCGCAAGCACTCCGGTCCTTGCTCTCAAATCAGAGATATGCGCGCCACCCGAAATCTGCAGCCGCCCCGCTGCGGCCGAGCGACGTCGAGCACCAGCGCACCGCGAATGCCGGAACCGTTGACCGCTGCGGCGCTTTCATGGCCAAGTGCCGCTCGAAAAACCGACCAAGACGCACGATTTATTAGCATGCAATGCTTAGTTTTTGCGTCTCAGTCTTGGGGACCCGAGAACCGGAAGGATAGCGGCAGCCACGCCGATGACCACCGAGCGCTACAACGCCCGCGAGGCGGAGGCCCGCTGGCAAAAGGTATGGGACGAGCGGGACATCTTCGCTACCCGTAACGACGACCCGCGCCAAAAATACTACGTGCTGGAGATGTTCCCCTATCCGTCGGGGCGCATCCACATGGGGCACGTGCGCAACTACACCATGGGCGACGTGGTCGCGCGCTTCAAACGCGCCATGGGGCTCAACGTGCTCCATCCCATGGGCTGGGACGCCTTCGGTATGCCGGCGGAGAACGCGGCTATGGAGCGCAAGATCCATCCCAAGGCGTGGACCTATCAGAACATCGCCGCGATGAAGGCGCAGCTCAAGTCGATGGGACTCTCGCTCGACTGGGCACGCGAGATCGCAACCTGCGATCCCGCCTATTACAAGCACCAGCAGAAGATGTTTCTGGATTTCCTGCGCGCGGGGCTGGTCGAGCGAAAACTAGGCAAGGTGAACTGGGATCCGGTCGACCAGACCGTGCTCGCCAACGAGCAGGTAATAGACGGGCGGGGCTGGCGTTCGGGCGCGCTCGTCGAGCAGCGCGAAATGCCGCAATGGTACTTCGGCATCACCAAATTTTCCGAGGACTTGCTGCAGGCGCTCGACCGCCTCGACCGCTGGCCCGAGAAGGTGCGCGTGATGCAGCGCAATTGGATCGGCCGCTCGGAGGGGCTGCTCATCCGCTTTGCGCTCGATCCGTCAACCACGCCGAATGCGGAAGACGAACTCGAGGTCTTCACCACGCGCCACGACACGCTGTTCGGCTCCAAATTCATGGCGCTCTCGCCCGATCATCCGCTCGCTACCGCCGCCGCGGCCAAGAATCCCGCGCTCGCCGCCTTCATCGCGGAATGCCGACGCCATGGAACCGCGCAGCAATTGATAGACACCGCCGAGAAGAAGGGTTTCGACACGGGGATGAAGTCTCTCCATCCCTTTGATCCGAGTTGGAAGCTTCCGGTCTATGTCGCCAACTTCATCGTGATGGACTACGGCACCGGCGCAATCTTCGGCTGCCCGGCGCACGATCAGCGCGATCTCGACTTCGCCAACAAATACGGGCTCGGCAATACGCCGGTCGTATGCCCACCAGAACAGAGCCCATCCACCTTCGTCATCAGCGACACGGCCTATGAAGGCGATGGGCGCATGATCAATTCGCGCTTCCTCGACGGCATGACGGTCGAGCAAGCGAAAGAGGAGGTTGCGCGCCTGCTCGAGCAGGCGTCGCATGGCAACCGCCCGGTCGCCACACGCCAAGTCAATTTCCGCCTGCGTGACTGGGGGATTTCACGCCAGCGCTACTGGGGCTGTCCGATTCCGGTGATCCACTGCGAGCGCTGCGGCATCGTGCCGGTGCCGGAGAGCGATCTGCCGGTCACCCTCCCGGACGACGTCGATTTCGATCGACCGGGCAATCCACTCGACCGTCACCCGACTTGGAAAAACGTCGCGTGCCCAAGGTGCGGCGGGGCGGCACGGCGCGAGACGGATACCATGGACACGTTCGTCGACTCGTCCTGGTACTTCATCCGCTTCACCGATCCCTGGACGAACCGTCCCACCAACCGCGCGGTCGCCGACCGGATGATGCCGGTCGACCAATATATCGGCGGGATCGAGCACGCCATCCTACACTTGCTCTACAGCCGCTTCTTCAGCCGCGCCATGCGCGCGACGGGACACATCGATCTCGACGAGCCGTTCGCGGGCCTCTTCACCCAAGGCATGGTGGTGCACGAGACCTATCAGGCCGCGAACGGCGAATGGGTGATGCCAGCCGACGTGAAGGTCGAAGGCGCGGGCGATGCGCGGCGCGCCATGCTGCTTGCAACCGGCGAACCGGTCGCGATCGGTCCGATTGAGAAAATGTCGAAATCGAAGCGTAACACCGTCGATCCGGACGACATCATCGCCAGCTACGGCGCCGACACCGCGCGCTGGTTTATGCTTTCCGATTCGCCGCCCGAACGGGACGTGATCTGGACCGAGGAGGGCGTGCAGGGTGCTTGGCGCTTTGTACAACGGCTCTGGCGCCTCATCCGCGAGGTAGCAGAGGTAGCACCACCCGCCGATCTGTCGCGCCCGCCGCATTTCAGCGAGCCGGCGCTCGCCTTGCGGAAAGCCGCCCACCGCGCGCTCGCACGCGTGTCGGAGGACATCGAACGGCTCCGATTCAACGTATGCGTCGCCCACATTTACGAATTTGCCAACGCCTTTCAGACCTCCCTTGCCGAGGTCACGACTGAGCCAGCGGCCGACTATCGCTGGGCGGTGCGCGAAGCCGCCGACATCCTGGTGCGGCTATTCCAGCCCATGATGCCGCACCTGGCGGAGGAGTGCTGGGCCGCGCTCGGCCACAAAAGCCTTGTCGCCTCAGAGGCTTGGCCGCGGCTCGAGGCGGACCTTCTGGTCGAAAACATGATCACACTTCCGGTCCAAATCAACGGTAAGAAGCGCGGCGATGTCACAGTCGCCCGAAATGCTGCGAATACCGAGATCGAATCTGCCGTTTTGGCGCTCGATGCGGTAAAACGGGCGCTCAATGGCAAACCGCCCAAGAAGGTGATCGTGGTGCCGCAGAGGATCGTCAATGTGGTGGCATGACCAGCGTCCAGGCCCCGCCAGCTGCCCCGCCGATTGCGGGGAGGCAGAACGGCGAGGCTCGCATAGGCTATCCGCCCCGGGGCAGAGAAGGCTGGTGCGGGCCACGTTCGCGCTGATGGTCGCAGCGCTTGCTGGCGGCTGCTTCCAGCCGCTTTATGGCGAGCAGTCCCCGACCGGCGGTCCGATCCTGCGCGACCAACTCAGCGCCGTCGACGTCATGCAGATCCAGGCGCCGAAGGGAACCGACGAGGCGCGGATCGCGGTCGAAGTCCGTAATGCGCTCCTCTACGACTTCACCGGCGGCGGCTATGCGGCGCCCCCAACCCACCGGCTCAAGATCGCCATCGCCTCGTCGCGAGCATCGATCATTGTCGACGTTCACACCTCGCGGCCGGATGTCGAGAACTACGGCCTCACCGCGACCTATTCGCTCACCGAAATCGGGACCGGCAGGGTCGTGGTGACCGGGCAGACCTTCGCCCGCGTGTCTTACGACATTCCGGGCCAGGAGCAACGATTCGCCCGCGTGCGCGGATTGCGGGATGCCGAGCTCCGTGCGGCGAAAGTGGTCGCCGACAACATCAGGTCGCGGCTGGCGTCCTATTTCATCGCGGGGACGTAAGAGCACTCCTCGCCATCATCTGCGGAATACGCCATCCGAGCCCGCCGATTGAATGGGGGAGCGCTGCATTCTGCGGCTAACAGGTGATAAATGCCCGCCCTGCGCACTGCGAGGCGGCTTGTCACAGCAATAGAGATCTCATGGTCGCGCTGAAGGGCTCCGAGATCGAGAGATTCCTCGCCCGCCCCAATCGGCCGATCGTGCTCGTCTTTGGCCCCGATGCCGGCCTGGTGCACGAGCGCGTGGAAGCGCTCGTGCGCATGTCGGTTGATGACCCCAAGGATCCATTTCAACTCGCCCGGCTCGACGGCGATGATCTCGCTGGCGAGCCCACGCGCCTAGTCGAAGAGGCCAACACCATTCCATTGTTCGGCAGCCGGCGCGCGGTCTGGGTGAAAGCCGGTGCGCGCAACTTTGCTCCTGCGCTCGAAGCTCTCCTTGCAGATGCCCCGTCGGACTGCCGGATCGTCATCGAGGCCGGCGATCTCAGGCGCAACGCGCCGTTGCGTGTCGCCTGCGAGCGCGCCAAGAACACGGTCGCGCTGCCTTGCTATCCGGACGCTGAAAAAGATTTGCTTCGTCTCATCGATGATGAGATGCGCGATGCCGGGCTTGCTATTTCATCGGAGGCCCGCGCTGCTCTCGTTCCGTTGCTCGGTGGCGATCGCCTCGCGTCGCGCCATGAAATTCGCAAAGTAGCGCTTTTCGCGCGGGGCAAGACGCGCGTGGATCTGGAAGACGTCGTGGCAGTGGTCGCCGATGCCTCGACCCTCGCGCTCGATGGCTTGGTCGATGCTGCGTTCGCGGGACGCACCGGTGAGCTCGAAATCCAGTTCGGGAAAGCACGCACGGCCGGCACGGCACCGGGCGCGATCCTAGGAGCGGCGTTGCGGCACGTGGCACAACTGCACAGAGCGAAGCTTTCCATCGATGAAGGCGCCTCGGTGGCTGAGGCCGCCGCAGGCATCCAGCCGTTCGTTCATTTCAGCCGCAAGCCTGCGGTGGAGTCTGCGCTTCGGATCTGGACATCGGTACGGCTGCAACGTGCGATGGCGCAGCTCGCCGAAGCTGCGCTCGAGGCGCGCCAGCAATCCGCAATGGCCGAGCTGATTGCGCAGCGTGCGCTGCTCACGCTTGCCGTTGACGCGCGGCGAAAGGAAACCGAGCGGTCATCTTAGGCGGCCTCGCAACGCGAAACGGTCAACGACATTACAACGGTCCGGATCAATTCTTTTCGAGCCGCCGCAGCACGTTGTCGAGTTGATCGAGGCTACGATAATGGATTCGCAGTACGCCGCTTTCGCCGCGATGATCGATGACGACTGCAAGGCCCAGCGCGTCCGATAGCCGCCGTTCGAGCGCAATCGTATCGGCACTTTTTGCGGCGCGCTTCTTCGCTGTCTTACCCGTTCGTGACACGCGGTCCCTCGCCAGGGCCTCGACCTGACGAACGTTCAAGCCGCGATCGACGATCTCGCGCGCCATTTCTTCGGGATCGGGCGCGCCAATGAGCATGCGCGCCGCACCGGCCGTGATCTTGCCGGCGTGGATGTAAGCTTTCACCGGTTCGGGCAGCTTCAACAGGCGCAGCGTGTTGGTAACGTGAGTGCGACTCTTGCCGACGATCTTCGCGATGTCCTCATGGCTGTGAGCATACTCGCTTGCCAGCGCCTGGTAGCCTGCGGCCTCTTCCAGCGGATTGAGGTCGCTGCGCTGTACGTTCTCGATGATGGCAATTTCCAGCGCTTCGCTGTCGCTCGCTTCGAGCGGCACGATGGGAATTTCGTGCAGCGCGGCGCGCTGCGCCGCCCGCCATCGCCGCTCGCCAGCGATGATTTCGTAGGCATCCTTCGCGCCACGCACCGAGCGCACGACCACCGGCTGGATGATGCCCCGCTCCTTGATCGACGCCGCAAGCTCATCCAGCTCGGCATCCGGGTAGTTGCGTCGAGGATTGCGCGGATTTGGCCTGAGATATTCGATGGGGACCCGGCGTTGAGTGCGTGCGCGTTCGACGGTGGTCGTCGTTTCGGCGCCGACGTCGCCCATGAGCGCCGCAAGGCCGCGCCCCAATCGCGATCGGCCGTCATCTGGCATTGCCGTGCCTCCTGAACTGCTTTGCAATTACGCAGCACCGTGTTGCTGATCCGAACCAATCACGCTCTCGGCAGTTGGCGGGCTTGGGATCAGTTCTTTCTCGCGCTGAATGATCTCGGTCGCGAGCCGCAAATAAGCTTCGCTGCCGACGCATTTGAGATCGTAGACCAGTACCGGCTTGCCGTAGGACGGTGCTTCCGATACGCGCACGTTGCGCGGAATGATGGTGTCGTAGACTTTGTGTTTGCTGTTCGCGCGCACGTCGGCGACAACCTGATTGGAGAGATTGTTGCGCGCGTCGTGCATCGTGAGCACGATGCCATGGATCATGAGCTCGGGATTGAGCGTCGACTTCACGGTCTCCACCGTCTGCAGAAGCTGTGAGAGACCTTCAAGCGCAAAGAACTCGCACTGCAGCGGCACCAGAATCGCATCGGCCGCAGCCAGGGCGTTGACGGTGAGCAGATTGAGCGACGGCGGACAATCGATCAGCACATAGGTGAAATCGCTCACGCGCGCCGTCGCGGCGCGCAGCGGCGCAAGTGCGGCGCGCAGTCGAAACGCGCGGTCGCGCTCCTGGCTGACTTCGAGCTCGAGGCCCGAAAGATCGAGCGTCGAAGGTGCGATGGACAGGCGGGGGACGGCAGTCGCTAGCACCGCATCCAACAAGGTGGCCTCGCCTATCAAGACGTCGTAGGTCGAATGGCGTCGGCTGCGCCGATCGATTCCAAGCCCGGTCGACGCGTTGCCCTGCGGATCGAGATCGATGATCAGCACCTGTTCGCCGATGGCTGCCAGCGCGGTGCCGAGATTGATCGCGGTCGTGGTCTTGCCGACGCCGCCTTTCTGGTTGGCGATTGCAATCACGCGTGGGGGAGCGGCATTGGGAATGCGGCTCGCAAGCGCGATGACCTGCGGCGATTCTGGGGCCGATTGCGCCGGCAAATCCGCATGATCGGTCATGGCATCGGGTCCAGCATCAGACTCGCCCAGTCGCGAATCGGGTGGAATCTTATGGCGTTGGCTTGCGCCGCTCCACATCCCGGATCAGGACAATGCGCCCGGCCGGATCGGTGCGGCTGGGGAGAAGCGTCGCGTTCATGGTCCAGGCCCGCATCATTGGCGACTCGCGCACGTCTCTCAGTTCAAGCTCTGCATTTTGCCCCTTGGGGAACAAGCCCATTGCGCCGCTTTTCCCCAGGAGGGGAAAACACTTATCTAGCAATGACTTGAGCGGGGCGACCGCGCGTGCTGTGACGACATCGGCCGGGCCCTCGAAGCTCGCCGCGAACTCCTCAATCCGCATGGCGTGCACGGCTGCCGGCACCGCGGTCACACGTTGAGCCTCGCGCAGAAATGCGGCTTTTTTTCTATTACTTTCAATGAGATGAACCCGAACGCCCGGCCTTCCGGCAAGCGCGCAGGCGATCACCAGGCCGGGAAATCCCGCCCCTGCCCCGAGGTCGACCCAAACGTGAGCGTCGGGGGCCATGTCAACGAGTTGGAGGGAATCAGCGATGTGCCGCGTCCACAGATGCAAGACTGTGGACGGTGCAATTAGGTGTGTCGTCCGTTGCCACGTCAGCAGAAGCCCGACAAATCGATCAAGCCGCTCCAATGTTTCACGTGAAACTGGGGTCAGCTTCAGCGCATGCGCGCGATCTGCGGCCCCGGCCGGCGGCGGATCCTGCGCGGTTCGCGCGCTGCTCGTACTCTCGCGATGGCGAGGGGGCCGGCGGCTGCGCGGCATCAGTTTCCGCCAGTCGCAACTTTCGGACGGCGGCTACTACGTTTGAGGTGAGCGACGAGAAGCGTAAGCGCCGCTGGCGTGATGCCATCCATGCGTGCGGCTTGGCCGACGGTGCGCGGAGGCGTGGAGCTGAGCCTTTGGCGAACTTCGGTTGAGAGCCCGCCTATCTGCGAATAGTCGAGCCCTTCAGGCAATTCCAGACTCTCATCGCGCCGGTAAGCCGCAATATCTGCGGCTTGGCGCGAGAGGTAGACCTCGTATTTCGCGTCGATCTCGAGCTGCTCTGCAATTTTCGGCGGCAGATCGCCGAATTGGGGCCAGATCATCGCCAGCTCTGCCGTCCCGATGTTGGGGTGCGATAGCAGCTCGAAGGCGCTACGCCGTTGGCCATCCTTGTTGAGAGCAAGCCCATAGCGATGGGCCTCGCTGGGGGTCAGCGAAACCGAGCCAGCAAAGCTGCGAGCCGCAGCGAGAGCCGCCATTTTCGTCTCATGCTGGCGCTGGCGCCTTGCACCGACGCAGCCAATCGCAATGCCTCGGGCGGTCAGCCGCTGGTCGGCATTGTCAGCGCGCAGCGTGAGCCGATATTCCGCGCGCGAGGTGAACATTCGGTATGGCTCGATGACGCCCCGCGTGACCAAATCGTCAATCATAACAGCTAGATAGGCTTCGGCGCGGTCGAAGGTGATCTCGCCTCCCCCGCCCGCTTGCGAGGCGGCATTGAGACCCGCCACTAAGCCCTGCGCCGCCGCCTCCTCGTAGCCCGTGGTGCCGTTGATTTGCCCCGCCAAGAACAGGCGAGGCATGCGCTTGGTCTCAAGGGTCGGCTTTAGTTCGCGCGGATCGATGTGATCGTACTCGATGGCATAGCCAGGCCGGACCATGCGGGCGTCTTTGAGCCCGGGGATGCTCGCGACGAGGGCGAGCTGGACCTCCTCCGGCAACGATGTCGAGATCCCGTTCGGATAGACCGTTGGGTCATCGAGGCCTTCCGGCTCGAGAAAGATCTGGTGCCCGTCGCGCTCGCCGAAGCGCACGATCTTATCCTCGATTGATGGGCAATAACGGGGGCCTTTGCTTTGGATCTGACCGGAATACATCGGCGAACGATGGACGTTGTCGCGGATGATGCGATGGGTCGCCGAATTGGTGCGGGTGATGCCGCATTGGACCTGCGGGTTCTCAATGCGCTCCGTGAGCATGGAAAACGGCTCCGGCGGCTCGTCGCCGGGCTGCATCTCCACCGCGGTCCAATCAATGGTGCGGCCATCGAGTCGGGGCGGAGTCCCGGTCTTGAGCCGACCAAGCGCAAATCCGAGCCGCTCCAACGTCAGCGACAGGCCTATTGTTGGCGCTTCCCCGACACGCCCCGCCGGCGTCTTGCGTTCCCCGATGTGGATGAGGCCGCGCAAAAAGGTCCCCGTTGTGAGCACGACGGCCCCTGCCCCTAGCTCGCGCCCATCTGCGAGCTTGAGACCAGCGACTTGCTTGCCGGCAATGATCAGGTCGTCGGCCTCGGCTTGGACTACTGCGAGATTCGGTATCGCAGAGATCGCCTGCTGCATGGCGGTCGCATAAAGCCTGCGGTCCGCCTGCGCGCGCGGTCCGCGCACGGCCGGTCCTTTGCGCCGGTTGAGCACGCGGAACTGGATCCCACCGAGATCGGCGACCCGGCCCATAAGACCATCGAGCGCATCGATTTCGCGCACGAGATGCCCCTTGCCCAGACCTCCGATTGCCGGATTGCAGGACATTGCGCCTATAGTCGCGAAGCGATGGGTGACAAGCGCGGCTTTGGCGCCCATGCGCGCCGCGGCCGCGGCGGCCTCGCAGCCGGCATGGCCGCCACCGACGACCACAACATCGTATTTCGCATCCATTAGGTCTTAGCCTTCGGCGTGAGCTTGTAACTGACGAGAACGGGATCGTCTATTTCAGTGCTGCGCGCGTCGTTTCACGTGAAACGTACGGGGACGAGATGCGGCGGTTGCCTGTGCGCCGGTCGGCCGCCGGCGCAGTCGGCCATTGAGTCCGCCGGTCACAATTACTTCCCAACGCAAAAATCTCGGAAGATCACGTCCAGAACATCCTCAACGTCGACCCGCCCAAGCAGCTTGCCTAGTGCCCTGCTCGCCAGCCGAAGTTGTTCAGCCATGATTTCCTCTCGCCCTTCCTTGGCGGCCCGTTGCGCACCCTCCAATGCAAGAACAGTCTCAGCAAGATTCGCACGTTGACGCTCGCGCGTCACCAGAGCGGGTTCAGGAGTGAAGAACCCGTCGGCAAAGCGCGCGAGCCCGTTAACCAGTTCATCGAAACCGGCACCGGACGTGCTGGAAACAAGGTTAACGGTTTCATCTTTTCCGAATCCCGATTCAATTCTTTGTCTTGCCTGCTCGGACAGGAGATCAATCTTGTTAACCACTAACCAAGTGATAGCGTTCGGTCCCGCCTGTATTGCGCAATGCCTCGGCACGGTTCGCCATTCCCCTGCCGTAGCATCGACGATCCAAAGCACCAGGTCCGCGCCGGCCGCCTGTTCGCTCGCACGCCGCACCCCTTCGCGTTCCACGGGGTCGTTTGTCTCACGAATGCCGGCGGTATCAAGCACCGTCACCGGATAGCCGCCGAGGTCGAGATGCAACTCGAGCACGTCGCGGGTGGTCCCGGGGAACGGCGATACGATCGCTGCCTCGCGACGCGCGAGCCGATTGAATAGGGTCGACTTTCCGGCATTCGGCGGTCCCGCAATGGCAACGCGCAGGCCCTCGCGCAGCCGTTCGCCCTGCCGTGCGCCCGCCTTGCTGATTTCCTCGGCGAGCGGCCGAATGAGCTCGAGCGCGCGCGCCATCATGTCCTTTGGGACATCTTCCTCGTCGGAAAAATCGATACCGGCCTCAACCAGAGCGAGCGCTTCGATCAGCCGCTGCCGCCAGCTCGCGGCGCGCTCGCCAAGCAGGCCTCTGAGGTGCTGATAGGCCTGCCGGCGCTGCGCCTCGGTTTCCGCTGCGACCAGATCGGCGAGCCCTTCGACTGCGGTCAAATCCATGCGACCGTTTTCGAAGGCTCGGCGCGTAAACTCTCCTGCCTCCGCAGGGCGCAATCCGGCGAGCTTTGCCAGGGCGGCGAGAACGGCCGCGATCACCGCGCGGCCGCCGTGTACTTGCAACTCGGCGATGTCTTCGCCAGTTTCGCTGTGCGGGCCGGGAAACCACAACGCGAGTCCTTCGTCGATGACATTGCCGGTCGCCGGATCGCGCACGCGCGCAAGCGACGCGCGTCGCGGCTGCGGAACGCGGCCGATCAACTGTTCGAGCGCGACGCGTGCAAGGGAACCGGAAATGCGAACCACTGCGATCGCCGCCGGCGGTCGTCCGGAGGAAAGGGCGAAGATCGTGTCGCGGTCCGCGGTCATGCTTGGGTGCTTAACCCTTCATGGGTTGCCGGCGAGCTCGCAGCGAAATAGCTTATCTGCAACTGCAAATGGGTTCATTGACGTTTCAGCCGGGTCTCGTTCGCTGAACCAACTGCACCGGCGGGTATTATCAGTAGATGTCAACCAATTCGGTCGCCACGTCCCATGAGAACCGTCTCGCGCGCGAGACGAGCCCATACCTGCTGCAGCACAAGCATAACCCCGTCGACTGGTGGCCATGGGGACCCGAAGCACTCGCCGAGGCAAAAAGCACCAACAAGCCGATTCTGCTCTCGGTCGGCTATGCCGCCTGCCATTGGTGCCATGTGATGGCGCATGAGAGCTTCGAGGACACGGCGACTGCGAAAGTCATGAACGATCTCTTCGTCAACATCAAAGTCGACCGCGAGGAGCGGCCGGACATCGATCAGATTTATATGTCGGCGCTGCATCATCTCGGTGAACACGGCGGTTGGCCGCTCACGATGTTCCTCACACCCGACGGCGAGCCGTTCTGGGGCGGCACTTATTTTCCGAAGACCTCCCGCTATGGAAAGCCTGCTTTCGTCGACCTCTTGCGCGAGGTCGAGCGCGTTTTCCGCCAAGAGCCGCAAAACGTCGAGCAGAACCGCAGCGCGCTGATGGAACGCTTGGCCGCGAGCGCGCGGCCCAAGGGGCGCGTCGTGATCGCTCCGTCTGACCTCGACCGTGCTGCCGATCAGGTCGTCCGAATGATCGATCCGGTCAACGGCGGTATGCGCGGCGCCCCCAAATTCCCGCAGCCCATCATGCTTGAATTTCTATGGCGCGCGGGGGATCGAACGAACAATGCCCGCTATTGCGCTGCGGTAGAGCTCACGCTGATGCGCATATGCGAGGGTGGCATCTATGATCACCTCGGCGGCGGCTTTTCCCGCTATTCGGTCGACGAACGATGGTTGGTGCCGCATTTCGAGAAGATGCTCTATGACAACGCGCTCCTGCTCGAGCTGCTTGCGCTCGCCTACCTGCGCTCGGGCGACGAATTGTTTCGGCGCCGCGCGCAAGAGACGGTGGCTTGGCTCGCGCGCGAAATGACGACGGGGGAGGGAGCGTTTTGCGCCTCGCTCGATGCCGACTCCGAAGGCGAAGAGGGGAAATTCTACGTCTGGTCGTTGCCCGAGGTGACGACCGCATTGGGTAGCGACGATGCCGCATTCTTTGCCGCGCATTACGACGTCAGCGCCGAGGGCAACTTCGAAGGTCACAACATTCTTAATCGTCTCAAAAATTTACCGCGCAGCGTAGAGGATGAACAGAGGCTCACGCCGCTGCGCGAAAAACTGCTGAGAGTTCGCGAGAAGCGGGTGCGGCCGGGCCTCGATGACAAAGTACTCGCGGACTGGAACGGCCTGATGATTGCCGCGCTCGTCAATGCTGGTCTGGCATTCAATGAGCCGCTGTGGCTCGAAATGGCCGCGCGCGCGTTTTTATTCGTGGATGCCAACATGGCCCAGGGCGACCGCCTCGGCCATTCCTGGCGGACTGGCAGACTCACCGTGCCCGGCCTCGCTTCCGATCACGCAGCGATGATCCGGGCCGCGCTGGCGCTTCACGAGGCGACCGGCGAGCCAGCCTATCTCGAGCGCGCACTCGCCTGGCAGGCGACGCTCGACCGCCACTACGCCAATCCCGACAACCGTGGCTATTTTCTTACGGCCGACGACGCCGAAGGCTTAGTCGTGCGACCCAGCGCCACCACCGATGACGCGACACCGAATCCAAACGCGTTGGCGGCGCAGAACTTGATCCGCCTTGCGGTCTTTACCGGCCAGCACGCCTGGCGCGAGAAGGCGGATCGGCTGTTCGAAGGCATCGCTGCGAGCGCGGCCGAAAATCTGTTTGCGCATCTCGCCTTGCTAAACGCGCTTGATGTACGCTTGCGGGCAGCCGAGATCGTCGTGACAGGAGAGGACGAGCGCGCCAACGATCTTCTCGCCGCCGCCCGCAAGCTTCCCTTCCTCGATCGTGTCGTGCTGCGCGCGGCGCGCGAGCTGCCGGCCCAACACCCCGCTCGTGACAAGGTGAAGGCCGCAGCACAGAGCGCGGCCTTCATCTGCGTCGGCGAGACCTGCTCATTGCCGGTGAGTGACCCCGATGCGATTGCCGGGGCTGTGAACGCAATGCGCCGCTGATTACGCGTTCATCGATTCGAAGAAGTCGGCGTTGCCCTTCGTGTTGCGCAGCTTGTCCAGCAGGAAATCGATCGCGTCCATGGTCCCCATGGGGTTCAAGATGCGGCGCAAGATGTACATTTTCTTGAGTTGATCGGGCGCTACCAGCAGTTCTTCCTTGCGCGTGCCAGAGCGCGTGATGTCCATTGCAGGGAAGGTGCGCTTGTCCGCGACCTTGCGGTCGAGGATGATTTCCGAATTGCCGGTGCCCTTGAATTCCTCGAAGATTACCTCGTCCATGCGGCTGCCGGTATCGATCAGCGCGGTAGCAATAATGGTGAGCGAACCGCCTTCCTCAATATTGCGTGCGGCACCGAAGAACCGCTTCGGCCGCTGCAGCGCGTTGGCGTCGACGCCGCCGGTGAGCACCTTGCCCGATGACGGCACTACTGTGTTATAGGCGCGGCCCAGACGGGTGATCGAATCCAGCAGGATGACCACATCGCGGCTGTGCTCGACCAGCCGTTTGGCTTTCTCGATCACCATCTCCGCGACCTGAACGTGACGCGACGCTGGCTCGTCGAAGGTCGAGGAGACCACCTCGCCCTTCACCGAGCGCTGCATATCGGTCACTTCCTCTGGCCGCTCGTCGATGAGCAGGACGATCAGGTAGCATTCCGGATGGTTGGCGGTAATGGCGTGGGCAATGTTTTGCAACAGCACTGTCTTGCCCGTGCGCGGTGGTGACACGATCAGCGCGCGCTGACCTTTTCCGATCGGTGCAACGATATCGATGACGCGGGGAGAAAGATCCTTCTTGGTCGGATCCTCGTGTTCCATCCGCAGCCGCTCCTCGGGATAGAGCGGGGTGAGATTGTCGAAGTTGACCTTGTGTCGCGCCTTCTCCGGATCCTCGAAATTTATCGTGTTGACTTTGAGCAGCGCAAAATAACGCTCGCCCTCCTTAGGCGAGCGGATGTGGCCGTCGATGGTGTCGCCAGTCCGTAGCCCGAAGCGGCGAATCTGCGAGGGCGAGACGTAGATGTCGTCGGGTCCGGGCAGGTAATTTGCTTCCGGCGAACGCAAGAAGCCAAAACCGTCGGGGAGCACCTCGACGACGCCTTCGCCGACAATATCGGTCTCGCGCATGGAGAGCTGTTTGAGAATACCGAACATCAGCTCCTGCTTGCGCATGGTGCTGGCATTTTCGACCTCGAGCTCCTCGGCGAACGAGACAAGCTCGGCCGGCGTTTTGGCCTTGAGGTCTTGGAGTTTCATTTCCCGCATACGGGGTAGTCCTATGGAGGGGATCGGTGAGGAAAAACTGCCGATCGGTAGGAAGGGGAATCGCAGGTCTTAAGCGATGCGTTTGGGCCCGATACAAGGGCCGGCTCCCGCACTTGGGCCGGAATTTAATTGCATCTGCCTGCGTTCGGGGAGATGAACCAACATAGGTAAAGACGGTTCCCTACGCAAGGGCCGCGCGCCATGTGTGGATGGTGGCCGGGCGCCGTCAGAATGGCTTAACCACCGCGAGGATCACGATTCCGACCATGAGGACTGCCGGTACTTCATTGATAATCCTGTAGAATTTTTGAGAAAATTGATTCCGGTCCAGGGCGAATTCGCGCACGCAGCGCACAAAAAAGCCGTGCAGGGCAGAGAGCGCGAGGACCAAGAGCACCTTCGCGTGTAGCCAGCCGGCAGCATAGAACCCGCCGGTCCATGCAAGCCACAGCCCAAGCGCCCAGCTCACCACCATGGCCGGAGTGATAATCGCGTGCAGGAGCCGCCGCTCCATGACTTTGAAGGTTTCAGACTGCCTGGAACGGGGCTCGGCTTCGCAGTGATAGACGAACAGCCGGGGCAGATAGAGCATTCCTGCCATCCACGCGATAATTGCGATGACGTGGAACGCCTTTAGCCAGACGTACATGCTCGCTCCGATCCTCATGCGCGGATTCTACCGCGCGCGCACCCGCGCAATCATTCGCTCCACGTGCGCTATTGGTGTCTGCGGCAAGACACCGTGTCCGAGATTGAAGATGAAGGGCCGCTCCGAAAAGGCCTCGAGTATCATGTCGACCGCGCGATCGAGTGCGGCGCCGCCGGTGAGCAGCACCAATGGGTCGAGATTTCCCTGCACCGGCATGCGCGGATCGATCTGGTTGCGGACAAAGATGGGATCGACTGTCCAATCGAGGCCGATGGCGTCTACCGGAACGTGGTGTACGTAGTGCAAGAGTGCGGTGCCAGCACCGCGCGGAAACGCGATCACCTTTGCATCAGGCGCCTCGTGACGCACCTTTGCAATAATGCGTTGAGTGGGACCGATACACCATCGCCGAAATTCTTGCACCGGCAAAACGCCGGCCCAGGTATCGAAGATCTGCACCGCATCAACGCCCGCTTTCAATTGTCGAATCAGGTAACTTGCGGATGCGTCGACTAGCTTCTCGATCAGTTCGCCAAAACCGTCGGGGTCTTCATAGGCAAAACGGCGCGCAGGCTTCTGCTCCGATGTGCCGCTACCTGCGACCATGTAGCTGGCGACCGTCCATGGTGCCCCACAGAAGCCGAGTAATGCGACAGCCGGCGGAAGATCTGCCTTGATTCTTTTGATCGCCTCATAAATCGGCGCAAGTATGCCGTGGTCGAGTTCAGGTTTCAGTTGAGCCAGGTTTTGGCGATCCGCAATTGCATCAAGCTGCGGTCCTTCACCCAACGTAAATTGCACGGATTGTCCGAACGCATACGGAACCACCAAAATATCAGAAAATAGAATTGCTGCATCGAAACCAAATCGACGAACGGGCTGAAGTGTTACTTCGGCCGCCAGTTCCGGCGTGAAACAAAGCTTGAGAAAATCGCCCGCCTTCTCCCGCATTGCTCGATATTCCGGCAGATAGCGGCCGGCTTGCCGCATCAACCATATTGGCGGTGGATGACAGCATTGGCGATCGAGCACATCGAGAAGGGGCTTATTCACTGTGTCACCCGACCTTTGGGGCTTTCCTAAAAATCTAAATCTTTAAAGATCCTGTTGTAGTTTTTAGACCGTGGATTTGTCTCATACATCGCCGTACACATGGTATCCACGTGGAAGAAAGTTATGCCTGTCCTGTGGATTAAAATGCCATTCCGACGAAGCAACCTGAAAGCATCAATTTTATCATTACTCAAAGCTCGTCCTTGATCGCGAAATCTAGGTCTGATTCACATTTCCCCACTACATCCGCCGAGTGCTCTTGACGGTCTCCCCACGCCACTAAATGGGAAAGGTCTGAGATTTCCGTCGGTCGCGGACTTGCACTTGGCCTTCGCTCGTGGCCTCCTCACTGGAAATCCACAGCTAGTCCCGCCGTTATCATGCCGCAGCGTCCTGGTAGTTATTTCCACCTTCACCTTGTGTCAGACGCGACAGGCGAGACGTTGACCACCGTCGCGCGCGCCGCGACCGCGCAGTACACCAAGGTTTCGGCAGTCGAGCATGTCTATCCTTTGGTCCGCACGCAGAGACAGCTTGACCGTGTCCTAGCGGAGATCGAGGAGTCTCCGGGCATCGTGCTGTATACGCTGCTCGAGGAGGAACTGGTGCGACGGCTTGAGAATCGCTGCCGCGAGCTGGGCCTGCCCTGTCTGTCGATCCTGGGACCGGTCCTGCAGCTCTTGCAATCCTATCTCGGCACCGAAACCTCGCATCGTGTCGGGGCGCAACACACGCTCAATGCGGAGTATTTCAAGCGCATTGATGCACTCAACTACACGATGCTGCATGACGATGGCCAACACCTCGAAGACTTGGAGGAAGCTGACGTGGTTCTTGTCGGCGTATCACGTACGTCGAAGACCCCCACGTCAATTTATCTCGCAAACCGCGGCGTAAAGACCGGCAATGTACCAGTCGTGCCGGGGGTCCAAATCCCCAAGCACGTCGAGCATTTGTCGCGACCGCTTGTGGTTGGGCTCTATGCCAGCCCGGAACGGATCGTGCAGATTCGCCAGAATCGTTTGCTCGGTCTGAGAGCGCATCACGATAATGACCAATACATCGACCGCAAGGCGGTCGCCGAGGAGGTGGCGTTCTCGCGCAAGCTGTGCGCCCGGCACAATTGGCCCAGCATTGACGTGACGCGCCGCTCGATCGAGGAGACCGCCGCCGCAGTGATGAGTTTTCTCGCCGAACGCCGCCGTCAGCCGGTTGCTTGAGCGATGCCGCTCTGGCGCGCCGGCGAACCGCTCGTGCTCGCATCCAAGAGCGCAATCCGCCACGCCATCCTGCGAGAGGCCGGACTTCCAGTCGAGGTTCATCCTGCCAATATCGATGAGCGTGCGATCGAGCAACGGAGCACTAAGCACGAGGCGGGCGAACTCGCAGCACTGCTCGCGCGCGAGAAGGCGCGGACGGTTGCCGTTCGCCTTCCCGGCCGCCTTGTGCTGGGCGCGGACCAGACGTTAACGCTCGGCGAGCGACGGTTTTCCAAGCCAGCCGACCGCGACAGCGCGCGCCAGCAGCTCGAAGCGCTGCGCGGTCGAACCCACGAGCTTCATAGCGCGATTGCGCTGACGCGAGAGAGCTCCACCTTATTCGAGCACCGCGAGATTGCGCGACTCACCATGCGCCGTTTTTCGGATCACTTTCTAGAAACTTACCTCGATGCCGCGGGTCCTGCACTCACGGCGAGTGTTGGCGGTTACCAGGTAGAGAGAATTGGCATCCAGCTCTTCGATCGCATCGATGGTGACCATTTCGCAATTCTCGGGCTGCCGCTCGTGGCACTGCTGCAATATTTCCGCGATGCTGGATGGCTGGCGGGGTGAATTGTCGGACACCTTAAGCTATTAGACGGCATGTTCATTCTCGGCCTCACCGGCTCGCTCGGCATGGGAAAGTCGACGACGGCGCGCTTCTTCGCCGAGGAAGGTGTACCCGTGCACGACGCCGACGCGGTGGTGCATCGCCTCTACGACGGAGAAGCCGCGGCGGCGATCGAGGCGGCGTTTCCAGGCACAACCGCAAGCGGCAAGGTCGATCGCGATAAGCTGGCGGCGCGTGTCCTAGGCGACAGCGCAGCGCTGAAACGGCTGGAGGCGATCGTGCACCCCCTCGTGCAGGAGGCCGAGCGGCGCCTGCTGGCCGAAGCCGAAACGCGCGGCGAGAAAGTTGCAGTGCTGGATATTCCCCTCCTGTTCGAAACCGGTGGCGAGAAGCGGGTCGACGCGGTGGTGGTGGTCTCCGCGCCGCCTGACGTGCAACGCTCGCGCGTCCTCGAACGCCCAGGCATGACGGCGGACAAGCTCGATGCGATTCTCGCGAAGCAGATGCCGGACGACGAGAAGCGTCGTCGGGCGGATTTTGTCGTGGATACTTCGCGGGGCTTTGAGGCGGCGCGCGCCGACGTGCGTGCGATCCTCAACGCGATTGCTACAATGCCGCGTCGGCGAGGGTGATTCGGGGCTGTCGCAGCCCACTGGAATGTAGACGTGCGCGAAATCGTGCTCGACACCGAGACGACTGGGCTCGATCCTTTCCAGGGTCACCGCCTGGTGGAGATCGGCTGCATCGAGCTCATCAATCGCATCCCGACCGGGCAGAGCTTTCATCGTTATCTCAATCCTGAGCGCGACGTGCCGCCCGAGGCAGTCACGATCCATGGCCTCTCGAGCGAGTTTCTCAAGGACAAGCCGTTCTTCGGCGAGATCGCCGAGGATCTGATCGCATTCATCGGCGACGCGCCGGTCATCGCGCACAATGCTCTGTTCGACCTTGCCTTCCTCAATGCCGAACTTGAGCGCGTAGGCAAAATACTGGTGCAGCGAGAACGTCTGGTCGATACGTTGCTGCTGGCGCGCCGCAAGTACCCGGGAGCGCCGAACCGCCTTGATGACCTTTGTCTGCGTTTTGGCATAAATAATTCACATCGCACCAAACATGGGGCGCTGCTCGACGCCGAGCTTCTCGCGGAGGTCTATCTAGAGCTGATTGGCGCCCGGCAAGCCCAGCTCGTTCTGGTCGAGATGGACACGCGCGTGATCGGCGCTCCTGTCGGCCCGTTGCCGCTTCCCGCACGACCTGCGGTCCTCGCGCTACGCTTGAGCGAAGAGGAGTGCGAAGCGCATCTCGCGTTTGTCGCAACGCTCGGAGAGAACGTGATCTGGCGCGACTATTTGGAGTTGCCGGCGGGCGCCAGCTGACGGGAAGGCCGAACTCGATTTTACCGGTCGCGGCCGGGCGCCCCAATGGGGCGGTCGAAGCTCTGCTTGAGCGACCGCCTGGGCATGCTCGTTAGCTCGACGGCGTGGTTGCCTGCGGCGACTGCATCTGGGCGACGCGCTGCTGATACAGTGCAACAAAATCGACCGGGTCGAGCAGCAGCGGTGGGAAGCCCCCATTGCGGACCGAGGTGGCGACGATCTCGCGCGCGAACGGGAACAACAGTCGCGGACACTCGATCATAACGAGCGGCTGCAGCGTCTCAGCCGGCACGTTCTGGACGCGAAAAACGCCGGCAAATGTCAGGTCGAAGGCAAACAGGACGGTTCCGGCGCTCTCAGCCTTCCCTTCGAGGTTGAGGGAAACTTCGTAATCGGTCTGGGCGAGTTGTTGAGCGCCAACGTTGATTTGAATGTTGATCGCCGGCTGCGTTTGAGCCGGTGTCAAGGAGCGAGGAGCGTTGGGATTCTCGAACGAGAAATCCTTGATATATTGGCCAAGCACGGTGAGTTGCGCCTGATTTTGTTGAGCGCCTGGGCTCGGCGCTGGTCCGCCATTGCCGGTGGTCGCCATCGACTCTTCCTCTTACTGCTCACAATTGCCGCAGTCGGCGGGGTGGCTAACACAGGCGTCCCGGTCCGACAAGGATTTCCACCTGTCGTGCGGGGCGAACGGACCGCCGCCCCTTTTGGTCGGGAATCGGCCCTACTCGTCGATTTCAACATGATGCCGCATCGTCTCGCGAATGACAGCGGGATCGCCAGCGAATTCCCCGCCGCCGTCCGAGCAACCGATGCCAGCGAGAGCGCGGCGTCCTACTCGCTCTAAAGGTCGGAAATATAAGAGAGATTCCTGCGACTCGTTGCTTTACCGTGTTTCCAAACGCGCGGCGATGCACGAAAACAGCACGCAAGACCGGGAACCGATCTTCGCAAGTGCGCGCCGAGGTGGTGATCAAAATCAGGGACAATCCGCAAACGTCCCCACCGGGATCGAAGGTTCTGAGGCGGAGGCCGTGAGGAGTGTCATTAATATTCGCCTAACCAAGGATATCGGCCCCAAATCTTCGTTGCCTTTGGGCGTCAGCCTTGTTGGCGCCACGGTTGGGATCGTCTATGGTCGCGCTGGTGCGACGCATACGCCGGGTTCGGCGCAGGCCCCTGGATCAGTGGCTTCGCGCACTTACATATTGATGCGGGAACCGTCTCTGCCTCTGCAGACTTGCTGGTCTGTCTCCTACTGATCCCGCGGTTCCCTCACGGCGGTCGAGAGCGTGCGAGACGTGTTCGATATCTATACCATCATCTTTCTGGCGCTGGCGGTATTCATCTTCCTGCGCCTGCGAAGCGTCTTGGGGCAACGCACCGGCCGCGAGCGGCCGCCTTATGATCCCTATTCCGCGCGCGATGCGATGCGCGGCGCGACCAATGACAATGTGGTGACGCTGCCTGGCCGAGGTGGTGAGACGGTGCAAAAGCCCTCCGAGACGTCCGGCGAGCCCTGGAAGGGTATCGCCGAGACCGGATCGGCCGTGGCCGTTGGCCTCGATTCGATCGCCCGAGAAGATAAGACCTTCGATGCCAAGCATTTCATCGCCGGTGCGCGCGCCGCCTACGAAATGATCGTGCTCGCTTACGCCGAAGGCGACCGCCGCTCGCTCAAGAATCTGCTCTCACGGGAAGTCTACGAGGGCTTCGAGGCCGCAATCAGGGAGCGGGAGAGCAAAGGCGAGACCGTCGAGAGCCGTTTCGTCGCGATCGATCGCTCCGACCTCGCCGGCGTCGAGTTGCGCGGTCGCATCGCGCAGATCACGGTGCGTTTCGTCTCGCAGCTTGTTTCGGTGACCCGTGACAGGTCCGGCAACGTGATCGACGGCAATCCCGACAAGGTTACGGACGTCACCGACGTGTGGACGTTTGCGCGTGATCTCTCCTCGCGCGATCCAAATTGGAAGCTCGTCGCCACCGAAGCCGGGCAGTGACCGGGCAGAAGGCAATGCGGGTGCGCCTGTGCGCCTTCCTCGGAACTATCGCCGCGGCGGCGTTGGGGCTCGCCGTTCCGCTTCGCGCAGAGCCAGGGGACGAACCGTTCAAGCTTGCGGACACCCAGTTGGAACCCGCCAAATGGGCCGATGTCGCAGGCTGGGCGGCCGACGATCACCTGGCCGCATTCGCCGCTTACCAGACCAGCTGTCAACTCTTTCGCAACGTCAAGCGGCCACGCGACGACCGACCGGTCTACAACGCCCTGTGGGAGGTCTGTCGTCGTGCTGGCGCGGTGCGGCCAGCCGACAAAGAGGCCGCGCGCCGTTTCTTCGAGGACAACTTCCGGCCGGTGCAGATCGCGCGACTCGGCGAGGCACAGGGTTTTCTCACCGGCTATTACGAGCCGATCGTCGAGGGTTCGCGCTTTCCCAATCCCGAATTTCACGTCCCGCTCTACCGGCGCCCGCCCGATCTCGTCGCTGCCGGCCATAATCCCGGTTCCGAGGCCTTTCCCAACAAGGGCGCGCTCATCGGCCGGCGCAACGAAAAAAACGAAATCGTGCCTTACCAGGATCGCGCCGGCATCGAGGGCGGTGCACTCGATGGGCAAAAGCTCGAGATCTGCTGGCTGAGGGATCCGTTCGAGGCCCTGGCGATTCAGATCCAAGGGTCGGCGCGGGTGATCCTGGAGGATGGCACGCCGCTGCGCATCAATTACGATTCCCACAACGGGCACCCCTACTCGTCGGTGGGGCGGGTGCTCATCGAGCGCAATTTGGTGCCGCGCGAAGAAATGTCGATGCAGCGCATCCGGGACTGGATGGCGGCCAATCCCGACGAGGCGCCCAAGGTGCGCGCGACCAACGGCTCGTACGTATTCTTTCGCATCACCGGGTTATCCAACGAGGGCGAGCCGGTCGGGGCACAGGGTGTCCCGCTCGTGCCCGGCCGCTCGATCGCGGTGGATAAAATTCACGTCTACGGCACGCCGTTCTTCATCGACGCGAGCTTGCCGATCGAGAGCGCGAAACCGACCACGCCGTTTCGCCGACTGATGATCGCGCAGGACACGGGATCGGCGATCGTCGGGCCGGCGCGCGCCGACCTTTATTGGGGGGCTGGCGATGATGCCGCCCGGATCGCCGGTCGCATCCGCCACGCGGGCCGCTTCGTCATGCTGCTTCCGCGCGAGCTGGACATGACCGAGGTAGGCAAGCACATGCCGCTGCCCGTGCCGAAGCCGAACATCCCGGAGGTCGAGGTCAAGCAAAGCAAGGTCAAGCAGGTGGGCAAGCGGGACGACGAAACCCGGGGAAGAACACTGCGCCGGCAGGTCGGCCCCGCGCGATGGCGGCCAGGGTCATGAGCGCAGGCGAAGGCAAGCCGCGACGGCTAAGCGCCGAGGAGGGCAAGCTCTGGAGCGATATCACGCGGTCGGTTGCGCCGCTGCGGCGCCGGCGCGTGCTGGCCGATCCGGGCCATTCACCAGCACCCGACAAAAGGGGCCCCTTGAGCGCGCCGGCGCGCTCGGCACCGACAAGACCCGCCCCCCAGCTCGAGCCATTTGATCGGCGGCTCAAGCAGCGCCTTGCGCGCGGTACCGCACCGATCGATGCCCGCATCGACCTTCACGGCAAGACCCAAAGCGCGGCGTATGCGCAGCTGCTTTCTTTTTTGCGCCGAGCACAGGCGGAAGGTGCGAAATTCGTTCTGGTGATCACTGGCAAAGGGGCCCGCGACGACGGGAGCGAGCGCGGCGTGCTCAAGCGCCAGGTCCCGCACTGGTTGGAGTTGCCCGAATTCCGCGCCTACGTCGTTGGGTTCGAGCACGCCCATGCCACGCACGGCGGGGCCGGCGCGCTCTATGTCCGGATCAGGCGCCAGAAGTCAGGAAGGAAATTTCCCTGACTTCTGATCATTGGTTTCTCAAGCCCGCGATCAACGGGTCACGACGACCGTCGTCCCCCAGCCGACCCGATTGTAGAGATCGAGCACGTCCGCATTGTGCATGCGAATGCAGCCGTAGGAGACGAAGCCGCCGATCGAGCCCGGGTTGTTGGTGCCGTGGATGGCGTATTCGCCGCCGCCGCTGAGCGTCAGGGCAGCTGCTCCCATGGGATTGCCGGGGGTTCCGCCCGGAATCACATTCGGCAGCGAAGGCTTGTCGCGTTTGACTTCGGCGGGCGGCGACCATGCCGGGCGCAATTGCTTGCTGGTGATGAAGGCGGTGCCGGTCCATTGCTTGCCCACTCGACCTACGCCGACCGGATAGCGCACGGCCTTGCCATTGCCGAGCACGTAATAGAGCGCCCGCTCGCCGGTCTTCACCACGACCGTGCCACTCGAATAAGTGTCGGAAAAGCCGACGATTTCGCGCGCATGCGCCAGCTGCGGTAGGGTCGCAGCAAGCACCGCTGCGGCCGCTGCGGCCGCCAAAGAGCGTAGATGCATGATTTGACCGTTTCTGTTGCCCGTTATCCCCTCGATCGTCGGCGCCCGACACAATCCGTTTGGATTCCCCTCAAGCGGGCGGCGACGGATCGGTAACCATAATACTCGAATCTGTGTGCGGGCTCAGTGGAAACCGCGCGCTATGGTTAGTGAACGGTTAAAAATCCGAACGAGTGTGCCCTGCGAGCCACAGCCGCGCGCATCATGCCGATGACGCGATCAAGCGAGGCCGCGATCTCGGTCTTCTTGCGAAGAAGGATGAACCCCCGGCTCAAGCCGGGGGGTGTGACGCATCGGGTTAGAGGTTGATCGAGGCGGCTCGACCGCTAAGCGTGCGCTTTCTTGTTCTGCCGATTGCCGACGAGATCGTCGACCACGGTCGGGTCGGCGAGCGTCGAGGTGTCGCCAAGGTTGCCGTACTCGTCTTCGGCGATCTTGCGCAGGATACGGCGCATGATCTTCCCCGAACGGGTCTTCGGCAGGCCGGGCGCGAATTGAATGAGGTCGGGAGACGCGATTGGTCCGATCTCCTTGCGCACCCAGGCGACCAGCTCCTTGCGCAGCTCTTCGCTCGGGCTTTCGCCGGACATCAGCGTGACATAGGCGTAGATGCCCTGGCCTTTGATGTCGTGCGGATAGCCGACGACCGCCGCTTCCGACACCTTGGCATGCGCCACCAGCGCGCTCTCGACCTCCGCGGTGCCGAGCCGATGCCCGGCGACGTTGATCACGTCGTCCACGCGGCCGGTGATCCAGTAATAGCCGTCGGCGTCGCGCCGGCAGCCGTCGCCGGTGAAGTATTTGCCGGGATAGGCTTTGAAATAGGTGTCGACGAACCGCTGGTGGTCGCCATAGACCGTGCGCATCATTCCTGGCCACGAATCGGTGATGCACAGGTTGCCGGTCGCGGCGCCCTCGAGCACCTTGCCGTCTCCGTCCACGATCTGGGGAACGATGCCGAAGAACGGCTGCGTTGCCGAGCCTGGCTTGAGACGCGTCGCGCCGGGCAG
This sequence comes from Xanthobacteraceae bacterium, assembly GCA_045811545.1. Classification (GTDB taxonomy): domain Bacteria; phylum Pseudomonadota; class Alphaproteobacteria; order Rhizobiales; family Xanthobacteraceae; genus VAZQ01. Next base: position 1,822 of record JBJMTU010000163.1, on the reverse strand, counting down.
GGGAGTAATCAGAATTCCACCCGTCTCGGTCTGCCACCAGGTGTCGACGATTGGACAACGGCCCTCGCCGACGACGTGGTAGTACCACTCCCACGCCTCCGGATTGATCGGCTCGCCGACCGTGCCGAGGAGCCGCAGCGACTTGCGCGAGGTTTTCTTCACCGGCTCGTCGCCGGCTTGCATCAGCGCTCGGATCGCGGTCGGCGCCGTGTAGATGGTGTTGACCTGGTGTTTGTCGCAAACCTCCCAGAACCGCGACATCGTGGGATAGTTCGGCACACCCTCGAAGATCAGCGTCGTGGCGCCGTTCGCCAGCGGCCCATAGACGATATAGCTGTGGCCGGTGACCCAGCCGACGTCGGCGGTGCACCAGTAGATGTCGCCGTCGTGGTAATCGAAGACATATTGGTGCGTCATCGCCACGTAGACGTGGTAGCCGCCGGTGGTGTGCAGCACGCCCTTCGGCTGGCCGGTCGAGCCCGAGGTGTAGAGGATGAACAGCGGATCCTCAGCGTTCATGTGCTCGCACGGACATTCCGATGTGACCACCTTGGCGGCCTCGTGGTGCCAGACGTCGCGCACGGGCTGCATGTCGACCTTTGCGCCGGTGCGGCGCACGACGATGACGTGATCGACGCCGCCTGCTTTGTCGATGGCGGCATCGGCGTTGGCCTTCAACGGAACCTTGCGTCCGCCGCGCACGCCCTCATCGGCGGTGATCACGACGTTGGATTTGCAGTCCGAGATGCGGCCGGCGAGCGAGTCCGGCGAGAATCCGCCGAACACAACCGAGTGGATGGCGCCGATGCGCGCGCAGGCGAGCATGGCGTAGACCGCCTCGGGGATCATCGGCAGATAGATCGTGACCCGGTCGCCCTTCTTGACGTTGCGGTTGCGCAGGATATTGGCGAACTTGCAGACCTCGTCGTGCAGCTCGCGATAGGTGATGTGTTTGGACTGGCTGGGATCGTCGCCCTCCCAAATGATTGCGGTCTGACTGGCGCGCTTGGGAAGATGCCGGTCGATGCAATTGTAGGCGGCGTTGAGAACGCCATCCTCGAACCATTTGATCGAGACGTTGCCGGGACCAAACGAGCTGTTTTTAATCTTGCTCGGCGTCTTGTACCAGTGGAGGCGCTTGGCCTGTTCCGCCCAGAAGCCGTTCGGATCCTTGAGCGAGCGTGCATACATCTCCTTGTACTTGTCCGCGTCGATGTAGGCGCGTTTTTTCCACTCCGGCGGAACGTCGTAGACTTTCTCGGACATATCCTCCTCCAAGCACCGCGCCGGAAAGCACGCAATTATTCTGTCTTGTTCGGACCGTCGTCCCGAGGGGCGCGTATGTGCCATTATGCGACGCTGGCCGGACGAGCGACAAGTCTGGCAATATTCGACTTTGGTTGCCGAAGTGCGCCTCCATGCGGCAAAATGACAGGCAAAGAGGGGCCGGCAAGCAGGAAACCCGCGTATGCGTATCGTCGTGTCGGTCCTGATGCGTTTCGCCCTCGCGGCCGTCGTCGCGATGCTTGCGACCGTCGCGCCGGCGCAGCCCTATCCGACGCGGCCGATCAGGCTCTTGGTCTCATTCCCGCCGGGCGGCGCGTCCGATCTGATTGCCCGCACGCTGGGCCAGCCGTTGAGCGCACGCCTCGGGCAACCGGTCGTGGTGGAGAACCGACCCGGCTCGAACGGGAACCTCGCCGGCGAGCTCGCCGCGCGCGCGACGCCTGACGGCTATACGCTGCTGCTGAGCCCAAGCGGGCTGTTCGCCATCAATCCGCATCTCTATGCCAAGATGGCCATCGACCCGCTCAAAGAGCTG
>JBJMTU010000162.1:0-23402 GCA_045811545.1 Xanthobacteraceae bacterium | reverse complement strand
AGCAGCTCGCCCATGCGCAGCGCCTGGATGCGCGCGCTCACGTCGATGCCGCCGCCGGCGGCAAACGGAACGATGAGCGTGATCGGCCGTGTGGGCCAATCCTGCGCGGCGAGATTGCCGCCGAGTGCGATCGTAATCGCCGCAGCGGCGATCGTCGTTCTGGCCATGCCCGTCTCCTTGTCGTGCTGACACTCGCGCCTGGGGCGGATCGGATCAAGTCCGTTGTTGTCGCGGCCCAGCTTGAAGGCGAACTGGCGGGCTGCGTATTGTGTTGTACTGAGCATTGCCGATTTCGGTTGTTGGCAGTCCGCGACGGCATCGCGTCTTGATGACGGCGAAGAATATGAAACGACTCTCGATCATGCTCTGCGGACTGATCGGCCTTGCCGCTTACGCCCATGCGGCTCCCGTGCTTAAGCTCGAAAAAATCAAGCAGATCGTATGCGAGTCCACGGTGTCCTACGACGAGGACAGCCCGAACCAGAAGACAGCCGCCCGGGGCATGAAGATCTTCAAGCCCGGCTCGCGCAAGGATGTAAAGCCGCGTGCCGGCGCCTTCCTGCTCGCGGAGTTCGACCCCGATAGCGGCGAGCAGGACACCAGTTATGACCAGCAGTTTTATTTCTCGCCGATCAAGGGCGGCAAACTCTCGTTTCGCTTCCTCGCTGGCTGGAAAGCCCACGGCGAACTCAACCTCGGAGCCGACGGTACCGCCACGGGCTTCATCAACCAGAAAAGCCACATCACCCAGCTGCGGTGCAAAATCGACAGCAAATAGGGCGCGGCGCGCTTGCGTCGGCTGCGGAAGGGATCGACTGATGCGCTACATTACAATCGTTGCATTGGCTTTTGCATTTGCCGGATCTGCCCACGCAGCAAACAACGACCTCAAAGCCGCCTGGAAAGGCGGCGAAGAAGACACGGCGAGCAAGGCTGCTGAGAGGACCGCACAGGAGATCGCTCGGGCGGAAATCTATTGGCTTGACACCGCCTATCGCCGCAGTGACGGCGCACTGATCCAAGAGCAACGTGAGTTTCTGCGAAATAAAGCCGACCTCCGATTTCTTCCTCCGTTTTCCAGTTTGGCGGAATGCCAGGCAGAAGCTCAGTACCGTATGAATTGGCGCGGCGGCAAGGACAGCCCCATTTTTGAGCGAGCGGATTGTCGTCCGACTGCCATTACGCTCAAAATGTTAAATGCCGTCCGCAGGGACCATTGTTGGGAGGACCGCAAGAGACCAGCGTGGGAACGCCCAGAATGTCGAGCCGCTGTTGAAGCGCTAAGCAACATTTTAGAAAAAGAGTTGAAAGCAAAATGAATTCTCTGGGCGCGCGGGCTAGGAGGCTTGACTAGCTGGGCTCCCGATTTGGCTACGGCATCCAAAGCAAAGCGAGTGCCCGGAATCTTTGTATTGACCCGCGCTGTTTGCTGTCCTTTTCTGTAAAGCCATGGAAGTTCGTCCAGAAAGCGCCGAGACGATCCTGATCGTCGATGACGACGAACTGGTGCGCAAATCCGCGGCCACCCTGATGGCGAGCCTGGGCTATCGGGTGCTCTCCGCGGGCAGCGGCTCGGAGGCTCTGGAGGTCCTGCGCCAGGACGCGCCGATCGATCTTCTGTTCACCGACGTCTTCATGCCCGGCGGAATGCATGGCCCGCAACTCGTGGCCGCGGCGCGCCGGCTGCGGCCGGAACTGAAGATTCTCTTCACATCCGGCTATTTCGAATACGCGGAGATCCGTCACGCGCTTGACCCCAGCATCGAACAGGTGAGCAAGCCTTATGAGCGGGAAGCGTTGGCGGTGATATTGCGCAGGACGCTCGACGGCCGCGGCGGCGTCGCAGACGACCGACGAACCCATGGCGAGCCGTGCTAGTCATGTGCGACGCGCGCTGGGTGCGGTTTCTTTCCTGGGCGTCGCCATCGGCGTTTCGGCCGCTTTATCGCCGCCCGAATAACCGCTCGATATCGGCGAGCCTGAGCTCCACGTAGGTGGGGCGGCCGTGATTGCACTGGCCGGAATTGGGCGTCGTCTCCATCTCCCGCAGCAGCGCGTTCATCTCCTCGCCCTTGAGCCTGCGCCCGGCGCGCACCGAGCCGTAGCAGGCCATGGTGGAAGCGACATGCATCAGGCGCCGCTCGAGCGGGAGCGCCTCGTCCCATTCCGCCATGTGCTCGGCGAGATCGCGCAGGAGCGCGCGGGCATCGATCTCCCCGAGTAGCGCCGGGGTCTCGCGCACCGCGACCGCGCCCGGCCCGAACGGCTCGATGGCAAGCCCATAGCGGGCGAGCTCCTCGGCGCGCGCGATGAGCCGCTCGACGTCCGCCGCGTCGAGCTCGACGATCTCCGGAATGAGCAGGATCTGCCGCGCGATGCCGGCGTTTGCCAGCGCCGCCTTCAGGCGCTCGTAGACGATGCGTTCATGCGCGGCGTGCTGATCGACGATGACGATGCCGTCGCGCGTCTGCGCCACGATATAGGTTTCGTGCACCTGCGCGCGGGCAGCGCCGAGCGGCCGGTCGAGCAGGTCGGGTGCGGCGACATCGATGCGTGCGTCGGGACCGCCGACGTCGAACGCCGCCTGCGCCGCCTCCGCCAAACCTGACGCGTACCTGGGCCCCGCCATCGGGACGCCGCGCGGATCGATCGGCCGCGCCGGCGACTGCCGCCAGTCCCAGCCCCCGCGCCGCGGCAGCGCCGGACGGAACGCGGCGATGGTCGCGCTGCCGCCGGTCGTCGCGGCGCGCTGGCCTTCCCGGGAGAGCGCCTCCTGCAGCGCACGAATGAGCAGGCTGCGCACGAGGCCGCCGTCGCGGAAGCGCACCTCGGCCTTGGCCGGATGCACGTTGACGTCGACCTCGCGCGGATCGAGCGTGACGAACAGCGCCGCGATCGGATGGCGGTCGCGCGGCAGATAATCGGCATAGGCGGCGCGCACCACGCCGATGAGGAGCTTGTCGCGCACCGGGCGGCCATTGACGAACAGATATTGGCCGAGCGAATTGGCGCGGCTGAGCGTGGGCAGCGCGGCAAAGCCCTCGATCGCGACCGGGCCGTGTCCGCCCCGCACCTCGACCGCATTGGCGCGAAACTCGGGGCCCAGAATGTCGGCAAGCCGCGCCAGCCGTCCGGCTGCGCCGGGCAGCGCCGCCGGCCAGGTGACCGGCGCACGCTCCTCGCCCGCGAGCGTGAAGGCGACGTCGGGCCGGCTCATCGCCAGACGGCGCACCGCCTCGCGGATCGCCTCGCCCTCGCTGCGGTCGCTCTTGAGAAATTTGAGCCGCGCCGGCGTCGCATAGAAAAGGTCGCGCACCTCGACGCGCGTGCCCTCGCCCTGCGCCGCCGGCTTGACGTCGCTCTTGCGGCCGGCATCGACGGTGATCGTCCAGCCGTGCGCCGCGCCGGCGTGGCGCGTCGCGATGGTGAGACGCGCCACCGCGCCGATCGAGGGCAAAGCCTCGCCGCGGAAGCCGAGCGTGCGGATGTCGAGCAGATCATCGTCCGGAAGTTTGGAGGTGGCGTGGCGTTCCACCGCCAGCGATAAGTCCTCGCGCGTCATGCCGGCGCCGTCGTCGCTGACGCGGATTAATCTACGCCCGCCGCCGTCGGTGACGATCTCGATGCGCGTCGCGGCGGCATCGAGCGCGTTCTCCACGAGCTCCTTGACCACGCTCGCCGGACGCTCCACCACCTCGCCGGCCGCGATGCGGTTGACGATGCCTTCGGAGAGTTGGCGGACGGGCATCGATTGTTCCGGACGAATCGATTGATTTACACGGGCGAGTGTACTCGGCCGGCGACGCTGGGCGAGTCGCGGTGCGATGCGTCGTGGGCTTGGTGGTATCGCGTGGGCCACGATCGCTCTGCGCCCGGCCGAGCCGCACCGTGAGGTGAATTTCACATCAGCCGCGCGGTATTGCTGCTATGCGGTAAGTATCAGTGACCCCGTTGGTATACCAGGGTATATGACAGGGCAGGTGACGTTCCCTCAAGCAATCTGACCGGATGACATGCTCGCACTTTCCGCCCTGATCCGCACCGTTTCCGGCCTGCTCGGCCGGCTCTCTGTCTACTGCGCCCAGTTCTTGGCCGGGATCGAGGAGGCGCGCGCCATGGCGCTCGCCTACCAAAATCTGGCCAACCTGTCGGACCGTGAACTCGCTGCAGGCGGCCTCACGCGCGCCGACATTCCGCGCGCCGTGCTCGCGGCGTTCAATAGCGATTGAGCGGGCCGTTCGCGGCCGGCGCTGCTTTCACATTTTGCAAGCTGGAGGGCCTTTGTTATAGGCGAACGCTCGCGCGTGCGCCGTGGTCCCCGCTAACCGGCGCAGTTGAAGCGGTACACCACCCGACTGCCCTTGAAAATATTCTTTTCGGCCGTTTCGGAATCGATGATCTGCGCGGTTTTGCCTTCCCTTTGGCAATACTGTTGGGCCAAGTCGGCGATGGCTTTGCTCGAGTAAGCCCCTGTCCAGGCCGAATACTCGATGCCCGTCGACGTGTAGGACAGGACCCTCATCTCATCATCGGCCGTCGTGATGCAGCCGCACAGACCGATGGCCACAAGCAATATCGCCCGCCGCATGGCCTATACCCCCATGTAAAAGTTCGCGGATTGCAATGGTACGAAAACCGCGCAGCACTTACCAGCGCGCTAATTGGGAGGCGCGCCGCAAAGCTCGACGAGATAATTGATCAGGCCCCCCTGCACCGGCCCCTTCTGCAAATTTGGACGCGTGGCCACGAAGGCGCGGACGTTCTTGGCGAGTTGTTCATTCGAGAGCTGACGGCTTACAACGCACCTTGAATAGTGCCGAGCGGAAGATGCGGTCTCCGCGGTCGCGATGCTGACCAGCGAATCGTAAGCCCCCGCGATGTACGCGGCCCGGTCCGACTCGTTAAGCCGGTCCCAGTCCGCATAGTTGTAGTAGACCTGAGCATTGGCTTGATTGATCGTCAAAGCTGACAAAAGGCCCGCAATCAGAACTGATTTCATCGGCGTTCTCCGATGGGCAGCCTATCACGAGGCTGCTGCATCATTCTCAGGGAACAGCACCAATCGTGCCTCAAGAAACAGAGCAAGCTCAATCTGATCCTCACGGCCTCGACGTCGGCGCCGTTCTTGCCGTTGCCAATAGCAATTCGGCGGCTCGCTGCCACGCCTGGCGCAATCGGACGCCTTCCGGAGATATAACGCCCTTACGTCGTGCAGTGTCCGCAACGTCGCGGCATCGTAAAGCAATTATCCCGGTCCCGTTTCGCAGCGGTCGTCATCGCCTGTCCGACGCCTTGAGGGTTGTGAAAGCCGCGCTACATGAGCAGCGTTGGGGCGTCGGCTCGTTGCCCTTCGCCGTGAGTCGGCGCCCCTCGATGGAGCGCGCTCGATGGAGCAAATGTCACCACTCAGTCGCCGCCGGCTGCTGCGCGCCTTGGCCGTCACCGGCGCGGCCGCGCTGTTGCGCCCGCAACTCGCGTCTTCGCAGCAGCCTCGCGTGCTCAGCAAGCCGATACCCTCGACCGGCGAAGAGCTGCCCATGGTCGGGCTCGGCAGCTGGATCACTTTCAATGTCGGCAACGACACGATCGCGCGCGAGGCTTGCGCGCAGGTGATGCGCGCCTTCTTCGACTCCGGCGGGCGCCTGATCGATTCTTCGCCCATGTACGGCTCGTCCCAGAAGGTGATTGGCTACGGTCTCACCAAGCTTAACCGGCCGCCGAGCCTGTTTTCCGCCGACAAGGTCTGGATTTCCTCCGGCGCCCGCGGTCCGGAGCAGATCGAGGCCTCCCGCCGATTCTGGGGCGTGCCTCGCTTCGATCTGCTGCAGGTCCACAATCTCCTCTCTTGGGAAGAGCATCTGCGGACGCTGTTGGCCATGAAGGCCGCCGGCCGGCTCCGCTATGTAGGGATCACCACCTCGGAAGGGCGCCGCCACGGTGAAGTCGAGCGGATCATGCGCGCCCAGCCGCTCGACTTCGTTCAGGTCACCTACAACATTCTCGACCGCGAGGTCGAACAGCGCATCCTTCCGCTGGCGCGGGAGCGCGGCATCGGCGTGATCGTCAACCGGCCGTTTCGCGAAGGCGAGCTGCTCAGAAAGATCGAGCGCCATCCGCTGCCCGGCTGGGCGGCGGAGATCGATTGCGCGAGCTGGGCGCAGATCATTCTCAAGTTCATCGTCTCTCATCCGGCCGTGACCTGCGCCATCCCGGCGACCACCCGGGTCGATCATGTGCAAGAAAACCTGGCCGCCGCCACCAGCCTGCTGCCGGACGAGGCCATGCGTAGGCGCATGATCGCTCATGTCGAGAAGCTCTGATGTCGGAATGGTGGACCTATTCGCTGTCGGACTTCCTGCTGTTTTCGCCGCGCACCTATTACCGCCTGTTCGAGCTCTACAATCTCGCGGTCTGGCCGTGGCATGCTTTGGCCATCGTGCTCGGCGTCATGGTGCTGATTTTGTGGCTTCGTGGCGGAGCCTGGCAGGGTCGCATCGTCGCAGTCATCCTTGCCACCTGCTGGCTGTTCGTCGCCTGGGCCTACTTGCTCTCCCGCTACGACAGCATCAACTGGGCCGCCAGCTATTTCGCCGCGGGCTATGCAGTCGAAGCGCTGCTGTTGGTCTGGACCGGCGTGATCCACAACCGGCTATCGCTACGCTCGTGCCGGGACGTGGCCGGCGCGGCCGGGCTCTGCATCTTTGTCCTTGCGCTGTTCGCTTGGCCGCTGGTCGGCCGCCTGCTCGGTCGGCCGTGGCTGCAGGCCGAGATCTTCGGCATTGCGCCGGACCCTACCGTGGTGGCGACGCTCGGCGTTCTCATTGCGGCCGATCGCACGCATTGGGAGCTTCTCATCGTGCCGCTGCTCTGGTGCGCGATCAGCGGCGCGACCCTGTGGACCATGCAATCGCCGGACGCCTTGCTCGCGCCGATCGCCGCGCTGTTGGCGCTCATTCTGGCTTGCTGGAAGACACTCTCGCGGCTTCGGCAAGCTTCGCCGGCCTAACGCGGCAGCCCGGGAACCGGCGGCGGGCGAGCATCGGTATGTCGGGGAAACCCTGGCCAAGTTTCAAGTGAATCCCTGATTGCTTGTGACAAGCACGGGCGCGAAAACTAAGGCCGGTCGGCGCCCACACCGAGGGAGGTCTGTCATGGCATACGTCGCCAATCCACCGCTTGGGTCACGCGTGCTGCTGCACGCCCTCGCCAAGCACTGGTGGCTGCTGCTCTTGCGCGGCATCTGCGCCATCCTGTTCGGGGTGCTTGCCTTCGTCTGGCCCGGAATAACGCTGCTCACGCTGGTGCTCCTCTACGGCGCCTTCGCGCTCGTTGACGGCGTGCTGGCGCTCGCGGAAGCCGTCATGGGCGGCGCCCCGGCGCCGCGCTGGTGGCTCGCGCTTGTAGGACTTTTGGGCATCGCCGTCGGAATACTGACATTCGCTTGGCCGGGCATCACTGCGCTCGTCCTGCTGCTGTTCATCGCCGGCTGGGCGATCGCGACCGGGATCCTGCAAATCGTGGGCGCGATCAGGCTGCGCAAGGAGATCGACAACGAGTGGCTGCTGATCGCGAGCGGCGTGCTCTCGGTCATCTTCGGATTGATTCTGGTGGTCCAGCCCGGGACGGGCGCCTTGGCCTTACTCTACGTCATCGGCATCTACGCGATCATCTACGGCATTCTCGAGGTCTGGCTTTCGCTGCGCCTGCGGGCACACGCAACGAGCTAGAGCGACGATGGAGTACGCGCGCTGGGGGCTGTCGTATCGTTCCTCCGGCCCCGACCAGGTGATCGAATGAACGAGTGGTAAGATGCAGCGCCATTCGATGACGCCCGAGCAGATCGATTTAGTCAGGAAATCATTCGACGCGTTGTGGCCATTCCGTCGCAAGCTCGCCGAGCAGTTCTACGGGCGATTCTTTGAACTCGCGCCCGATACACGACGCCTTTTCCCCGACGACATGGAAAGGCAGCAGCTGAAGCTGATGGATACGATCGCCGCAATTGTTGCTACGCTCGATCAAGGAGAAATATTCCAATCCATCATCAGCCACACAGGACGCAAGCACGCGGACTTCGGAGTTCAGACGTCGCATTTCATTGCGTTCGGTGAGGCTTTGATATGGGGTTTGCAACGGCAATTTGGTCCCGCGTTTACTCCAGAGATGCAGCAGGCGTGGATCGTGCTCTACGACGCGATCCAGGCGGAAATGATACGTGCCGCAAAAAACGAGTTTTGAAGATTGGCTCAAATTAGGAGGAGACGACCGGGCCTTGTTCTCAGGTCCCGTTCGCGTCCACGCAGGCGCGGTCGAGGGCCTTGCTCGCGAGCGGCTCGAACGTAGCCCAGGCGCAGGTCCCATCGTCGTTCGCCGGACATCCCGCAATGGTGGCCGTTGCCTGTTCCGGCGGACGGGACGGGTTAAGCTGCATGACCTCACGCATCTGCTCGAGCGTCTGAGCGATGTAGCTCACGCGCACGGCGTAGCTGCCTGAGCCTCGATCGCGCAGCAGCTCGAAATGAAGCGCGCCGGCCGGCGGGGTCTGGTCGGGAAGATAGGAGGGCAAGGCCCAATGCATCCCCAGCATCCCCCCAATGTTCGCGAGATTGGTGTCGTGACCGACGAATAGGGTCAGCTTGCGCCCTGGCCTCGCATTGCCGTCGCTGTCGATCGACTCCCGCATCGTGGCGACCACCCGGTTGACCAGCGCCGATGCTTGCCGGGCCGCGAGGTAAGGCGTGCGTTGCATCAAATCGAATTGCAGCGTGTGCAGCCGCCACAACGGCCGCATCGCCTCCGGGCTAGCGGCCCGACCCCACGCGACCTCCTGTGCCGCCAAGCCTTGCGCATATTCGAGCAGAAAAATCTCCGCCGCCGTCGATCCGATCGCGATCGGTCCGGACAGGCGAACGCGGTCGTCCGAGCCGACGATCGCGGTCGGGAGACGACTCAGCGTGCAGGGTGCCGCCGCACCCGATGCGCGACACACCGCCGGGGCGCAGCATTTCAACACGGATTGCATCGCTGCCAATTCGCGTTGATGCGCCGATAGCACGGTCCTGAAGTCGCCACCGACACGTTCGAGCACCGCCTGCCGCGCGCGGGCCGGGTCGATCCGGCAAATGCCGGCACGCGTCGGGTGGAACAGCGGATCGGCCTTGGCGTCGCGCCGATAGCCAGGCCTCAGACCGCAATCGGGAAACATTCCATCGAGCAATGATTGAGCGGTCATCCGCGTGCGTTGGTCGATGTCCGCCCAGGCAAATACCGCGCCGGGCGGCGGACAGCCCCGCGCCGGAAAGAGGCCCCGCGCGGCGTAATGATCACGATAGTAGACGCCGAGCAATCGGGCGAGCTCTGCGCCCCGCGGCGTCAAATGTCCGGGCGGAACCGGCCACGACGGCCACGGATCAGCGGCGATGCTCGCCAGCGAAGTCGTGCCGCGATGGGCGAACGCACCCCATGGCGACTGACGATCACCGTCGAGAGGAGCTCGTAATCAGCCGCGGGCGCCGCGTTACTGATGAGGACGGCAGCGATGATGGGCGCGCGCAACGCCCGACTCGAAATCAGATGGCGAAAGTGAATGTCCGGTCTGCTGCAAAAGCTGGCCCTATTTGTTTTCCGTTCCACGTGCAGCTTCATGCCAAATCGCGTCCTACTGCGCGGCAGCAAACAGCTTCGCTGTTCTACAACAGCTTCGCTATTCTTCGCATCGCACTCCTTCGCGCTGCGCTGCAATATTGCCTGCGTAATTTTCTTCGGTGTGTCGCCACCGCTACAGCTGACAATCTCCTGCGCTGGTAGTCTCTGTATCACGTTCGCAGATACGACCTCGGATAGGAGTGCGCTGCGGACATAGGGGTTGGCACTATCCGGCCTGCCGATGAAGGCCGCTCGAATATGAGCGGCCTTTTTTCGTTTTCGATGCGGGCCGCGGTTTAATTGAGGATGACGACCGGCTCCGCCGTTTGATAGCGTTCCTCTTTTCTCGGCAATAATCGTCACCAAGAGAGGCTCGACGCGCGCGGAAGGTCAACCGGTGGCGTAGAATGAATGAATACGTCTCATGGCGGAGATTGAACCATGGTCGCAATCGGCGCCCAATTTAAGCCTGGGGAGGCGGTGCCGCACTCAGGAATTTATCGGGTGATCCACGATCCTGAACATGCACAGGAGCATGAGGTTACGTGCATATTCGGAAAACGCTTCCCGCCATGCCGTGAGTGCGATCAACCGAGATTCGTTTTGATAAGGGCTGCGCGCTACATCGAAACGCAGGAGCATTTCAAGGCCACGTAGGCTGTGGACCTTCGTTGCGCTTCAGCTGTGTGATGCCGACCGCCAGACCTCGGTCAGTGATGTATCGTAGAGGACCCTGCCCCGGCGCCATGCGTCATATCGCATGACGCGCTCAACACCTCATTAGGCGGCCTCTATTTCTCGCGAAACGCGCGGCTGATCTGGTCGTGCAGCGGCTTGGTGAGAAAGGTTATCACGGTGCGGGGACTGGTCTGAATGAACGATTCCACCGGCATGCCGGGCACGATCTTGAGGCCTTTGAGGCGCTCGATCTCGCGCGCCGGGATCGCGATGCGCACGGTGTAATAACGCGCGCCGGTTTTTTGATCCTCTGCGACATCGGCCGAGACCCGGTTGACCTCGCCGTTGAGCTCGGGCGTCGTGCGCTGGTTGAAGGCGGGGAAGCGCAAAATGGCGATCTGGCCAAGGCGCACCTGGTCGATGTCCTGCGGTTGCACCTTGACTTCGGCTTCCAGTGCGTCGGCTTCGGGAACGATGAGCATGAGCACCTCGCCCGTCGTGATCACGCCTCCCACCGTGTGCACGGCCTTCTGAAAGACGGCGCCGTCGATCGGCGCGCGGATATCCACGCGCTTGAGCTGATCCTCCGCGGCCACCTTTTTCTCGACCAGCTCGGCGGTCTTGGCACGGATCTCGGCGAGGTCTTTGCCGACTTCGGAACGCATGTCCTGATCGATCTGCAGAATCTGCAGCTCGGTTTCCGTGATCTTGCCCTTGGCCTGCGCGATCGCCGCGATCAGCTGTCCGCGCTCGCCTTCCAACCTTTCCTTCTCGCGCTCCAGCGCCGTGAGCCGCGCATAGGGGATGAGATTTTTCGACCAGAGATCCTGGACGCCGGTGAGCTCCTTGGCCACCCAATCGACCTGCTTCTTCTTGGATTCGATCTGCGATTCGCTGCCGCGAATTTCCTCCCGCAATTGGGCGATGCGTTCCTTGAGCTGCGCCCGCTTGCCTTCCCGGGCCACGCGGCGCATGTCGAATTGCTTGCGCTCGCCGTCGATCGCCTTGGCGACGTCGGGATTGTTATTGCGCGCGAGAAGCTCCTTGGGGAATTCGATGCGGTCCGCATCGTCGCGCTCGGCCTCCTCGCGCGCCCCGCGGGCGGCATTCTCGTCCAACGCCTTCACTATAATGGCAAGATTGGCCCGCGCCTGCGTGTCGTCGAGCCGGGCAACGATGTCACCCTCGCGCACGCGCTGGCCCTCCTGCACCAGGAGCTCGCCGACGATGCCGCCGCTCGGGTGCTGAACTTTTTTTACATTCGAGTTTACCACCAGCTGTCCCGGCGCGATCACCGCGCCGGCGAACTCGGTGGTGGCGGCCCATCCGCCGAGCGCCAGCACGAGGACGATTGCGACCGCAACGACACCCAGCACGTGTCGTTGCAACGTGCGTTGCACATCCGTCAGATCAGGGTTCACGATGCAACCTCTTCGGATTTGCTCACGACCTTCAACGGTACCGCCGGCGCCGCGGGCGCACGCCGCAACTTGGCAAGGGCTTCGTCCCGCGGTCCGAAAAATTGCGCGCGTCCCTCGACCATCACCAGCACGAGGTCGACGCTGGCGAGCGCGCTGGGCCGATGCGCGATCACGACCGCGATGCCGCCGCGCGCCCGCACGCCGGCGATCGCCTTCGTCAGCGCCTCCTCGCCCTCGGTATCGAGGTTGGAGTTGGGCTCGTCGAGCACCACCAGGAACGGGTCGCCGTAGAGCGCCCGCGCCAGCGCGATCCTTTGTTGCTGGCCGGCGGACAGCGAAGCGCCGCCTTCGCCGACCTCGGTCTCATAACCGTCAGGCAGATGCAGAATCATCTCGTGCACGCCGGCGGCCTGGGCCGCGGCGATGACCGATTGCGAGGGCGGTGCGCTTTCCAGCCGGGCGATGTTCTGCGCCACGGTGCCCGAGAACAGCTGGACGTCTTGCGGCAGATAGCCGACATGGCGGCCCAATGCGCCCGGCGTCCATTGATCGAGCTTGGCCTCATCGAGACGCACGGCTCCCCCAGCCGCCTGCCAAACTCCCACCAACACGCGCGCCAGGGACGATTTGCCGGAGGCGCTCGGACCGACGATGCCCAGCGCGCTTCCCTTCTCCAGGCGGAATGTCACGTCCTGCACCACCATGCGCGTGCCGCCGGGGGGGGGACGACCCTGATGCCTTCGACCGACAGACTGGAGACCGGCTTCGGCAATTCCAGCTGCGCCTTGCCGTCCGGCATGACTTGCAAAAGCTCGTTCAGCCGCCGCCAGCTTTGCCGAAAGGCAACGAAGCTGCGCCAGTTGGCGATGGCGAGATCCACGGGCGCGAGCGCCCGGGCAACGATGATCGAGGCAGCGATCATCACACCCGCAGTAGCCTGTTGCTGGATCACGAGCAGCGCGCCGATGCCGAGCATGGCGGACTGCAGCACCATGCGCATGACTTTTGAGGTCGCTCCCAGTGCGCCGCCGACGTCGCTCGCGCGTTGATGCGCGTCGAGATACTTGACATTCACCTCGTTCCAGAGCGCGCCGAGTTGCGGCGCCATGCCCATGGCGTGCAGGACCTCGGCATTATCGTACGAGGATTCGGCCAGCGCGTTGCGTTGAGCCGCCAGGGTCGTGGCGGCTTTCGTCGGCTCGTTCGTGAACGCCTCGGTCAGCAGAGTCAGGCCGACCAGAAGGATCGCGCCGACCAGCGCCGCCATTCCCAACCAGGTGTGGAACGCAAAGCAGACGGCGATGTAGAGCGGCAGCCACGGCATATCCAGGAGTGCCACCGGGCCCGAGCCGGACAGGAACGCGCGCACCTGATCGAGATCGCGAATGGGCTGGAGTCCGTCGCCCTGCCGAGGGTTGCGGAGGGCGAGACGCGCAATGCTCTCATACGTGCGCAAGCTCAGACTTTGGCCGAGCGACCTCGCCACCCGGATGAGAATTCTTCCGCGCAAGACATCGAGAAGCGCCTGAAATCCATACAGCGCCAGGACCAGGATCGAGAGACCGATCAAGGTCGCGATGCTGCGGCTCGGCAGCACGCGGTCATACACTTCGAGCATGTACAGCGAGCCGGTCAGATAGAGGACGTTGACCAGGGCGCTGGCGAGCCCGAGCGCGATCAGCGCGCGCCGGCAGGCGGACAAGGCTTCCGCCAGCTCGCTGCGCGCCTGCGGCGCCGCACGCCCCGCGCGAAAAGCCGCTCGCTTGCTCACATCCAATCCCCGTCGGTCCGATAGGAGACTAGGCTCGCCAAACCATCATTCCCCCAAGCGTTCGTACGCGAGCTGTCCGTAAGGACATCTGTCCGGAAACAAAGCAGCTTCGGTGCTGTCCGCAGTGCCGTGGGGCTGCCTCTCCAACCCGTTAACAACGTAGCAGATTATCGGGCTCCCTTGAAACCGGGAAGGCGTACCTCCGGCGCAAGGCCACTCCGCGGTACGCACCCCGGTTGTGCGCTTACGATCAGGGCGCGAGATCGCCGTGATGCACGACAGGCTCTTTGCTCGGCGCGGCGTTGCCGACGTCCGCGCTTTCCAAGTCGGGATGGGCGCCTTCGCTCCCCGGCGCCCCGGAGCTGGAACTCTCTTCAGGAGGAGCCTGGTCGGCCGGCATTGCCTCCTTGGCGACCTCGGTTGGAACTGCCGGCTTGGGGAACAGGGAGAATGAGAAGCCATCCTCCGCAGTGACGGGGGCCGAGGTGGCAAGCTGAGGCCCTGGTTGATCGTCCCCAGTCGCATCGGCGCCGCCTTCGGCGTTCGCGGTTTGCATCACGGGAGCATCGGCGGTGGGCGCGTCTTCGGCATCCGACGCGTCCGCCAGCTCATCCTCCTCGTCGTCTTCCTGCGCAGGCTCCTCGTCGTCGTCATCGATTGCCGGCTGCTGAGCACTATCATCGGTATCGTCATCGTCGTCCGCGTCGTCATCGATTGCCGGCTGCTGGGGCGCATTACCGGTGCGCGCGTCTTGGGAGTCGGGTGCGAGGCTCGCCTCTTCCTCCAAATCTTCCTCGTCGTCGTCCGCGTCGGTTTCGGGGTCCTGAAGGGAGTCATCGGCGAGCGCGTCTTCGTCGTCTTCTTCGTCCGACGGGTCCTTCAGCTCTTGCTGCAAAGGCTTCTGGTCGTCATCGGGTCGCGGCTGCTGTGAAGCACGAGCTTCGGGGGGAAGAGTAACAATCGTCCCTAACGCAAGCCCCGCGAGCGCTGCATTGCCAGCATCATTCACGGAATTGCTAATATCAGTTTCGACGACCACTATCTTCGGCTGTCCCACGACCAACCACTCGCGCTTCGCCACAGGCGCCGCAGGGTTGAAGCGGAAGGGGACGGAATGTTTTGCAACCTCTAAGTAGGCGCGCTTGGGAGTGTAGAGATTCAGCTGATTCAAACCAAGAAGCGTGACGCGCTCAAAGGAGGCTTTAAGGTTTTTCACCCACGGGGGCAGGGGCTTCTGCGCGTCGCGGGCAGCTGCAAATCCCTTCTCTATGGCAGCAGAGCAAACAGTGCCAATATTTCGGTTAGTTGCCGAATAGTTACTTCCGGGCCCAGTTGCCGCGCTGACCGCGTTCACGAATGCGTCACGTGCGCCCGGCCCATAACGCCCAAGGTCGATCGATAATACCTTAAAGTCCTTGTACTCAGTCACCAACTGTGTCGCGGTTCCTGGGTCGTTTTTGCCAAAGAACACTACCCCCCACGCGCCGTTTACCGGGCGCGCTTCCGCGAATACCAAGTTGCCATTTGCGTCCATCCAAGCAATGGCAACGTGGTCCCAACTCCGGCTCCCGTCATCGAACTTGAACTTGTCGCTTGCATGCATCGACTTGCCGGGGACCTGATGATCTCTCGCAAAAATCACAGCGATCTTATTAGGACTGGCTTCCACTGCAGCTTGGATTTCTTTTAGCCTGTCAGCGGGCAAAGTGGTCTTACTAGGACTGCCATCTTCTGTTTTCTCTCCGACCGGTGAAGGAGTAGGACCTTTTCGATAGACGTAGCTACTGCCACTGCCATGACGTCCCACCATAGTGTGTCCTCCCTCAATCTAGCGACATTGGTCGTACGAGCGGGGCCGCCGGTTCATGCGACCCTCGCTCCTTTGTCTCGCGTATAAAATTGCGTGTTCACGGCTGAAGGCCTGAATCGCGTTTCGTCGCGCCAGAAAACGGTTTCAAACGTGTTTCGTGCGCGCTTCACGACGACCTCGACTCTGGTGCTCGTCATGGCCGTGGCGATCTCCCCGGCCCTCGAGCGATGGCGCATACCCGTCCGACCGAGGTGAGGAGAGTGACCTTTTCGAGAGCATGGTGAACCCTCATTTCGTGCGGTCCGCATCTTGATCAAGGGGTGAGGTCGCCGTGATGCACCAGCTCCTTGCTAGGCGCGGCGTTGCCTACGTCCTCGCTTCCTGCGTCGGGAGGAGCGGTTTCGCTCTCCAGCGTCCCGGAGCCGGGAATGCCCTCATGCGAAACCTGCTCGGCCGGCATCACCTCCTTGACGACGTCAGCCAGGGTTACCGGCTTGGGGAACGCAGAGAACGAAAAGCCGTCGTCCGGATCGGGCACGGCTTGCGCATTCGCGGTCTCCATCACCGCGGCATCATCGGCGGTCGCGGCTTCGGCGTCCGATGCGACCGCTACCTGTTCCGCCGAGGCGTCCTCGTCGTCATCGGTGGCCGGCTGCTGCGAAGCATCATCGTCGCTGCGCACGTCGTCATCGTCCGATGCGATCGCCACCTCTTCCTGCGAGGCTTCCGCGTCGTCCTCGGTCGCCGGCTGCTGAGCAGCATCATCATCGGGGGACGCGTCTTCGTCGTCCGATGCGATCGCGACCTGTTCTTCCTCGTCGTCGTCGGTTTCCGGCTGCTGAGCGGCATCATGGGCGGGCGCGTCTTCGCTGTCGGATGCGATCGCGACCTGTCCCTGCGAAGCGTCCTGGTCGTCATCGGTTGTCGGCTGCTGAGGTTGCGTTCCCTGCTTGGCGAACATGGAGAACGACCAGCTATCGTCCGCGCTGACGGGGGCGGAGGTCGCAGGCTGGCTAGGTGCCGTTGCTCTCGCCTCTGTGTGCAAGGCTCCTTCCACGCGATCACGTGCCACATCCGGGGTCACGTGATCGCGATTCATGGCAACGCTGGCCATCACGCCGGCGCCAAACACCGATGAGATGTCGTCATCGACACCGGCGACTGGAGTTTTTGTCGCCGGTTTTCCACGTGGAGCGTCGTGATCCATGTTCAACCTGCTCCAGTCCGTGGGGGGCTCAGGTGGTTTCTTCTGGACTGCGCCACCTGAAAAACGTGTCTCCACTTTTTCACCTTTAAAAAATTTCTGCGTATTATCTACCCAATCCTTGACGGTCTGGCCTACGATCCCCCTCCCGAACACAGCATTGATGATCTGATCTTTCCAGGACTTATCTGGTAAAACTGGGGCCATAGCGACCTCCCTGAGTTCAGTTGAAGCTTAGTTGCACGGAAAGGGCTGCCTGTTCATGCGATAGCGGTCAGGACGTTGATCAGGGGGCGAGATCGCCGTGATGCACCACATGCTCCTTGCTCGGCGCGGCGTTGCCCACGTCCTCGCTTCCGACGTCGGGATGAGCGCCTTCGCTCTCCGGCGTTCCGGAGCCGGGGATGTCCTCATGCGAAACCTGCTCGGCCGGCATCGCCTCCTTGACGACGTCAGCCGGGGCTACTTGCTTGGGGAACGCGGAGAACGAAAAGCCGTCGTCCGCAGTGACGGGGGCCGCCGCGAGCCCTGCCTGATCGTCCAAAGTTGGATCAATGACGGCCTCTGCACTCGCGGTTGCCGGGTCAAGCCCGGCAATGACGGCCAAAACACTTTCGGACCATTGGTTGTCCAAGCAGGGCCACCGGTTCAGGCGATAGCCGTGAATTTTCGGTAATGTATCAAGCTTTGCGACGCACCATGTCTCGTCGGTCAAGGCCAAGCCTCGCTACAAAACGCCGCAAAATTGTTGCGCCCGAAACCGCTGGTCAGGTTCAGGGCGCCAAAGCATAGAGCGGCTTTCCGCTCGCATCCTTGATTGTGCTCGCCCAGACCTTCTCGATATCCTCGACCAGGTTCTTCGGCAACGGCACGTAGCCGATGTCCTCGGCCATCTTGCCGCCTTTGGCATAGGCCCAGGCGAAGAACTTCAGCGCCTCGCCGACAGCGAGCGGATCCTTCGGCTCTTTGGGAACGAAGACGAACGTGGCGCTGGTGATGGGCCATGAGGCGAGGCCCTGTTGATCGGTTGGGATGACGTAGAAACCGTCGTCCTTGTCCCATTTTGCGTTCGCGGCCGCGGCCTCGAACGCCGTCGGGCTGGGGCTCACGGTGTTGCCGTCCTTGTTGATCATGCTCACGATCGCCAGCTTGCTCTGCTCGGCATAAGAGTATTCGACATAGCCGATCGCGCCCTTCGTATTCCGCACGGTGTTGACGACGCCCTCATGGCCGTTGGCACCGACGCCGGTCGGCCACTGGACGGAGGTGTTTGCGCCAACCTTCGACGCCCACTCCCGGCTGACCTTCGATAGGTAATTGGTCCAGACGAAGGTGGTGCCGGCATCGTCCCAGCGACGGACGGCCACGATGGGTTGCGAGGGAAGCTTCACATTCGGATTGAGCTTCGCAATTGCTGGATCATTCCAGGTTTTGACCTCGCCGAGAAAGATCTTCGCCAGTGTCGCTCCGTCGAGCCTCACGTCGCCGGACTTGATGCCCTCGAGATTCACGACCGCAACAGCGCCGCCGACCACGCTGGGGAATTGAACGAGGCCATCCTTGTCGAGCTGATCGAGCTGGAGCGGCATGTCGGAGGCGCCGAAAGCGACGATGTCGTTGCGAACGTGTCGGATCCCGGCGCCGGAGCCGATCTGGTAGTAGTTCACGACGATTCCGGTCTCTTTCTGATAGGCATCCGCCCATTTCGAAAAGATCGGATAGGGAAACGTCGCGCCGGCGCCTGAAATATCCATGGCCGCCGCAGGCGACCAAGCGGCCGCAGCCAGCAGGCTCGTTGCGGCGATGAGCCCGGCGAAAGCGATGGCGGGAAGGGCGCTCAAAGGCTTTGCTCCTGTTGCATCGATCCCGCCGACTTGTGAGATGGCTCGCTTCGCCAATGTGGCGGCTCTCACCGGATCGGGTTCAATGGCTGTGGCGGATCAAAGTCCGGTTTCGCAGAGGATGCAACGTGCGGCAACGGAGCAGAAGTGACGCACCATAATCTACCACATGTAAAGAGCTCTCTCCTGATTTGGCGGCTGGGAGCTCTCTGAAGCTGAGATAGAACGGCCTGCATTCGTAGAACACGCAGTTGCCTGGCTCACGGGCAATCCATTTTTTTCAGCTACAACGTAACTACCCTATTGACTACGTATCGTATCCGTAGTACAACATTCGCATCCCGCTCGTTGAGGGCGTTTCCGGAAATGATCCGAAGACGGAGCGGAGCGGGGCGTGGCGGGGGGACCGCCACGGTGGAGCGCCGAAAGGCGAGCGCGTCGGGCGCGGCTTCGCACGACGCGACCCGCGCGTCACCCGCGCGGCCCACACTCGCGCTTGCCGGCGCGACAACGATAACAAACCGGCGCGACAACGATAACAAAAAGGCGCCTGTCGGCGCTCCGCCCACCCTTCGATCCGGTGGGCACAAAGCCAACGTGCAAAACCCGGGCGCAAAAAACGCGCCGCGGGAACGAGGTGGGCTGTTTGACATCGTGAAGAATGCGATCGGACGCGCGGCTATCTCTGTCCGGTCGTCCCCGCGAGGGGCACCCCGCGACAGCAGAAGCGCGTTTACGCGCGTCTATGACGCGCTATGCGTCGCGGGGGCCCCGTTGCGGGGACCCATGATCACCGGCCGGTGTGCATGTCGTCCCGGCTCTCGCTACGCTCGGCCGGGACGACATGCGTGCAGCACCAACCCGCGGCTGCAGGAAAAAGGCGCCGGCTCGGCTCCCCTGTTTCGCGCCTGTTCTTTACAGGGAACCGTGCAACCGCAACGTGCCGCGCGAAGACGGCCGCGATTTCGGCCAAGCGAAGCCCTCGCTACTCGAGCGGTGGTTTTGCCCGGCGCAGGCCCTTGATCGCGCCGCGGCGCTTTTTGGAGTCGAGCCGGCGCTCGCGCGCGCCGGCGGTCGGTTTGGTCGGCCGGCGCGCACGCGGCGCCACCGCGGCGCGGCGAATCAAGTCGAAGAGGCGTTCGCGCGCGTCCTCGCGATTGCGCTCCTGGGTGCGATGGCGTTGCGCGTTGATCACCAGCACGCCCTCGCGCGTGAGGCGTCTGCCGGCAAGCCGCTCGAGCCGCGCGCGCACGTCGTCGGAAAGACTCGGCGAGCGGCGCACGTCGAAACGAAGCTGCACCGCGCTCGCAAGCTTGTTGACGTTCTGCCCGCCCGGACCCGAGGCGCGGATGAAGTGCTCCTCGAGCTCGTCCTCGCCGATGCCGATGGAAGGGGTGATGCGGATCATCGCCGACCTGTCGCGCCAACGACGAGCAAAGAGCGTGCTCCCGCGCTGTGCCCGCTTCTAGCGCGAACCAGGCTTGCGCGAAATCCGGTTGATGCCGCTCCGGCATTGATCGGAGATGGTGCAGAGAGGAAGGGCGAGCCGTGCCACAGGCGCGTGCACGGGAAGCTAGCGCTGCTCCGGTACCCGACCCACGGATGTTTCGCGCGGCTTGGCGAGGGGGCCGGGCGAGCCTCCGGCAGCGCTCTCCGTCGAGGTGACGCCCTCGGGGCGGCCCACGACGGTGACGAGCATGCTGCCGTCGAGCAATCGTTTGGCCACGCGCTTGGCATCGTCCAGCGTCACGGCATCGATCAGGCCCGCGCGGCGCTCGATATAATCGATGCCGAGATCGTCGATCTGCATCTGCACGAGCTGGCTGGCGATCCGGTTCGACGTGTCGAGGCCGAGCGCAAACGAACCCTTGAGAT
This sequence comes from Xanthobacteraceae bacterium, assembly GCA_045811545.1. Classification (GTDB taxonomy): domain Bacteria; phylum Pseudomonadota; class Alphaproteobacteria; order Rhizobiales; family Xanthobacteraceae; genus VAZQ01. The sequence goes on along the minus strand of JBJMTU010000162.1, from coordinate 3,157 downwards.
AGGTCTTGGCCTTGATGAACTCGGCTTCGCTGGGTCCCTCCTCGGCGAGGCGGCCGATCTCGCGCTCGATGAGCTCGATGGTCTGCGCCGTCGCGTCGGCGCGCGTGGCGGTATGGCCGAGCAACAGCGCGGTGCGGGTGAGCCACACCAGGCTGGCGGAGATGCCATAAGCGAGGCCGCGCTTCTCCCGCACCTCGACATAGAGCCGCGAGGAGAACGCGCTGCCGCCGAGGATGTGATTGACGATATAGGCGGCCATGAAATCGGGATCGCTGCGCGCAATGCCCGGCCCGCCGAAATTCACCACCGCCTGCGGCACGTCGAGATGGATCACGACGCGGCGGCCGAGCCCCTGCGGCACCACCGGCGCAACGGGCTTGAGATCGGCCTTGGCCGGCAGCGTTCCGAAGGTGCGGTCGAGGAGCTTGCCGGTGGTCTCGGCATCGATGTCGCCGACCACCGCGATCTTGACGTTGTCGCGAGCCAGCGCGCGCCCGGTGTAGGATTTCATGTCCTCCACGGTGATCTGCGGCACCGATTCGAGCGTGCCGTTGACCGGCAGCCCGTAGGGATGATCGGGGAAAGCCGTCGCCCACCAAGCGCGGTTCGCCATGTCGTTCGGGCTGAGGATCTCGCGGCGCAGCCGTGCCATCATCTGCGCGCGCATGCGCTCCACCGCCGCCGGGTCGAAGCGCGGCTCGTTCAGCGCCAGCCGCAGATAGTCGAACGCTTCGTCACGGTTCTCCGCGAGCGTGCGCAACGTGCCGCGCAGATAGTCGCGACCGGCACGGAAGCTGAGCTCGATCGCCTTGCGTTCGAGCCGATCATGAAACGCGTTGGCGTCGAACGGGCCGGCGCCCTCGTCGAGCAGGCTCGTCGCCATACTGGCGACGCCGGGCTTGTCCATCGGGTCTTGATCGGCGCTGCCGAGAAAGGCGAATTCGACCGCGATCAGCGGCAGGGTGTGATCGCGCACCAGCCAAGCCTCGATGCCGCCGGGGCTGATCACCCGCTCGACGGTCATCGCACGTGCCGCGGGGGCGGCAAGGGCGATACCCGCGCCCGCCACCAGCGTGATCAGGGCGCGCGATCCGGCGCGCATCCATGCGAAGGCAGTCACGAGCGATTCTCCTCGTGGCGGCTTTCCTTGACGAGATAGCCGGTGACCGAGCGGCGCTTGTCGAGCCAGCGGCGGGCGGCCTCGTGCACCGCTTCGGCACTGACATCGCGTATGCGGTCGGGCCAAGTGCGGACCTGCTCGACGGTTGCGCCGGTCGCCAGCGAGGAGCCATACCACTGCGCCAATGTGCGCTGGTTGTCGTTGGCGTAGACGGAGTCGGCGATCATTCGGTTCTTGGAGCGCTCGAGCTCCTCGGCGGTCACCCCGTGCTCGACGACATCGGTGAGCACGGCGTCGATCGCCGCTTCGAGCTGGGGCAGGCTGGTTTCCGGCTTGGGCGTTCCGTAGACGCTCAAACGCGTGTGGTCGACGGCGGTGCCGTCATAGCTCGCGCCCGCATTCACCGCGATCCCCTTGTCGATCACCAGCGTCTGATAGAGGCGGCTGTTCGCACCGCGCCCGAGAATGTGGGTGAGCACGTCGAGCGCCTCGCTCTCGCCCGGCCGTGCCGTCGTGCTCGAGGGAACGAGATAATACCGGCTCATGCTGGGCTGGGTGACGCGCGGATCCCCCAGCGTGACCGTCCGTGGCGCTTGCTGCACCGGCTCCTGTGGGCGCAGCCGTGGCTTGACATCGGTGACCCGGGGAACCTTGCCGTAAGTCTCTTGCGCCAGGGCGCGAACCTCTTCCGCGTTCACGTCTCCGGCGATGACGACAATCGCATTGTTGGGTGTGTAGAAACGCCGGTAGAATTCCAGCGCACCTTCGCGGTCGAGCTGCTCGATTTCGTGCCGCCAGCCGATGACCGGCCTGCCGTAGGGATGGTTGAGGTAGAGCGCCGCATCCATCTGCTCGCCGAGCCGCGCGCCGGGATTATTGCCGACCCGCATGTTCTGCTCTTCCAGCACGACATTGAGCTCGGGCCGCACCACGTCGTCGGTGAGCACCAATCCGGTCATTCGGTCGGCTTCGAACTCCATCATGCCCTTGAGTTGGTCGCGCGGTACGCGCTGGAAATAGCCGGTATAGTCGGACGACGTGAACGCGTTCTCCTGTCCGCCGATGGTGGCAACGACCTGGGAGAAGCGGCCGGATGGATTCTTCTCCGTGCCCTTGAACATCAGATGTTCGAGGAAATGCGCGAGGCCCGACTTGCCCGGCGTCTCATCGGCGGAGCCGACCTTGTACCAGACCATGTGCGTCACGACCGGCGCGCGATGATCGGGAATAACCACGACCTCGAGTCCGTTCGATAGGGTGAAGTTGGTGACCTGGGCGCCGATGCGAGCATGCACCGCACCAGCGAGCAGCGCGCAGGCAAGGGTGGCGATGGGAAGGATTAGTTTGTTGGGCACGAATTCGCTCTCGTGGGACTAGCTGTCGCCCCCACGATGCACGTTCCGGCCGCAGAACGCGAGAGCAAACCTCAACCGCTTGCGGTCAAATGTGTATGGGGCGCGTTGTCGCGGAAGGTTCCGTGTCAACGCTTGGGTTCCACCCGCTCCTCGAGCGTCGTCGCCTTGCCGCGCTTGTCCTGCGTGCCGACCCCGTAGGGATAGTTGGGAGACGGCGTCTGATAGCCGGTGGGCGGGGCGGTCATGCTGTCGCGCGTCGGCTCACCGGTGAACGGCTCGGCTTCCGGCTGCGCCGGTGTGAAGGACGACATGATCGAGCCGAACAATTTCTTCGTTTTGGTGCCGAGCTCGGAGGGCATCAGCGGACGGGACGATTCCTCGGGAGTCTTGCCGGCGCCCTTGGCGTCGCTGCCTTTCGCCGCGCGGCCGGGCTTGTCGAGTTCATCCGGCCGCAGCGCGCGCATTTGCTCTTCCACGGAGTTGTTGCCTTTGAGGCGCGCTTTTTCGGCCGCTGCGTGCTCCTTGGCGCGTTTGACGTCCGGGTCCTTCGGCCATGCCGCAGTTTTGGCGGTCACCTCATCTTCGCTGCGCGGCGGCGGCAGATCGCGGCTGGGCGGCACCACCAGCGGCGCGCGCTCGCGGTAGTCGATCATGGCTTCGCCGTCCCTTTGCAGGCCGATGT
>JBJMTU010000161.1:0-4100 GCA_045811545.1 Xanthobacteraceae bacterium | reverse complement strand
GGTAGGCGCGACCGTTGATGGCCGGTCCCTTGCCGTTTGATCCGCCGTTGCTAACCACCGGTCACACCTTGAAACTGAGCGTGAGTATGGCGAAGGCCGAGGCGAGCCCCACCGCAATGGCGAAGAAGGTGTTCGCAATCAGCAGGACGAGCTTCCTTGCCTCGTCGTGCACGTAGTCCTCGATGATGACCTGCATGCCGATGCGCATATGCGTCGTCACCGAGATGATGAACAGCAGCATGATCACCGCAATGAGCGGCGAGCCGAGGATCTGCACCACGGCGGCGTGATTGCGCCCGAGCAGCGCCACCACGATTAAGACGAAAGCGATGGTGAGCGGCACGTTGGCCACGGCAGTGAGGCGCTGACGCCAGAAATGCCCGGTACCGGATTTCGCAGGTCCGAGGCCGCGCACGTGCTTGAGCGGCGTGCTCATGTCTGCGAACTCATCAGCGCGACCCTCCCATGAACAGATAGCCGACGATCCAGATCAGGACGGTCAGGCTGATGGAACCGACGAGGGTCGCCATCGCCAGCCATTCGCGCTCATGGGGGCCGAAGCCGCGTCCGGTGTCCCAAATCAGGTGTCGGATGCCGCCCAGCATGTGATGCATGAGCGCCCAAGTATAGCCGAACAGGATCAGACGGCCGAAGAACGAATTCATGAACGAGCCGATGCCGGCATAAGGCTTGGGACCGGACGCCGCCGCGAGCAGCCACCACGCCACCAGCAGCGTGCCGAAATAGAGGGCAGCACCGGTGATGCGATGGACGATGGACATCATCATCGTCAGCATCGGCCTGTAGATGAAGAGGTGGGGGGAGAGCGGCCGCTCAGCGGGTGCCTTGGTTTCGGCCATTGTTCTTCTCCATCCTCGCGCGCATTGCGTTCGTAACCAAAGTCGCCGCGCACGGCAATGCATCGCCTTCGGCGATATGCTTTCGTCAACGGCGAATATGACCCTCAGGCACTTGGCGGACAATAGGTATCTCGCGTAGCTTTCCTTCGCCGAATTCGAAGGAACCCAAGGCTCCTGCCGCCAGCCCATGCGCTTCGACCTCACCGATTTGAGCCTGTTTCGCCACGTGGTCGAGGCGGGCAGCATCACGGGCGGTGCCGAGCGCGCGCATCTCGCGCTGGCCGCCGCGAGCACGCGCATTCGCAACATGGAGGAAGCGCTGGGCGCGACGCTGCTCGTGCGCGGCCGGCAAGGGGTGACGCCGACCCAGGCCGGCCGCACGCTGTTGCAACATGCGCGTGTGATCTTGCGGCAGGCCGAGCGGCTCCGCGAGGACCTCGGCGTCTATGCCGGCGGGCTCGCCGGCCAAGTCAGGGTGCTCTCCAATACCAACGCGCTCACGGAGTTCCTGCCCGAAGCGCTGAGTTCGTTCCTGTCCACACACCCCAACGTCAGCGTCGATCTCGAGGAGCGGCTCAGCGACGAGGTCGTAGGTCTCATCGCTGAAGGTGTTGCCGACCTCGGCATCGTCGCTGCTACCGTCGATACGAGCGCGCTGCAGACCTTTCCCTTCCGCAAAGACCGTTTCGTGCTGGTCGTGGCGCGCAACCATCCGCTCGCCAAGCGCTCGACGATCGCGTTTGCGGATGTGCTCGACTATGACTTCGTCGGGTTGGATCGTGCCAGCGCGCTGCAGCGTTTCCTCGCCGATAAAGCCGTGCGTATCGGACAGCCGCTACGACTGCGCGTGCAATTACGCAGCTTCGATGCTGTATGCCGGCTGGTCGAGTGCCATGTCGGGATCGGCATTGTGCCCGAGACCACCGCGCGCCGCGTCGCGCGGACCATGACAATCGTTCCGGTGCCGCTGACCGATCCTTGGGCAGTGCGCGAGCTCACGATCTGCATCCGTAGCCTTGACGAGCTGCCACCCTATGCCCGTCAGCTCGTCGAGCATCTGCGGACGACCGCCTAGGCAACGATGCAGCGAGGAATAACCGGCATCGCGGGCTACCGCGGCATCAGCACCCAATAGTCGAGATCGAGCAGCACCGCGGGGTCGTCCTCCTCGCCCGATTTGAGCGGGAAGTCGGCGCATGGGTGGTCCTTGGCCGCGACGGTGCGCAGCCGCAGCGCGCCGACGTCCTCGCGTCCCGGCAAATCGGACTTGGCCAGTACCTCGGACCAGGCGAATACGGTGGCACCTGCAAACAGTGGCGCCACGTGCCGCCCACCGTTGATCGCGGCGATGTGGAAGGCATTGGCAAGCCCGTTGAAGGAGAGCGCGCGGGCGAGCGAGATCACGTGGCCGCCATAGATCAGGCGGCGGCCGAACCTGCCCTGCGCCGCCGAATACTGATCGAAATGGATACGCGCAGTGTTCTGATAGAGCCGAGTTGCGATCTGGTGCTCCGCCTCTTCGACGGTCACACCGTCGATGTGGTCGATCCTTTCGCCGACGGCGTAATCGCCGAAACGATGGGGACTGCCGGCGAGCGTGAAGTCGTAAGCGGCGACGTCGATGCGCGGGCAGGCATCGCCGAGCGTACTCGGAAGCACTGCTTCCGGCAGGCGCGGCACATGATCGCCGGGGACCGGCGCTGTCTCGTCGCGCTTGCGCACCATGACCCAGCGTACGTATTCAAGCACCTTGGTGCCGTCCGGCTTGCAACCGGTCGAGCGCACGAAGACGATGCCGGTCTTGCGGCTCGAATTCTCCTTGAGGCCGATGACCTCGGACTCGGCAGACAACGTGTCGCCGGGATAGACCGGCGCGAGCACGCGTCCCGCGGCATAGCCGAGATTGGCGACCGCATTGAGCGAGATGTCGGGCACGGTCTTGCCGAACACGACGTGGAAGACGAGCAGGTCATCGATCGGCGAGCACGGATAGCCGATCGCGCGCGCGAATGCATCCGAGGACTGGACTGCAAAACGCGGGCCGAACAGACCATTGTAGAGCGCCACGTCTCCCACGGTAATCGTGCGAGGCGTGGCATGCCTGATCACTTGGCCGACGCGGAAATCTTCGAAGAAATTGCCGGCACCGGTCTTCGACATGGCTCTCACCACTACTGTTGGTCCGCCGCAGCATTCGAGCTAGCGCATCCGACGCCGCTTTATTCACGTAGTTGAGAGGCGCGGCACAGGAACGTGAACGATCAGCCTCCGGGAATTTGCTATAGATCGCGTAATCGCAAAAGCCATGTCGATCGAAGCTACCCATGATCGGGCGCTGACGCCGGCCGAGTCGGCAGGGCCGGTCATCCATCCGTTCTGGGTGCGGCTCACCCATTGGGTCAATGCCATTGCCATGGTCCTCATGATCGGCTCGGGGTGGGCGATCTACAACGCCTCGCCGCTGTTCCCGTTCGTGTTTCCTCCCGCGATCACGCTCGGTGGCTGGCTGGCAGGCGCGCTGCTCTGGCATTTCGCCGCCATGTGGCTCCTGGCGGTGAACGGCCTCGTCTACGTCGTGCTAGGCATTGTCACCGGCCGGTTCCGGCGCAAACTGATCCCGATCCGCGCCGGCGAGGTGTTTGCCGACGCCAAAGCCGCGCTCACCGGAACGCTCGCCCACGACGATCTCGCGGTCTACAACGCCGTGCAGAAGCTGCTTTATCTCGGGATCATTCTCGTTGGCGTCGTCATAGTGCTGTCGGGCCTCGCCATCTGGAAGCCGGTGCAGTTGCAGGAACTAACCGCCCTGTTCGGCGGTTACGACGCCGCTCGTTACGTGCACTTCTTCGCCATGGCGGCAATCGTCGGCTTTCTCGTCGTGCACATCGTTATGAGCCTTCTCGTTCCGAAGTCGCTGCGGGCCATGATCATCGGCCGATAACTGTCAGGAAGAACGAAGTGTCACGCATTCGAAAAATTCCGCCTGGCGTCAACCCCGAGCTCCTTGCCGCGGATGCCGCCAAGCTCATGCCCGATCCCATGCGCCGCCTCTTCCTGCGTGGCGGCGCCAGTCTCGGGGCGCTCGCTTTTCTCACCGGCTGCGACATCGTCGACGGCGCGTCGGCGGAGCAGGCGCTGATGAAGATTTCCTATTTCAACGATGGCGTGCAGGCATGGCTGTTCAATCCGAACAAGCTGGCCCCGACCTATCCCGACAGCGCGGTGCGGCGGCCGTTTCCG
>JBJMTU010000160.1:0-11935 GCA_045811545.1 Xanthobacteraceae bacterium | reverse complement strand
GTAAAAGTCGGCGTTGATCAGGTCGACCGCCTCGTTCTCGGCATCGTAATAAGCCTTGCGCTGCGCCGGCGTCAGATCGGGCGAAATGACCTCGCCGCCGCGATAGAACGAGGCGGCGATGATATGGGCGCCCTCCTTGAGACCGAGGCTGATGAACGGCTCCATCACTGCGATCGCCCGCGCGGTGCCGGTCTTGAGCGCCGCATAGCGCATCTGCGGCAGCCCGCCGTTCTGGATCTTGACGTGCTCCGGGCCGACGGCGCTTTCGAGCATCTGGATCGTCGTGTAGTGCGAGCCGATGAGCTCCTGCGCCATCACCGGCACGTCCGCCAGGTCGCGCGGGACCTGGAGTTTGTCGTCGAAGCTGAGGATCGCCTGCGCGGCGACGGCCGCGCGCAGCGCCGCGATGTTGCCGCCGCGCTTGCCGCGCTCCAGCCGATCGATGCTCGCCCATTCGCAGACATTGTAGCTGTCGGCGGAACCACGATCGAAAAGGTTCTCCTTGAGGCGCGACATCAATGGCGTCTGCACGCTGTCCTTTTCCCGGTCCGCATAGGTGGCGGAAAAGCTGACATCAAGACCTGCCTTGGCGAACAGCCCTTCCTCGATGCCGACGATCACCGGCAGGTCGAAGACCGGGTTGTTCGGCGCAATGCTGACGGTCGGGCGATCCTGTTTGGGCTGCATGGTTTCCTCTCCGCTTGGAGCGTCCCGAGCGGCGGATATCCGCCTCCGCTGAATTTAACACCCCGGCGGTGACGGTTGCCAGGAGGCTTGCTTAGCATGTGGACCGGGCGGCAAGTCCGGCCGTCCGCTTTCCAACATGGCTTTCCTGATGCTGTTGCGAGGAAATGGGACGCAATGACGTGACGGCTTCCGCGCGACGTTCAAGACGTGGGCGAGCGAGCGCACGGCGCTCCAAAATGAGATCGTTGAAAACGGCCTTGGTCGTCGGCAGCAAGGTGGAGCGAGCTTACAGGCGCGGCGACATGTTCGAGAAACGTCGGCGCCTGATGCAGCAATGGGCAATATTCTGCACCACGGCGCCGATGCAAGAGCCGAGCCACCTCGCGCCGATGCGGCGGATGGGCTAACATCCAACCGCTCTTTCACTGAGGGAAGCAACATGAGCGACGAAACAAAACCCGCCCCCCTGTGGGAGCGGACTAAAGCATGGGCCGATAAGAACCGCACAATTTCTGGTGCGCTCGTTGGCGGCGCGGCCGGGACGATCGTGCCGGGGCTCGGGACCGTGATCGGCGCGATCGTGGGCGCGGGGGTTGGATTTGCCTCATCGAAGGAAAAGAAAGATGACCGTCCCAGTTAGCGGCGGCTAGGCTGATCCCCGAAAACGCAGGTCGAAAGGCCACGCCGGCGGCGGCTCCTTCGCCCTACTCCGCCGCCGCATGCGCGTAGCGCTGCACGTCCATGTTGACGAGATCGAGCGGGGACGCCGTCTCTTCCAGCATGCCCCAGCTCTTGAGCCAGTCGTAGGTGCGCTGCATCTCGTCGAGCGGGATCGGCGCGGGATCGCAGACCACGAGCCGGCTCTCGCGCAGGTCGTCCACCTTGAGCGCGGCGATCTCCGGATCGGTCTTGGCATGATAGTCGATAAAGTAATGCAGATAGGCGCGCTTGTCGGCATTGATGCGCCGCACCGCCTCGCGCACCGCACGGTTGAAGGCGGCATAGGTTTCCGCGTCCACCCGCTCGGACGCCACCTCCGTGCCGTGGAAGAACGCCGCGCAGATGATGCGGCAGCCCTTCTTCTCCGCCAGCGTGATGTGCGGCTCGGTCAAGGTGGTGGCGTCGAGTTCGCCCTGCATGAGGGCGGCGAGGCGGTAGCGTGAGCCGTTCGGCGCGCGGCAGAGCTTGATCTCCTCGCGCCGCAAGAAGCCTTCCAGCATGTGCAGCGCGATGTAGTGGGTGCCGAAATAGAACGGCACGCCGATCGTGCGGTTGGCGAGCTGTTGCGGGGTGTAGACCGGCGAATCGGGCGCCACCACCAGGGCCGAGTAGGTGACGATGGCGCGGCGGCCGACTTGGCGGCTGCCGGCGCCCGTCGCCTGCACCCGGCAGTAGTTGCCCCACTCGCACGCATTATACATGTCGGCCTTGCCCTGCTCGAACAGCTTGCCGTGGCTGGCAAACGGGTCGACCTCTTTCGGGCTGGTCACATGGGTCTCGACCTTTTTCTCGACTCCCTTTTCCCGGTCGGCCCATTCGATGAGGAGCCCCTCCCTCTCGAACAGTCCCTCGTCATAGGCGACGAGCTCGGGCAGTCCCTGGAACGGCGCCGTGGTCTCCAGGACCAGCTTCTTCATGGGTTTGCTCCGGGGCTTGATGCGTGTGGCGCCGCTCGGCGGCGCAACTCGCCGCTAGTTGAATACGACCGGGCGCGCGCGTCAACGCTCACCGGGTAGTGCCTCAGTTTGATTGTGGCGGACCGCCTTACTTAGTGACCCGCTCCCAAGTATTCAGATTGTTGGTATCGAGGCTGCGGAGGATCAGCCGGTTATCGCGGAATTCGACTTTGCGAAGGAAATCGCCCATGTCGCCCGGATTGATATTCCCCGCGCGGCGATGTGTGACCGTTGCGGTTTGCTCATCGACCAAATAGGTGCCGAAATAGGCGGTGTAGCCTTCCAGCGCGGCCTTTGCCTGCTCAGGCGTCGATTTTCCAAACGAGAACTTTGGCCGCTCCCAATCCGGTTGAATCTGCACCGACATAATGCCGGAAGGATCATAGTGGATATATCCGGTCGGATGAGGGCCGCGTGTCGGCTTGCCCTTGTCATCAACAATATCGACCAGTCGCCACGTACCAATGAGCCGTTTGGCGATATCGCCCTGCGCCCAAGCTTCGCCTGCAAATTGCGATGCCAGAATGAAGGTCAGGGCGAGCGCGTGTGGTCTGATCCCGTTCATCTGATGCACCTCCCTATTACGCCGACGGTGTGCAGACGTGGTGCCCCGGTACTCGTCACCGCGCCTTTGCCCACCCTACCCTCGTCTGACCAGCTTGCGTTACGACCGCGGGCGCTGGCGCGCAATCTGCAATTGCGCCAGGAACGGAACCAGCGGGTGCGCGCCCATCTTCACCATCGCCGCAAGGTCGAGCTTGATCAGCGCTTCGCGCTGCTCGGGCGGCAACTCGAATTTGTCGGCGAAGGCCGGCGCATCGGAAAGGTATTGCGCGCGCAGCTCGGCGTCGTGGGCAAGGGAGTGCAGCGCCGATGTGAGTTCGACCAACTCCGGCTTGATCGCAGGATAGTGCGCGGCGCGCTGTGCGTCGGCCCGACCGTCGGTCCAGCCCAGCGATGCATAATTGTGATGCCAGCTCGGATCCATGGAGACGATGTCGGGCTTGCGCTCGCCCAACGCGCCGGCGGCGCAGGCCCAGCAGCGCAGCTCGATATTGCCGGTGTCGTCGAGCTCGCTCTCGTCGTAGCCGATCAATGATTTCAGATTGCCGCTCTTGAGCTTGTCGAGGGCGCGCTTGTCCCACTCGAGCTGCGGATTGGCGTAGCGGTCGGTGCCGGGGAAATGCGACATGCCGCCGCTCGCAAGCACTACGGTCTTGAGACCGAGCGCCGTCACCGTGCGCGCCACCGCCTGTCCGAAGGCGTAGCAGCGCTCCATGGTGGGCTGCGGCGGCAAATAGGCATTCACATAGATCGGCAGCACGGGACCGGTGTGGCCGATATGCGTCAACGGAATCCCGATCGCGTAATCGATCTTCGCCGTGCTGGTGAAAGCGGGATCGAAGTTCTGCCGGTAGAGCTGGCGCACGATCTCGAAACCGATCTCGCTCGGAATCTGCCAGTGGAATTTGCGGCCGGCGAACTCGCCGCCCGCCTCCCCGCCGACATGGACGGTGAACGGCGGCGCGGTGGTGTGGAAGAACTGCTCGGCATGATCGTTGGAGAAGATGATCCAAAGGTCGGGCTGCAAGGCGCGCAGCTTCTTGCCGATCTCGGCGGCGACCTCGCGCACGTGCTCGACGACCTTCTTGTCCTCGGTCTCGGGCATGGTGAAGAATTGAGGCGCATGGGGCAGCATGGCGCCGCCGATCACGCTCGACATCATGACTTTTTCTCCTGGGCCGATCCGATGTGCGCACGCGCACATCGGGTGGCGCTCTGGCCATGAAAATATCGCGCGAGGAAGGGTCCAACAAGGCGACGCTTCACGTGATTAGGGCGTGTACTCATAAATGCCTAGCGCGTGTCCGCTTTCGAGCAAAGCAGACAACATATGCTCGCTACGAGTGCTTCTCAGATTGATCCAAGGCGGCCCTCAGCCCGGCGGGTGGGATTCCATTCCAAATGTAAGGCGGTTGCCATCGGGGTCGACGACGTCAAAGTCGCGCATCCCATAATCATAGTTCTGCGGTGGCTTGAGCACCTTTGCCCCGCGTCCGGCAAGTTCGGCGTAAACACCATCGACATCTTTTACAAACACGCAGATGCCGCCGTGGCCAGGTAACTGCTCTGTCTCGTGCGCCGCGAGCAGGTGCAGAGCGATTTCATCGCGGCACAAGCAAGCATAGAACGTCGGTTTTCCATATTGAAAAGTGACTTCGAAGCCTAGTGCGTCGCGGTAATACTCGATGCTTTTGGCTATGTCACTGACGATGAACACGGTCGCGGCACCTATCATCATCGGACGTTCTTCAGCCATCCGCCGCTCCATATGGTGCGTGCATTGATCCATTCCCGTGGATCGAAGATTAGCAACAATGTCGCCTTCTGGCACCTCTCAGACACTCGGGAGACGTCCGACTTTAAGCCGCAAACTGGGCCAAAGCGACATTGATCAGGCCGCTGTCACCAATCGCGATTTTATGAGTACACGCCCTAGAGCCTTGTCCGGCCGTCATGCGCGGGCAGAAGCGCGTCGAAGACGCGCGTGAACGCGCTTGTCACCCGCGCGTCCATCTTTCTTCGCGAAACGTCTTTACGAATATTGATGGATTGCATCGCAACTCGGGCCTGCCCGAGTTGCGCAGTATTATTTGCCGCAAGTCGGGTAAACCCGACTTGCCGCGTGTCAAGCCCGGCAATGACGAGCCTCAGTTCTGCCTTTGCGCAAAGGAGGGCAGACGGCGGCGACGCTTCACAGCGGAACAGTTAACAAGTACGTTCCCGCAAGCAATTCCGCCCGTTCATTTCCCCGCCAAACCGATCAGGAGGCCCAATGGTCGAGGTGCCGATAACGATTGCCTGCGGCAATTACGACCGCACGCGCGCCATCCGCGACGGGCGGGTCAAGGTGGAAGGCTGCGAAGCGACCTACCTGCCGCTTTATCCCGAAGAGATCTTTTTTCGCGCCTTCCGCTACCAGGAATTCGACGTCTCGGAACTTTCGTTCTCGAGCTATATCCGCACCGTGGCAGCGGGGAGTTCGGCCTATATCGGCATCCCCGCTTTCGTCTCGCGGCTGTTCCGGCATTCCGGGATCTATGTTCGCGCCGCTGCCGGCATCCGCACCCCTTCCGACCTGAAGGGCAAGCGGATCGGCTTGCCGGAATATCAAATCACCGCGGTCGTGTGGATGCGCGGCATGCTGCAGCACGAATACGGCGTGCTGCCGACCGACATCCATTGGCGCAGCGGCGGCCAGGAGGAGCCGGGTCGCGACGAGCGCACCCCGCTCAAGCCGATTGCCGGGCTCGACCTCAAGCCCATCGACAAGGAGCAGACCCTCGTCGGGATGCTGCGCGACGGCGAGCTCGACGCGCTGTTCACGGCGCGCGCGCCCTCATCGTTCCTGCGCGGGGAGCCGCACATCAAGCGGCTGTTTGCCAATACGCGCGAAGCCGAGCAGGCCTACTATAAAAAGACTCGCATGTTCCCGCTCATGCATCTGGTCGGCATCCGCAACGAGCTTGTGCAGAAATATCCCTGGCTGCCGTCGAGCGTCTACAAGGCATTCTGCGAGGCCAAGGCGCTGGCAATGGTCGATCTGTTCGACGTCAACGCGCTGATGGTCACGCTGCCTTGGCTGATCCCGGAGACGGAGGACACTGTGGCCCTCATGGGCAAAGATTTCTGGCCTTACGGCATAGCGGAGAACATGCGCGAGATCACGGCATTGACGCAGTACCTGCACGAGCAGGGTTTGGTCGAGCGCAAAGTCGCCCTCGAGGAGCTGTTCCACCCGTCGATGTTCGAGATTTCGAAAGTTTGATAATCACTCAAACTGTGTGAACTCACTTCAACGCCGCTCCCCACTTCTCCTCGATCGCTCGCGCCTCGGTAAGCGAGAGTGCCGAGGTGGGTGGAAATTGCTCGAGCCACGCGAACGGCCGACAGGCTTCGATGACGAGCTTCGAATGCGAGGTGACGCCGCGCGCCTTGTCGGCCGGAGCGATGCGCGGGTCAAGCGGGGAACTCCAGGCGTTGCGGAGGATGTCGACTTGCTCCGACGGCTCGCAGCGGGTGGCGACCGCCCACATGACGTCGTTGAGATCGGAGGGATCGACGTCGTCGTCCACCACGACGATGAGGCGCGCCATGTAGCTGTGCGCGGCGGCAACGAGCGCGGCGCGTTTGGCATGGCCGTCGTAGCGCTGCTTGAGCGCCACCACGGTCATGAGCTGCGAGACGTGTTGCCAGGCGCCGACGACGTCGGTCACTCCGCCGGCGTCGAGATTTTGCCAGATCGTTGCGGCGCGCAACGGCAGGCCGAAATGAAAGCGCGGCGGCTTCATCGGCGGCGATCCCAAGAGGATCGGGTCGGCGCGGTGATGCACGGCGGCGACCTGCATGACCGGGGCTGGGCGTGCTTGCCAGGCGTAATAGCCGGTGAACTCGCCGAACGGACCTTCGGGCACGCTCTCGCTCATCGGCAGGAGATGCCCTTCGAGCACGATCTCCGCGTGCGCCGGAATCGGCAGCCCGGTCACGGGCCCGGGATGGACTTCGATAGGCGCGCCTTTGATCGCGCCGGCGAACTCGTATTCCGATTGCCCGGCCGGCAGATACTCGAAGCCGGCGACGAACAGCGCCGGATCCTCGCCGTTCACCACCGCAAGCGGACAGGGCTTGCCCTGCTCCCAATATTTCCCGGCGATGATTGCGCCGTGCCGGCCGGCATGATCGAACTGCACGGTCACCTTGTCGCGGCCGTGCACCTGCACGCGGTAGATCGACGCGTTGATCCAGCCGCCGTCCGGATCGCGCATGATCACGATCGAGCCCGAGCCGAGAAACGGCCCGCCGTCATGCCGGTGCCAGATCGGCGCCGGGAATTCGGCGAGGTCGACGTCCTTGTCGCTGACCGTGTGCTGCAGAAAGGCGGCGTCCTTGACCGCGAGGGCTGCGCGCGGCTGCAACGTCTTGCGCTTTTCCATCCACGCCTTGAGCGCGTCGAGCGGCCGCAATGCAGGATCGATTCCGAGCGCGAGCGCTGCCCGTTGCGCGCTCGTGGTGGCGTTGGTGAAGATGCGAAAGCCGCGCGGAAAGCCCTTGATGGCGTCGAACAGGAGAGCCGGCCCGTCGGATAGCCCTGCCGCCACTTCGGTAATGGCGCCGATCTCGAAATTGGGATCGGCGCCATCGATGCGCCGCAGCGCGCCGAGCTTGTCGACAAGCTCGATGAATTCGCGCAAGTCCTTGTACATTGTTTGCGCCCCTGCCGCGGCCTGCAGCATAGCAGGCCGCGTGCCTTGTGGTCAGGCGCGGTTCCTCGCTATTGTGCTTCGCTCAACGGCTCACAAGGACAGAGGTCATGGCCAAGCTTCGCCACATCGCGCTCATCGTTCCCGATCCGGAGAAGGCCGCCAAGTTTTTCGAGGAAGCCTTCGACATGAAAGTGGCAGGCAAAGCCCGCCGTGGCCTCTACGTCTCCGATGGCACCGTCAACGTCGCGCTGCTCAAGCAGGAAGGCGACGAGAACGTCGGCATCTATCATTTCGGCATGTGGGTAGATGATCTCGACGAAGCCGAAAAGAAGGTCGTGAGCGCCGGCGGAAAGTATCTTGCCGGCCGGCCAGAGCCGGGAAAGCCTGGCGAGACGGCTCACTCTTATTACGAGGCCAAATACAAGGATCCGCTCGGCATCGTGTTCGATCTCACCCACACCGGCTGGGTCGGGGCCGTGAAAGACGTGGTCGCCGCGAAGAATTGACCTGGCGCGCTTCTCTGCGGCCTCAATACGCCAGCATCTGAGTCCGCCCCCTCCCCCACCCTCCCCCGCAAGCGGGGGAGGGAGCACACCGAGTTCGTTGCGCGCTGAATGGACAACACCTCCAACCGCGTGATCGTGATCGGCGCCGGACCGGTAGGGCTTTGCCTGTCGCTGGCATTGGCGCAGGAGGGCGTCGAGATCTGCCTGATCGAACAACTGGGCGAGGATAATTTCCTCGAACAGGTGCCGCGGGCCGGAACCAACCATCCCGCCACACTTGAGCTGTTCGAGCGCATCGGCCTCTACGAGAAGCTCGAGCCGCGCGGCATCATCGCGCCGCTGTTCCATTATTGGGACCGTCGCGAGCATCGGCTGATCGCCGAGTTCGATCACGCCCACCTCAAGGGCGACACGCGTTTTCCTTACGTGCTGCAATGCGAGCGCATCAAGATCGTCGAAGAAGCGCTGAAAATGGCGAAGCAGCACCCCAACATCGAGCTTCGCCTCTCGACCACGTTTACGGCGTTTACGCAGGACGGCGACGGCGTGGCGGCACAAATCGTCAACCCGGCCGGCGAATCGGAATGGTTGAGCGGCGCCTATCTCGTCAGCGCCGAAGGCGCGCGCAGCATGGTCCGCAAGCAACTCGGCATCGAGTTCGAAGGGTTCACCTATCCCGATCGCACCTTGAACATCGAAGTCGCGTACGATTTCCGCAGATACGGCTATACAGAGCGCAACTACATCTCCGATCCGGACGAATGGTCGAACCTGTTTCACTGGAAGGGTCCGCCCGACCGCTGGCGCGTCCATTTTCCGACCGAGCCCGAGGAGGACGAAGCGGCGCTTACGCATCCCGACGCGCTGCAGGCGCGGCTGCAGCGCTTCCTGCAGACGGGAAAGCCGTTCGATATCGTTGCCAGCAACCTCTACGTCGTGCACCAGCGGGTGGCGAAGAAATTCCGCCTCGGTCGTGCCATCCTCGCCGGCGATAGCGCGCACGTGAACAGCCCGATTGGCGCCATGGGCATGAACAGCGGCATTCACGACGCATTTAATCTGGCGGATAAGCTCACCGGGGTCTTGCGCCGAGAAGCCGGTGAGGACGTGCTCGACCGCTACGAGCGTCAGCGCCGGCAGGTCGCGCTGCAGCACACACAGGCGCAGACCATCCGCAACAAGCGGCTTCTGGCAGAAAAAGACCCGGCGGTGCGCAAGCGCAACCACGACGAATTGCGCCGGACCGCAGAAGACCCCAAGCTCGCGCGCGCCTTTCTTCTGCGTAGCTCGCTGATCGAGAGCCTGCGCGAAGCCGAGCGGATCGCCTAACTCGGAGGGCATTCGTGTGAAGTATCAGCGCGAGCGGCAAACTGTCGTCCCCGCGCAAGCGGGGACCCATGACCAACGGCTCTGGAATATGGGTCCCCGCAACGGGGTCCCCGCGACGCGAGCGTCGCGGGGTGCCCCTCGCGGGAACGACTGCGGGACTTGATGCTGAACTAATCAACCGGATTTCGTGTCAATCCGCTTTGGCACCCGAGGCGCGGATGACCTCGGCCCATTTCTTGGTTTCCGCCGCCAAGAATGCCGCAAAATCGTCGCCGAAAGCCGTGCCCGGCTCAGAGCCAAGCTCCCGGATGCGCGAAATCATATCCGGCGCCTTGAGCGCCTTGGCCGCTTCCTCGCGCAATTTGGCGAGCACCGGCTCCGGCGTCTTCGCCGGAGCGACCAGACCATACCAGGAAGAGGCATCGAAGCCGGGAAGGCCCTGCTCGGCGACGGTCGGTACGTTGGGCAGCGCCGACGGCCGCTTCGCCCCCGCGTTGGCGAGCGCGCGCGCCTTGCCGGCCGCGATTTGCGGCAACACCACCGGCATCAGGTCGAAGAACATCTGGACGTGCCCTGCGATCAAATCGTTCATCGCCGGTCCCGCACCACGATACGGCACGTGCACGATGTCGATCTTGGCCATGCTCTTGAACAGCTCTCCGGAGAGATGATTGGTCGTGCCGTTCCCCGCCGAAGCGAAGTTGATCTTGCCCGGCTCCCTCCTCGCCAGCGCAATCAGCTCCTGCACGTTGTTCGCGGGCACGCCGGGATTGACGATCAGCACGATGGGCGCAGTCGCAAACAACGCGATCGGCGCAAAGTCCTTCGCCGAGTCGAAGGAAAGTTTGCTGTAAAGGGTCTGGTTGACGGTGAGCGGTCCGGGCGCGGTGAACAGGAGCGTGTAGCCGTCGGGCTCCGCCTTCGCCACAAAATCGCTTCCGGTGTTGCCGCCGCCGCCGGAGCGGTTTTCGACGATGACTTGCTGGCCGAGAGCCTCGGTGAGCTTTTGTGCCAAAATTCGGGCCATCACGTCGACGGACCCGCCCGGCGGATAGGGATTGATGATGCGAACGAGACGATCCGGGTAATGCTCCGCGGTCGCCTGCACGCAGGGCACGAGCAGTGACAAAAAAGCTATCGAGATCAAGCGTAAGACCTGTAACATTCGATTACCTTCCTCGCGCTCTCATTTGTGCCGGGCGGCCGAAACTATGTCATTTCCCCCGGCGCCGACCAGCGCATAAGCCATGCAGGCATGGGCGACCCTATCGGTCGAATTGACGCATTATTCGGCACCGGGCGGGACGAGGACGACCGTCGAGGTCAGCGGACCGCCTAGCGTGATCCGGCTGAAGTTGCGCTGGCTTGACAGTGCGCGAGCGTCGCGACAGCGTCACAGGCAACGGCGAGGAATAATCCAATGAACAAGCTGCGTCTGACGTTTGCTTGCGGTCCCTACGACCGCACGCTCGCGCTGCGCGACGGGTCGGTGCAGCCCGAAGGCATCGAGCTCAATTACATCGCAGCGCAGCCTCCCGACATTTTCTGGCGTATGTTGCAATTCAAGGAGTTCGAAGTCTCGGAAATGTCGATGTCGAACTACGCCACGCTGGTGAGCGCCGGCAGCGCGCCGTTCATCGCCATCCCGGTGTTTCCGTCGCGCGTGTTCCGGCACGGCTACTTCTTCATCAACACCGAGAAGGGGATCAAGACGCCGGCCGACCTCAAGGGCAAGCGCGGCGGCGTGCCCGAATACACCATGACCGCCGCGGTCTACATGCGCGGGCTGCTGCAGCACGAATACGGGGTCAAGCCGAGCGACGTCGAATGGGTCCAGGGCCGCGCCGACCGGGTCGGCCGCAAGTTGCCCGCGGACATCCGCCTCACCCAGGCGCCGGTCGGCACTGAACTCGGCGACCTGCTCGAGCGCGGCGAGATCGACTTCATGATGACCGCCAACAATCCGCTCGCGTTCCGGCGCGGCTCGCCCAAGGTGCGCCGCCTGTTTCCCAATTATCCCGAGGTGGAGAAGGACTATTACCGGCGCACCAAGATCTATCCCATCATGCACACCGTGGTGATCCGCAACGACGTGTACAAGCGCGATCCCTGGGTGGCGCTGAGCATGTACAAGGCGCTCTGCCGCGCCAAGGAATACGCCTATCATCTGTTGGCGGACATGGGCTCGCCCAAGGTGTCCTCGGCATGGCTCCAGCCGCTCCTCGAGGAGGAAAAGGCGATCTTCGGGCCGGACTGGTTTGCCTACGGCATCGAGCCGAACCGACCCTCGATCGAGGCATTGCTGCAATATACCCACGAGCACGGATTGACCGATCGGCGCGTGAAGCTCGAGGAGTTGTTTGCGCCGAGCACGCTGCGCGATATTCCGTTGAGCGAAGGCCAACATGTGTGAAACCGTATCCGATACACCAGTTCATGTGCTGTCGTCCCCGCGCAAGCGGGGACCCATATT
>JBJMTU010000159.1:0-3438 GCA_045811545.1 Xanthobacteraceae bacterium | reverse complement strand
TAAAGTGACGCCGCAGGTGTGGGACATGGCGATTGCCGCCCTGATTGAGAGTATAAAACAAGGACGCGCAGGCGACGGCTTCGTGGCGGCGATCGAGCAGTGCGGGGCGGTGTTGGCCGAGCACTTTCCGCCCGGCGCGCTCAACCGCGACGAGCTACCGAACAAGCTGGTGGAGATTTGAGCCAGCAACTCTTCCGTTAGCCGCCCGTGCTCGATGAAAGAAACTGACGCGCTGCATCTGCATATCCGACCCGTGCGGTTTGCGCGGCGCCACGGCGGTCCGCGACGCGAGCGAGGATCAGGCGAACATCGTCCGCGCGCTGCGCCTTCACCGCGGCATCGAGGAAAAGTTGGTTGAGCACGTCGTGTTGCGCGTGACTGCCGCCGAGCCGATGCATGTCGTCGAGCACGGGCCGCATCAGCTCGACGGCGCGCGAATACTTGCCTTGCCGATGCGCCAGCACGGCCTCGCCGATGGGCACCGCAACATCGCCGACGACCGGGGCAATGGTGTCGCTGCCGCGGCTAAACGCGCGCATCGCGTCGAGCATGCGCCGCGCCGCGTCGTATCGGCCGGTCGCGGCCAGAGCCATCAGCCAATGCGGCAGCGTGAACGGCGACCGGCAATCCCCGATGCGCTTTTCGGCCTTGTCGGCAAGTTCGGTCCAGCGATCGCCGACGGGAACCTCATGGCGCTCCAGCCGAAAGAGCATGGATGCGGCATTCTGAACGTCGATATGGAAGTCGGGCTGCGCTTGCGCCAACGGGGAATTCAGGTCGCGAAAACGGCGATCGTAGAGAGCGAGAACCTCATCGAATTCGCGTCGCTCCAGGTGAAACAGCGCGCGGTGCCACCACAGATGATGCAACAGGTTGTTGGCGCCGGCCCAGTGTCGCTCCAGCTCGCTGAGCCAAGCGATGCCTTCGTCATGTCGATCTTGCATCTCCATCACATGGGCAACTGCGTGCGTGGCCCACAAATCGGCGGGATCGAGCTCGACTGCGGCGCGGCCGGCGGCTTCTGCAGTCGCGTAGTCGCCGCATTCCTCATGGGCAAAGCAGCGGCAGGACAGGATCGCGCCCCAGCCGGTCAAGTCATGATCCCATTGCGGCAAAACGCGTTCGACCGATGCAACCATGTCGCGCCGCCGTCCCAGCCAGAAATACTTATAGTGAGCGAGCCGCACCGCGAGCACGTCGGTCGGATGGTCGGCGAGGATGGCTTCCCAAGTGGCGAGGGCGCGGTCGAGGTCGCCGGTCGCCCAGGCCTCCAGAGCCTCGACATGGGCCCGCTCGCGCGGTGTTGCCTTTGCCACCAGCGGGCGTGCAGTGCGTGCCGACTCGGCGGCCTGCGCCACACTGGCCTGCTTGTAGAGCAGCATGGCGAAATAGCCTTTGAGGCAGTGCGCGAGGCCGAATTCCGGATCGGTCGCAAGGCCGCGCGACAGATGTTCCCGCGCATCAAGGCGAAAGTTGAGAAAACTCGCAACCGCGAGGTCCATCGCCGCGCTTGCTTCGGCGGACGAGGTCGAAATCGCCAAGCCACGAATATCCTTCACCGGCAGCCTCCGAGACCATGCTGCGGCGTCTGCGCGCCGGTGCTGTCTACTCTTTTTCGTGCGGGTCAGCTACCGGACGCACGCCATTTGTGGTGACATTGTCTCTCGGGCAGCCGCCTTGCGGCTGGATCATAGTTGTTGATCGCCCGCGCCGGGAGAACCACCTATGGATTTCGAACTCTCGCCTGCCCAGAAAGAACTCCAGGCGCGAGCCCGCGCGCTCGCAGAAACGCATATGGCGTCGCGCGCCGCCGAGATCGACCGCAGCGAATCTTATCCCTGGGACCAGGTCGAGCGCCTGTGCGCCGCCGGCATGCTCGGCATGACCATTCCGAAGGAGCTCGGCGGAGCCGGCCTCGGCTATCTCGAGGCGGTGTTGGTGATCGAGGAAATGGCCAAACATTGCGGCGCATCCGCCCGCATCGTGGTCGAGACCAATATGGGCGCCATCGGCGCCATCCTCAAATACGGTAGCCCAGCGCAGCGCAAGCTCGCGGCCGATCTGGTCTTGTCGGGCGACAAGCCGGCCATCTGCATTACCGAACCCGGAGCCGGTAGTGCCGCGACGGAGATGACGACGCGCGCCGACAAGCGCGGGGATATCTACGTCCTCAACGGCAGGAAGCATTGGATCACCGGCGGCGGCGTCTCTCGCTTGCATCTGGTTTTTGCACGTGTGTTCGACGAGGGCGGCGCCGAGCAGGGCATCGGCGGTTTCGTCCTCGTGCGCCACCCCCAGCTCAATACGCCCAAAGGACTGATCATCGGAAAACGCGAGCCGGCGTTGGGTTTGCGCGGCATTCCGGAGACCGAGCTGATCTTCGAGAATCTTGAAGTGCCGGCCCACATGTTGCTCATGCCGCAGCGGGGACTCCGGCATGGTTTCAGCGAGCTGATGGATGCCTACAACGGGCAGCGCATCGGAGCGGCGACGGTTGCCCTCGGCCTTGCCCAAGGTGCCTATGAGAAGGCGGTGAGCTACGCCAATCGTCGTGAACAGTTCGGCCGTCCGATCGCGGAATTCCAGGGCCTGCAATGGATGTTGGCCGACATGTCAATCGGGCTCGAGTCGTCGCGGGCGTTGATCTGGAAGGCGGCCTGCAGCGCGTCGCCCGGCGGCTTCCCCGATGCCGCGCTCGCGGCACGCGCCAAAATTCTTGCTGCCGAGACCGCGATCAAGGTGACTAACGACGCTTTGCAGATCTGGGGCGCTGCCGGCTATTCCCGCGACAATCCGCTCGAGCGATACCTGCGGGACGCACGTATGTTCACGATCGCGGGCGGCACGGCGCAGGTGCTGCGCACGCTGGTTGCGTCCTCTATTCTCGGTCGCAAGTTGCCGCAGACGCGGGATGGGTATCTGACGCTGGGCGATGTCGGCGCGCCGCAGATGGGTCGCGACAAGCGATCGGCGCCTTCGCGCGCCCGCGGGAATTAAGGGTCCTGGCGCCCAACCCTTTCCACACTTGGCACCTAAACATTTGGCACTTAAGCGACGCGGGGCTTAAGGGTATCCCTGCAAATGCGCGCCGAGGGACAACGCCATGGCAGCCGCCGACCTTCCCGGCAGCGATGAACAACGCGCGGAAGCGGCGCTGATCGCCGCCGCCGGCAAAATCCTGCGCAGCAGCCATCGCGAGGTGCCCGAGGATTTTGTCGCCGCCCTCTTCGCCCATGCGATGCCCGAAGACCTCATGCGTTACGATCCGCGCCAGCTTGCCGACCTGGCCGCGGATGCGTGGACGCTGCTCACCGTACGCAAGCCCGGCATGCCGAAGATTCGCCTCGAGACGCCGGGCTTGCCTGGCCACGAGCGGCTTCGCGCCGATTCGGTACTCGAAATCGTCAACGACGACATGCCGTTCCTGGTGGATTCGGT
>JBJMTU010000158.1:0-41078 GCA_045811545.1 Xanthobacteraceae bacterium | reverse complement strand
CGCATCGATGCGAGCGTCCTGCGCGATCTGACGGAGCAGGATCTCAAGGACCTCGGAATCGTGCTCGGGCATCGCCGCAAGATTCTGCGCGCGATCGCGGAGCTTGATGCGGTCGCTCCTTCAGCCACTGAAACAGCGACTCAATCGACGCTGCCTGAGGAGGCCGAGCGACGACACCTGACGGTGATGATCTGTGATCTGGTGGGGTCGACCGCGCTATCGGCCCGACTCGATCCGGAGGACATGAGCGCTGTAATGGATTCGTATCACGCTGCTTGCGCCCGCATCGTGCAAAGCTATGACGGTTTCCTCGGTGATTTCCGGGGCGATGGGATATTGGCCTATTTCGGCTATCCCCGCGCGCACGAAGACGACGCCGAGCGAACCGTGCGGGCGGGACTCGATATCATCGCCGCCGTTGCGCGGCTCGAGACGCGTGCCGCGGAAGCGCTGGCGGTCCGCATCGGCATCGCAACGGGCTTAGTCGTGGTGGGCGACCTCAGCGGCGAAGGTGCGTTGTGGGAGCATGCCGTGGTCGGGGATACGCCGAATCTGGCAGCCCGCCTTCAGGCGCTGGCCGAGCCCGGAGCGATCGTCATCGGCAGCTCCACGCGCCGCCTGCTTGGCGATTTGTTCCGTCTGCGCGACCTCGGCTACCACGAAGTCAAAGGTATTGCCGAGCCGGTTGCAGCGTGGGCGGTCGAAGGGGTATCGGCTTCCGAGAGCCGCTTCGAGGCGGTCCGCACCGCCCGTCTGACCGATCTCATCGGCCGCGAGGACGAGCTTGATTTCCTGCTGGAACGCCAACGCTTCGCCTGGAAGGGCGAAGGGCAGATCGTGCTGATCTCGGGCGAACCGGGAATCGGCAAGTCCCGCCTTGCGGAAGCTCTTGCCGAGCACCTCGGCGAGCCACACACGCGCTTGCGTTATCAGTGCTCGCCGTACCACACCAACAGTGCGCTGCATCCATTCATTGCCCAGCTGGAGCGGGCGGCGGGGTTCAAGGCAGACGACACGCCCGAGGAACGCCTCGCCAAGCTGGAGGCAGTCCTCGCCATGGACGGATTGCGCGTCGAAGCCGTAGCGCCGCTTTTTGCTGCGCTCCTGTCGATTCCGGTCGGCGAGCGCTATCCGCCGCAGGCGCTCAGCTCCGCGCAACAGCGCCGCCGGACGCTCGCTGCACTGCTCGACCAATTCGAAGATCTCGCCCGCCGGCAACCGATCCTGCTCTCGTTCGAGGATGCGCACTGGGCGGATGCCACCTCCCTCGAGCTACTCGACCTCACCGTCGAACGGATCCGCCAGCTACCGGTACTGGCGCTGTTCACCTTTCGGCCGGAGTTCGAGCCGCCGTGGGTTGATCTGCCCAATGTCAGCAGTTTGACGCTCGCTCGCCTCGACCGTTCGCACGTTGAAAGCATGATCGCGCGGGTGACCGGCGGGCGCGCTCTGCCCGCCGAAGTGACAGAACAGATCGTGGTGAAGACAGACGGCAACCCGCTGTTCGTCGAGGAACTCACCAAGGCGGTCCTGGAAGCCGGCATCCTCATCGAGGACGCCGATGGTTATCGGCTCGATGGGCCCCTGCTCCCACTTGCCATCCCGGCGACACTCCACGACTCGCTGATGGCGCGGCTCGACCGCCTGGCCTCGGTGAGGGAGATCGCCCAGATCGGCGCCGCCATCGGGCGCGAGTTCTCTTATTCTCTGCTGCGTGCGTTGATGAAACGCGACGAGACAGCATTGAAGGACGCGCTCGCCCAGCTCGAGGACGCGGAGCTCGTCTTCCGCCGCGGCGATCCGCCAGAAGCCATCTACACCTTCAAGCACGCGCTGGTGCAGGAGGTCGCGTACGAGAACTTGCTCAAGAGCCGGCGGCAAGTGCTGCACCGGCGCATTGCCGAGACCTTGCGCGACCGATTCCAGACGGTCGCCGAGGTCCAGCCGGAGATGGTAGCCCATCATTTCACGCAAGCGGGGCTCAGCGAACCTGCCATCGAATGGTGGGTCAAGGCGGGTGACCGGGCGTTGGACCGATCCGCTAACAACGAGGCGATCGCGCATCTCGAAAAGGCGATCAGTCTCGCCGACGGACTGGCGGATGGTCCTGCCCAGCGACTTCTCCGGCTGAGGCTGCAGACCACGTATGGTCACGCATTACTTCATGGTCGCGGGCACAGCCATCCGGAGACGATTGCTGCGTTTGCGCGCGCCCGCGAGCTTGCTGCTGGGATCGAGGATCCCGCCGCTAGGTTCTCGGCCTATTACGGTATGTGGCTGGTAAGCTTTGTTCGCGCCGACCTCGCGCCAATGCGCGAAGTGGCTGGGGCCTCTCTAGATGACGCCCAGCGGTCGCCCGGATTGCCAGCGGCGGGCCGGGCTCACCACGTCTTTGGCGTCACTTGCTGGTTCCAGGGCGATTACGCCGGCGCGCGGACGCACCTTGAACAGGCCCTCGCGGCCTATGAGCGCGAGCGGTATCGTCATCTTGCCCCCAGGTTCGTCTTCGATGACAAAGTGGTCGCAACAGGGTGGCTGGCTGGCGTCCTGTGGCCTCTCGGCGAAGTCGATCAAGCGGCTCGTCTGTTGAACAGCGCCCTTAGCATCGCTAGGCAAAGCGGCCATCTTCCGTCAATCGCGTGGGCACATGCGTACACTTGTCGTTTTGCCGGCATCTGCCGCAAACCCGAGCTGGCCAGACCGCATGCAGAGGAGCTCCTCGTACTGGCGCGCGAACATGGACTGCCGATGCGGCTGGCGGACGGCTCATTTTTCCATGGCTGGGCTCGCTGGTGCGCCAGCGATGAAGCTGGAGAAACAGGAATGCGCGAGGGTTTGGCGCTGTGGAATGAAATGGATTATCGTTTATTTGCACCACTTACCGGAACGTTGCTCGCAGAGCGTGAGGCGGAAGCAGGCCGCGTTGAGGTCGGACTGACCACTTTGGATGCCCAACTCGCCGCCGTCGAGCAGAGCGGGCAACGCTGGTTCGCTGCCGAGGTCCACCGGGTACGCGGCGAGCTTCTCCAAAAACTTCCGTGCGCTGATATTGCCGGCGCCGAATCTTCTTTCACGCGGGCGGTCGAGATCGCCCGCGGCCAAGGGACGCGAACATTCGAGTTGCGCGCTTCACTGTCACTTGCAAAGCTTTACAAGATGACCGCCCGCGATCGAGCCGCCGCCGAATTGCTCGTTCCTGCCCTCGTCGGCTTCAACGCGGGACCGGAAGTTCCGGAGGTCGAAGCAGCACAGCGACTCCTCGCAGTGCATGAGCCGTTCGCCAGACCAGTGAGTTGATGGCCACACTGCTCAGACCGGTGTGGCCCAGAGGGCAATCGGGGACACATGCTACGGCCACAGCCCGCCAGCAACCACTTTCAAGCCAACCCGGAGCGCCCCTCATGCTGAAACTTCCTGGCCACAGCCGATACGCTTATTCGCCGATCGTCGAGCGCAAAGACTACGGTTGGCCAGACGGCAAGCGGCTCGCTTTCTACGTGGCGCTTAATATCGAACATTTCGCGTTCGGGGCCGGACTGGGGATGGATCCGGTCCGCAGCGGGCAGCAGACGACGCGCAACTTCGCTTGGCGCGACTACGGCAACCGGATCGGCAATTGGCGATTGTTCGAGATCCTCGACGAGCTGAAGCTGCCGGCCACGATCCTGTTGAACAGCAGCGTCTGTTATCACTACCCGCAGATCGTGGAAAAGATTAAAGCCCGCGGCGATGACGTGCTCAGCCATGGCCGCACCAATGCCGAGCTGCTGCGCGGCATGTGGGAGCACGACGAGGCACGCGCCATCCAGGAATGCACCGAAGTCATCGAGAAACACGTCGGCGTGCGGCCGACCGGGTGGATGGGTCCCGGCGCGCTCGAATCCAATCTCACGCCCGATCTCCTCAAAGAGGCGGGCTATACGCATCTGCTCGATTGGCCGGTCGATGACCAGCCGATTTGGATGCAAACCCGCGCGGGGCCGCTGCTCTCGGTGCCCTATCCGATGGAATTGAACGACGCCGGCGCGCAGGCGCATCGCGATCACACCGGGCGCCAATTCGCGGAGATGATCGTCGATCAGTTCGAGGAGATGCTCGAGCAGTCAGAGCGCCAGCCGCTCGTCTATGCGCTGTCTCTGCACGGCTTCATCGTGGGGCAGCCGTTCCGGCTGCGGCCTGTGCGTCAAGCCATCAAGCATTGCGTCGAGCACAAGCACAAGGACCGGGTCTGGTACACGCGCGCCGGCGACATCGCGAAATACTGCTTCTCGCTGCCGAAGGGCATCATCCCGGGCAGCGCTCAATGACCAAGGCGTGTTGCTCGACCTAACGTGCTGCCGCAGGCGGGGGCTCACCGCGTACGCAAGGATTCGTAGTATCGATAGGTAAGCCGCGCACGGGGGCACGGACCATGTCGATCGAGGTCGCAAAGATCGAGCTAAAAAATGTGCAGGATGCCTCCGGGCTCGAGGCTTGCATTGCGCGCGGACAATTCGCTGCGGACGAGGTGATCGCCGTCATCGGGAAAACCGAGGGCAACGGCGGCGTGAACGACTTCACGCGCATCCTCGCCGACCAAGCTTTTCGCCGCACCCTGCAGAAATACGGCAAGCGCAGCGAAGCGGAGATTGCGGCGATCCCGATGGTCTGGTCGGGCGGCTGCGATGGGATTATCACGCCGCACGCGACACTATTCGCCAGCAACGGCAGGGCCGGGGCGGCATCGAAGTCGCGCCTTGCGGTCGGAACGGCGATGAGCGCCGATCTCTTGCCCGAGGATATCGGCCGCCCGGCGATGGTGGAGAAGGTGGCGGATGCGGTGAGAGCCGCGATGCGTAACGCCGGCATCGACGACCCGAAGGACGTGCATTACGTCCAGACTAAGACGCCGCTGCTCACTATCGAGTCCGTTCGCGAGGCGGCCTCGCGCGGCAATGACGTCGCTTGCGAGGTGCACGACTCCATGGGCGTCTCCAACGGCACGACCGCGCTCGGGATCGCGGTCGGGCTCGGCGAGATCAAGCTGCCGCGCGCCGAGCAAATCTGCAGAGATCTCGACCTTTACTCCTCTGTCGCGTCCTGCTCCTCGGGCGTCGAATTGACGCAGGCGCAGGTCGTGCTGCTCGGCAACAAAGCGGGGGCCGGCGGGCGCTATCGGATCGGACATGCGATCATGCGCGACGGGCTCGACATCGATGGAATATATGATGCCATCCGCAATGCCGGGTTGGATCTGCCGGCGCGCCCACGCGCCGAGGATCTCGCGGGGCGGCTGGTCAACTGCTTCATCAAGTGCGAAGCCGACCGGCGAGGCACCTTGCGCGGGCGGCGCCAGATCATGCTCGACGATTCCGACGTGCACCACCATCGGCATGCGAAGGCCGCGGTCGGAGGCGTGGCCGCGGCCGCGATCGGCGATCCGGCGGTGTTCGTGTCTGTCGATGCCATGCATCAGGGACCGCAGGGTGGGGGACCAGTCATTGCCATCATTGATGCCGGAGAGTAGGGCGGGGAGCGTGTCATTGGCGGCACGAGGCTTGCTCCCGCTATGGCACGCCAAGTTGGAGGCGGCACGATGAACCGATATGCGCTCCGGCCTCTTCTCGGTGGGCGCTGAGAAGATCGCCGTGAACCAATATCTGCAGACGTGCTGAGGTTTATGGTGGGGCGGGACAGCTCTCTCGCGCGAGCGGATCAGGGTCGCGCGCCGGCCGGCGAGAACCGCGCGGCTGCCACATCCGCCCAC
Organism: Xanthobacteraceae bacterium; assembly: GCA_045811545.1. Taxonomy (GTDB): domain Bacteria; phylum Pseudomonadota; class Alphaproteobacteria; order Rhizobiales; family Xanthobacteraceae; genus VAZQ01. The sequence continues at coordinate 35,332 of JBJMTU010000158.1, read as the reverse complement.
GTCACCATCCGCGGCCTGACCAAGCACTTTCCCGACGCTGTCGTTTACGACCGCTTCGATTTCGATATCCCGCGCGGGAAACTCGTCTCGATCTTCGGCCCGAATGGCTGCGGCAAGAGCACGCTGATCAACATGATCACCGGCTTGATCCCAATCGATGCGGGAGAAATCCTGTTCGACGGCAAGCCGCTTCGCGACATCAAGTTCGGTTACGTGTTCCAGAATTATCGCGAGGCGCTGTTTCCTTGGCTGCGCGCGATCGACAACATCCAGTATCCGCTCAAGCTGATGAAGCTGCCCAAGGCCGAGCGGCGCATGCGCACCGAGCGGATGGTCGCGAGTCTCGGGGTCAAGATCGACCTCAAGCGTTACCCCTATGAGCTGTCGGGCGGCCAGCAGCAGCTCGTCTCGATCATGCGAGCGCTGGTCGTGGAGCCGCAAATCTTGTTTCTCGACGAGCCGTTCTCGGCACTCGACTACGAGATGACCCTGTTCATGCGCGACCAGCTCCAGCGCATCTTCGTCGAGACCGGCACCACGACGGTGCTCGTGTCCCATGATCTGGAGGAGGCGGTTTACCTCGCCGACCGTATTCTCCTGCTCTCGCGCCGTCCCGCCGCGATCGCGGACTACGTGCATTACGACGCTGCGCGGCCGCGCACCGACGCGACGCTCTCACAGCACGACTTCGTGCAAGTTAAGGCGCACTGCCTCGAGGTTTTCCAGCGGGAGGTGCGCAAGGGATGAAGGCCCTCCGTTTCGATCCCTTCCTTCCGATCATCGGCGTCGTTGGCCTGATCGCCATCTGGTACCTAGCCGTGTGGTACCAGGTGGTCGATCCTGTTCTGCTGCCGTCCCCTGTCGATACGTTCCGCGCGCTGTGGAACGGCATGGCGGGCGGGCGGCTCGGCTTCGATTTCATGCGAACGCTCGAGCGCACCATTCTGGCGATCCTGATCGCGGCGGCGATTGCCATTCCGCTCGGCATCGCGCTCGGCGCCTCCGAACGGGTCTACCGCTCGGTCGAGTTCGTCGTCGATTTCTTCCGCTCCACTCCAGCCTCGGCCATGTTCCCGCTGTTCCTGGTGCTGTTCGGGGTTGGCGACAAGACGAAGATTTCGGTCGCCGCATTCGGCGCGGCGCTCGTCATTCTGTTCAATGTAGCGTACGGCGTCATGAATGCCCGCAAGACGCGGCTATTGGCCGCCAAGGTGATGGGCGCATCGCGCATTCGCGTTCTAGCCGATGTGATGTTGCTCGAGTCGCTGCCGCAGACCTTTGTCGGGTTGCGCAACGGTGTATCGCTGGCGCTCGTGATCGTGGTGGTGGCAGAGATGTTCATCGGCTCGACCGACGGCCTCGGCCAGCGCGTATTCGAGGCGCAGCAACTGTTTGCCATGCCGGACATGTACGCGGCGATCTTCGCGGCTGGCGGGCTGGGCTATGGCCTCAATCTTATGTTCCTGCTGGTCGAGCGTCAGTTCGTGCATTGGTCGGGGAAGTAGCGGGCCTATTCCCGACTCATCCCCGAATTGCGAAGATCGCTACTGGATCGGAGGGATTCCGGCTTTGACGATGATGTTGCGCCATTTCACTGCCTCGGAGGCAATGAACTTCGCGAGCCCCTCGGGCGTGGTCGAGGTGCCTTCCGCGCCTTGTTCGACGATCTTGGCGGCGACTTGCGGATCCTTGACCGCCGCGACCAGCTCCTCATTCAGTCTTGTGATGATGGGCTTTGGCGTTCCGTGCGGCGCTAATAGCGCGAGCCAACCGGACGACTCGTAATTCTTGACTCCCGCTTCTGCCGCAGTGGGAACGTCGGGAAGCGCGGTCATGCGCTTGCTCGCCGCAACGGCCAGCGCTCTGGCGTCGCCGCTCTGCAGCGGCGCGCTGACGTTCGGCAGCCACTGGAATCCCACCGGCACGCTGCCGGCGATCAGATCAGGTACGTATTGCGCGATATTGCGGTAGGGTACGTGCGTCAGCTCAAGTCCCGTGACCTGGTCAAAATAGACCCCGGAAAGGTGTTGCGAGCTGCCGATGCCGACCGAGCCGTAGTTGAGCTGTTTGGGGCGCGTCTTCGCATAGGCGACGAATTCGTCCAGCGATTTCACTGGCAGCTTCGAGCTGACCACGACCAGAATGGGGAAATACGCAAACAGCGAGATCGGCTCCAAATCCTTGTCCGGGTCATAGCCGAGATCGCGGTAAAGCGTCCTGTTGGCGGCCATCGGACCGGTCGAGCCCATCACCAGCGTGTAGCCGTCGGGCGCCGCCTTGGTCGCCGCGCTGGTGCCGATATTGCCGCCTGCGCCCGGCCGGTTGTCGACGATGAATGGCTGCCCGATGGACTTCGCCATGCGGTCGAGCAGAATGCGCATGACCACGTCGCTGGCGCTGCCGCCCGCAAAGGGAACGATGACTTGGATGGGTCGCGTCGGATAGGCTTGCGCGGATGCAGTCACTGGTGCGGCAAGGATCCCGACGGCGGCTGCGGCAACATGTAGAAGGCGCGAACGTGTCATGGATACTCCCCTCGGAAAGAGTCTGCTGCGTTCAAGCGTAATTGGCCGATCTGTTCAAGCCGATTCTTCGCCCGCGGTGCTTGATTAATGTCGCAGTCTTTTTGCCGCGCCGTACGCCGTATAGGATGACGCATTCCGGGCTTAGCAGGGAACAATCCGTGAAACGAAACGTCGACAACGACAATCAGAGCCTACGCGGCTTCTTGCGGCTGGTCGAAACCGAATATCCAGACGAATTGCTGCGCGTTCGTGAGCCGATCGACCTGCGTTTCGATGCCACGGCCTTGGTGTTCGAGCTGGATCATGCTGGCAAGAGTCCGGTCGTCGTGTGCGAGAACGTGCGCGGCAGCGGCATGCCGCTCGTCACGAACGTCGCCGGCAATCGCAAGCTCTTGGCCGCGTGTCTCGGGGTGAAGACCGCCGATCTGCCGAGCGCCTTCCGCGAGCGCTGCCAAAAGTACATCCCCTGCGAAGTCGTCGACCGCGGCGCGTGGGATGAGGTAGTGCTCGAAGGCGACGACGTCGACCTGGCCAAATTGCCCATTCCGCTGCAATTCAAAGTGGACGCAGCGCCCTACATCACCGCCGGGCAGATCGTGGCGCGCGATCCGGTGACCGGCATCGATACGACCGGCTTCCACCGCCTGATGCTCAAGGGCAAGAACCGGCTAGGCGTGTCATTGCACTCGCGCCGTCGCCTCTACGAATTCCATCGCCGCGCCGAGGAGCGGGGGCAATCACTCCCCGCAGCGATCACGCTCGGCACCCATCCGCTGCACTATATGGGCTCGATGGTCTACGCTTATCCGCCGCACGTGCGAAAATTCGAAATCATCGGCGGCTTGTTCGGCGAACCGTACCGCCTCGCCCGCTGCGGGGTCGCCGATCTCGAAGTGCCCGCCGGCGCCGAGATCATCATCGAGGGCGAAATCCTGCCCACCGTGCGCGAGCCGGAGGGTCCTTTCAGCGAGTTCACCGGTTATGCCTCGTATCGCAGCACCCAGAACGTGTTCGTGGCGCACCGGATTCGCATGCGGCGCGACGCCATGTTCCACAGCGTCACCTCGGGGATGTCACGCGATCACATCTTGGTTTCTTGCATCACCCGCGAAGGCGAGATCCTCAACGCGCTGCGGCGCAATCTGCCGAACGTGCACGCGGTGCACGTGCCGCACACCACTTGCGGCGCCTTCATGGCCTTCATTTCGATGAAGAAGATTGCCGAAGGCGAGCCGCAGATGGCGATCATGGCCGCGCTCGGCACTGAGCAGTACACGAAGTACGTGATCGTCGTGGACGACGATGTCGACATTTTCAACATCAACGACGTTATGTGGGCGCTCGCCACGCGGATGCGGGCGGAGAAGGACATCGTCTTCATTCCGGGGGCCAAGGGCGCGATTCTCGATCCCACATCCGACCCGGAGACTTTCACCCTGACGAAGATGGGGATCGACGCGACCCGCCCGGCGGGGCGCGAATTTGCCGAGCGGCTGACGATCTCGGATGATCAGCGCGCGCGGGCGCGTTCGATCCTGGCCGCCGCCGGGATCAAGGTATAAGGCGGGGCCGGTACCGACGACCGCTGCTATGAACTCTTGCGCGGCAGGTATTTTTCCGACCGCTTTTCAACCTCGGTCCATTCCGCCTCGGTGAGCTTCGCCGCGCCCACGAACTTATTGGTGAACAGGGTCTCGGTCGGCGGAGCATTCTTGACGCCCATATACGTCTCGACCGTCTTGGCGGTGGTGGCGACGAGATCGGGATCCATGTAGCCGAGCCCGTGTTGCCGCACCGCGGGCACGACGCCGAGCGCGGTGCTGACCGCTTGCCCGTACTCGATCACCTTCTGGTTGGCGACGCTGCCGCCTTGGAACTCCTTGACGCTCTCGAGGTGCAACGCCACGGATTTTTCCGGGTTCAAGTAGACGTATTTCAGCCCCTCCATCAGGCCGCCGACGAACGCCTCGCACAGCTCGGGCTTCTTCTCGATGGTGCTGCGTTTGCACGCGACTACGTTGCTGAACATCTTCACCCCGTAATCCTCGTACAACATGCTGTTGATCTCGAGCCCCTGGGCCCACAGGCTCGGCGCGATACTGCCGAAGAAATTTCCTTCCGCCTTGACCTGCCTCTCCACCAACGCCTTGATCAGCGCGGCCGCATCCATGGTCACCTTGTTGACCTTCTTGTCGTCGATCCCGGTTGCCTTGATGAACGCCGGCCAGAGTTGGAAATCGCCGCTGCCGACGTCGAAGGCGACCGTCTGACCCTCGAGGTCCTGCGGCTTGGTGATGCCGTATTCCTTGAGCGAGAAAATTCCGACCGGAGAGCGCGGCCAGATTCCCGCGACCGCGACGAGGTCGAGCCCGCGCGCCGCGCAGTTCATCATCACCGCCAGATCGAGGACGCCAAAATCATACTGCCCCTGGTCCACCGGCACGCACACCCGGCCGGAGCCGAAGCCGCGGTCGATGGTCACCTCGAGGCCGCGCTTCTGCCAGAAGCCCATCTTGTTCGCGACGAATGCGTAGCTGAAGGTCCCCAGCGGTAGCCAGGGCAGCGTCATCTTGACGGGCGTCGCGGCGCGCAAAACGGCGGGAGTTCCAATGCCCAAGCCCGCCGATGCGACCGCGGTGCTGACTTCAGAAAAGAACGGCGATGAATTGTCATTGAAGTCACTCCTCTGCGGGGGTGAGGATACGGGACGACGTTGGGGATTTCACGATCAGCCTTCGGCTCTCAATCTCGCTCGATAATGCGAAAAACCGTCCAATCCGGGGATCATCCTCCTCCGGCCGCCACGGCATCCGACGGCGGCTGCCAGTACACGGCCCAACTTTCCACGCCGGCGATGATCGCGTAAAGCGCAAGCCCGCTGATGCTCAGCGCAGCGATCGCCGCCAGCATCAGCGGGGTATCGAGCAGGCCGCCGGCGAGCTTGATCAGATAGCCGATGCCTTCCTGAGAAGCGACGAATTCCGACACGATGACGCCGATGATGGCAAGCGTGATCGAAATCTTCATGCCGCCGAAGATATAGGGCAAGGCGTTAGGCATGCGAATTTTCCAGAAGATCTGCCAGCGCGAGCCCATGAACGTGCGCGCCATGCGATGAATGTCCTCGTCGACGGATTCGAATCCCATGGCCGCGTTGATGGTCATGGGAAAGAACGCGACCAGGAAGGCCAGCAGTAGGCTCGACATGGTTCCGGTCCCGAACCATACGATGAACAGGGGCGCAATGGAGATTTTGGGGATCACCTGCGAGACGACGATGACCGGATAGAAGCCCTTTCGGACAATATTGGAGTAGGAGATCAATACAGCGACGAGAATGCCGCCGACAACGGAAAGTGCAAATCCGAGCACCGTGAGATAGAGCGAAGGCCACAGATGCGTAAGCAGCAGATCATGGCGCTGCGCCATCGTCTCGAAAACTGCCGAGGGCGGCGGCAATATGATGCTGCGGATGCCCAATGCCCTGACGCTGACCTCCCAGACCAAGAGCAGGAGCGTCGTGACGAGGGTCGGCCACGCGATCGCGGCCGCGCGCTTGGCAATGTTATTCCGCATGGCTCGCCTCGATCGCTTTGCGCAGATGGCGAACCAAACGATTGAACGTTTCATCTTCGGTCACCGCGATGGCTCGCGGTCGCGGCAGCTCGATTGCCAGCTCGTCAATGATCGTGGCCGGCCGGCGACCCATGACCAGCACCCGATCGGAGAGGAAGGCCGCTTCGCGGATGCTGTGGGTGACGAAAATCACAGTCTTGCGGTTGGCCTGCCAGATGCGTTGCAGCTCGACCGCCATTTCGTCGCGCGTGATTGCGTCGAGCGCGCTGAACGGCTCGTCCATCAGCAGGATGCTGGGATCGTGCACAAGCGCCCGGCAAATCGCGACGCGCTGGCGCATGCCGCCCGACAGCTGACGCGGCAGCAGTCCGGAAAACTCGTCGATTTTCGCCATGCGCAGCAGTTCCAGAGCACGCCGCCGGTATTGTGGACGCGGCAGCTTCAGCAGCTCGATGGGAAACAGCACGTTTTGCAAGACTGTGCGCCATGGCAGCAGAACCGGGCTCTGGAAAACCACGCCGATTTCCCGCCGAGGCCCGGTGACTTTCGCGTCCTTGATGCGGATTTCGCCGGCGCTCGGATTGATGACTCCCGCAATCATCATCAGCAACGTGCTCTTGCCGCAGCCGCTCGGACCGAGCACGCTGAGAAACTCCCCGTCGGCAACGTCAAACGACAGCTGGCGGATCGCTTCGAGGTCGCCGAATGTCTTCTTGAGAGCTGTGATCCGCACAATGGCCCCGCCGTGGCCCCAGCCAGGAGTGAGGCCGGGTGTTGGCGAGGCGGCTGCCGATCGCATCGCATCGCTCTCCTCAATCCCGCTATCGGCAGTCATGCTCGTTGATTTGAACCGCGCACGCCGAGCGATTTCCATGGCGATTGGCGACCTTCCCATCGTGCTATCATACTCGCTCTTAACGCAAGAAGAGTTTAGGCATATCCAGCGAAGGGTAGGGGCTTTCCGATCTACGCAACCGGCCTCGTGACTTGACGGCCGTTATTATCGCCGGAGGAAGAACGCGCTCGCGCGAGTGGTGGGCAAGTTTCGCCGATGACACAAACAACCGCGTCTCCACAAGGCATCGGAGCCCGCGTCGCCAGAAAGGAAGACGATCGGCTCTTGCGCGGTCGCGGGCAGTTCGTGGCCGATATTCGGCTGCCCGGAATGAAGGACATCGCTTTCGTTCGCAGCCCCGTCGCGCATGGGCGCATTCGCAGCATTTCCACTCCCCCCGATCAGCGCGGCAACACGTTCACCGCAGCCGATCTCGTCGGTGTGAAGCCGATCCGCGCGATCTCCGGCTTGCGCGGCTTCAAAGTCTCGGAGCAGCCTCCGCTCGCGACCGAGAAAGTCCGCCACGTGGGCGAATTGGTGGCGATGTGCGTCGGATCGACGCGGGCACAAGCTGAGGACCTCGCCGCGTCCGTGGCGCTCGATCTCGAGCAATTGCCGGCGGTTTACGACATGCTGGACGCACGCAGGAACGCCGACGTCCTCGTCCACGAGCACTGGGGCGATAACGTATTTCTGGAGACGTTCGTCGATGTGGATATCAGCAAGGCATTCGACGCACCGATCAAAGTCTCGCGCGAGATCCGCACCGCGCGCCAATGCATGGCGCCCATCGAGGGGCGCGGAGTCGTTGCCTTCTGGGATTCACGGCTCGAGCAATTGACGATCTACTCGGCCTGCCAGATGCCGCACATCGTGCGCACCGGCTTGTCGGAATGCCTTGGTCTTGAAGAGGGCCAGGTTCGCATCATCGCTCCCGACGTCGGCGGCGGCTTCGGCTACAAAGGGATCTTGCTGCCGGAGGAGATTTGTCTCGGGTGGCTGGCCATGCGTTGCTCCCATCCGGTGCGCTGGATTGAGGATCGGCGCGAACATCTCATTGCCGGCGCCAATTGCCGCGAGCACTATTACCGCATCACCGCCTATGCTGAGCGCGACGGGCGGTTGCGCGGCATCGACTGCGAAGCCGCGGTCGATTCCGGCGCCTATTCGTCCTACCCGTTCTCGGCGTGCCTCGAAGCCGCGCAAGTCGCAAGCATCCTGCCGGGACCCTATGATTTTCCCGCCTACCGCTGCCGCACCTTCTCGGTCGCCACCAACAAATGCCCGATCCTGCCCTATCGCGGGGTAGCGCGTACGGGAGTCTGTTTCGCACTCGAACTCGTGCTCGACGCGGTGGCGCGCGAAGCCGGCATCGAGCCGCACGAAGTGCGAAGGCGCAATCTCGTGCGACCCGAGCAGATGCCATTCGACAACATCACCAACAAGCATTTTGACAGCGGCGACTATCCGGAATCGTTGCGCCGCGCGGTGGCAGCAATCGACGTCGCGGGGTTGCGAGCGCGGCAGAAGCGCGGGGAAGGCAACGGACGGTTGATCGGCGTTGGTCTTGCGACCTATTGCGAGCAAGCCGCGCACGGCACGTCCGTCTATTCCGGCTGGGGCATTCCGATGGTGCCCGGCTACGAGCAGGCGACCGCCCGGCTCACCCCCGACGGCGGCCTGGAATTGCGCGTCGGCCTGCACTCGCACGGACAGGGGTTGGAAACGACGCTGGCGCAAGTCGCCCATGACATCCTGGGCATCGACATCGGCAAAATCAGGATCGTGCTGGGCGACACCGCGCTCACCCCGTATTCGACCGGGACGTGGGGATCGCGCGCCATGGTGATGGCCGGCGGCGCGGTGGCAGCGGCGTGCCGGGAGATCGCCAAGCGCGTGGCGACGATCGGCGCGCGGCTGCTGCAGACCGATCCGGCGCACGTGTTGGTGCGTGGCGGTCAGGCCGCCGGTCCGCACGGCGCCGTCGGTTTAGCGGAGATCGCGCGCGCCTGGTATCTGCGGCCGCAAGATCTCCCGCACGACGTCGACCCGGGCGGTCTCGAGGTCACAATCGGCTACAAACCGGCGCGCGACAGCGGAACCTTCAGCTATGCCACCCACGCCGCCTTGGTGGCGGTCGATCCGGAGACCGGCGAGGTGGACATCCTCCGCTATGTCATCGTCGAGGACGGCGGCAAGCTGGTTAATCCCATGATCGTTGACGGACAAATCTACGGCGGCTTCGCGCAAGGCGTGGGGACAGCGCTTTACGAGGAGATGCCGTTCGATCGTTCGGGACAGCCGCTCGCTTCCACACTGGCCGACTATCTGCTCCCCGCAGCGACCGAGGTGCCGGCCCCGCTGCTTGAACATATGGAAACGCCGGCGCCCTACACCGAATTCGGCGTCAAAGGGATCGGCGAAGGCGGCGCCATCGCGCCGCCAGCGGCTATCGCCAATGCGGTCAATGATGCGCTGCGGCCGCTCGGCGTCGAATTGCTGATATCGCCGATCACGCCGCAGCGCATCGTCGGGGCCATCGCGGAGCGGCCCGCAAAGGCCAGCGCCGATTGACTGGGGTGAAATCGCCGCCTAATGACGGCGCATCTAGCCGGATTTGTGGGGAATGCAATGAGCGCGAGTGTCACCGAGAAGCTTCTGCAAAGGATCGACGACAATCGCGACCAAGCGATCTCGTTTTTGCAGCAGATGATTGCCATTCCCAGCGTCACCGGAGACGAAGCCAAGATCCAGAAGTTTCTTGCGGCTTACATGGGAAAGATCGGCCTCGATGTCGACATGTGGGAAACGGACTGGGAGGAGCTGAAAAAGCACCCTGGCTACCGCCCCGTCGACCGGGGCTACGAAGGACGCCCCAACATCGTCGCGACATTAAAGGGCACAGGCGGCGGCCGTTCGTTGCTCCTCAACGGCCATACCGATGTCATTCCGGTCGGCGGCGGCGAAGGCTGGAGCGACAATCCGTGGTCTGCCACCATCAAGAACGGCCGCATTTATGGGCGAGGTTCCGCCGACATGAAGAGCGGCGTTGCCAGCCACATCATGGCGGTCGAATGCCTGAAGACGGCGGGTCTCAAAACCAAGGGCGACGTCTACATCAACGTGGTCGTCGATGAGGAGGTCAGCGGCCACGGTACCCTCGATACGGTGATCCGCGGGTACAAGGCGGATGCTGGCATTTCCGGCGAGACCAGCGATCTCGCGGTGCAGCCCGCATGCATCGGTCGCATCTGGTTCGAGATCGAAATTCACGGCAAGCCCGCCGGCATTCAAAAGCGCTACGAGGGCATCAGCGGAATTGAGCTGGGCAACAAAATCGCCAAGGCGGTCGCGGATCTTGAGGCCAAGCGCGTCGCGACGGTCACTCACCCGCTCTATCCAAATGCCCTCGATGCGCTTCCCTGCATCATCGGCAGCTTCTCGGCGGGTAACTACCCGAGCGCGTTCCCGGTCAATTGCCTTCTCAAGGGCAGCATTGGCACCGTGCCCGGTGAGGACCACGAGGGCGTGAAGCAAAGCCTCGTGGAGCAGGTGGCACGCGCGGCGGCCGAAGATTCCTGGATGAAGCACAACCCGCCCAAGGTGCGGTTCGTGGGCTACGACGCGGAAGCATCGGAGATTCCGAGAAAGCACCCGATCGTGGAAACGGTCTGCCGAAATTACAAGCAGGTGACCGGCCGCGATCCCGAGATCAGCGGCCGCCAGGGCGCGGCGGATACGCGTTTCCTCAACCGCTATGCCAATACACCGACCGTGATCTTCGGACCGGGCTCGACCGCTGTCATGCACGCGAACGACGAATACGTTTCGATCGATGATTATCTCACCGCGATCAAAGTCGTGGCGTTGAGCATCTGCGATTGGTGCGGCGTCGAGCGCCGGTAGGGCCGGTTCGTGCGGAGTGCAATCGGTGCGAGCGACGAACTCGGTCTGCTTCTTCCCCGCTTGCGGGGGAGGGAACGATGTGGCACCGCGTGGCGTCGTCCGACATTCTAAATCAGCACAACCGCTTTAGCTTGGGAGACATTGTTGCAAGCACGGCCCACGATCGCGGTCATAGGCGGAACGGGGGAGCTGGGCTCGGCGCTGGCAAAGCGCTGGGCGGCGGCCGGCTATCCCATCATTCTGGGCTCGCGATCCAAGCAGAAAGCGCAGGCCGTTGCCCAAGAAATGAACGCCAATGATGGGTCCGTCACCGGCGACGACAATCGCGCGGCGGCGGCAGCCGCCGACATCGTCGTTGTTGCCGTCCCCTACGCCAGCCATGAAGCCATCATCAACGAGATCAAGCCGGCCGTCGCGGGCAAGATCGTCGTTGACACGGTTGTGCCGCTCGTTCCCCCCAAAGTCTCGGTCGTGCAGCTTCCGCCCGATGGATCGGCCGCCTTGATCGCGCAGCGGCTGCTTGGCGAAGCGGCGCGCGTCCAGTCCGCCTTCCACAACGTCAGCGCATCGAAGCTGCATTCCAGCGGCAGTGTGGATTGCGATGTTCTCGTGTTCGGCGACGACCGCGAGGCGCGTGCCGCCGTGATCGATCTGGCGAATGCGGCAGGCACACGTGGCGTCGACGGTGGGCCGCTTGCCAATTCCGCGGCGGCTGAAGCGTTGACCTCCGTCCTCATCGGCATCAATCGGCGATATAAGATCGACGGCGCCGGCATTCGCATCACCGGATTACCGGCAGCGCAGCGGCGGTGATGGCGGATGAGCACAGCTGCAATTTTATGCGACGATCTCGAGCGCAATCTCACCCGCGAGGAAGCGCTGTCGCTCGTCGACTGCGAGCTTGAGGCGCTGCTGCGCGTGGCGGCGCGCCGGCGTGATGCTGCCCACGGCCCGATCGTCTCCTATTCACGCAAGGTCTTCATTCCCCTGACCAAGCTTTGCCGCGATGTTTGTCACTACTGCACGTTTGCTCATCCGCCGCGCAAAAATGACCGAGCCTATCTCTCGCTCGACGAGGTGCTTGTCATCGCGCGGGCGGGTCAGGCGGCCGGCTGCAAGGAGGCGCTGTTCACGCTCGGCGACCAGCCTGAGCTACGCTATCGAGTTGCTGCCGATGAGCTTGCCCGCCTTGGACACCGCACGACGTTGTCTTATCTCGCAGAGGCGGCGCGCGCGGTGTACGAGCAAACCGGATTGCTGCCGCACCTCAATCCAGGCCATTTGACGCCGGCCGATGTGGCCGTCTTGCGGGCGGTCTCCGTGTCCCAGGGGCTGATGCTCGAATCCGTGTCGGAGCGGCTGTGCGCGCGCGGCGGCCCCCATCACGGCTCGCCCGATAAGCACCCGCGCAGGCGGCTCGCGAGCATCCGCGCTGCCGGCGAGCAGCGCGTGCCGTTCACCTCGGGCATGCTGATCGGCATCGGGGAAACGCCCGAGGAGCGGATCGGTTCCCTGCTAGCTCTGCGCGAGCTCAACGATGCTTATGGACATATCCAGGAAATCATCATCCAGAATTTCCGGCCGAAACCGGAAACCCGCATGGCCCATTGGCCTGCGCCGCCTCTCGATGAGCTACTCTGGACGATCGCGATCGCGCGGCTCTTGTTCGCACCGTCGATGAATATCCAGGCTCCGCCCAATCTCAATCCGGGCGTGCTGTCGCGCTTGATCAACGCCGGCATCAACGACTGGGGCGGCGTGTCGCCGGTCACGCCGGATCACGTCAATCCAGAGGCGCCGTGGCCGGCCCTGGACGCGCTCGAGCGCGCCACCAACGCCGGCGGCAAGCAACTGGTGGAACGGCTGGCGATCTATCCGGCATTCGCTCGGGAGGCGGATACCTGGGTCGATCCCGCGTTGCGTACCGCGCTCGTCCGCCGCATCGACGCCGATGGCTGGCCGCGCAGCGATGAATGGTCCCCCGGCGTTCGTGTTGCATTTCCCGATCCCGCTACTCGCTTCGCCCGCCCGGCGATTGCCAGCGAAATCCCAGCCATCCTGGCAAGGGCACAGGCCGGCGCCACGCTCGGTGAAGCCGAGATCGTGCGGCTGTTTCGCTGCCGTGGGGATGAATTTGTCGCGGTACGCGCGGCTGCCGACGAGTTGCGCCACGCGGCCAATGGCGACGTGGTCTCCTACGTCGTCACCCGCAACATCAATTACACCAACATCTGTTATTTCAAATGCGGATTCTGCGCCTTCTCCAAAGGCAAGCTGAGCGAGAACTTGCGCGGCCGGCCGTACGAACTCTCGCTTGGCGAGGTCGGACGGCGCGCGCGCGAGGCTTGGGCGCGCGGCGCGACCGAAGTCTGCATGCAGGGCGGCATCCATCCGAGCTATAGCGGCGCCACATATCTCGAGATTTGCCGGGCTGTGAAAAGCGCTGCCCCGGGCATCCACATCCACGCGTTTTCGCCACTCGAAGTGCATCAAGGCGCCGCAACGCTCGGCGTGCCGGTGGAGGAGTTTCTGCGCACGCTGCACGCGACAGGGCTCGGCACGCTACCGGGCACGGCGGCGGAAGTCCTCGACGATGAGGTGCGCGCCGTGCTTTGCCCGGACAAGATCAATACCAGGCGCTGGCTCGCGGTGATGCGTGCCGCGCATCGAAACGCCTTGCGCAGTACCGCAACCATCATGTTCGGCCATGTCGATGGCTACCAGCATTGGGCGCGGCACCTGTTGCGCATTCGCGAGCTGCAGAGCGAGACCGGCGGCTTTACCGAATTCGTGCCGCTGCCGTTCGTGCATATGGAGGCCCCGATCTATCTCAAAGGCCGGGCGCGGCGCGGGCCGACGTTCCGGGAGGCGGTACTGATGCACGCGGTCGCGCGCCTGGCGCTCAATCCCTTGATCACCAACATCCAGACGTCCTGGGTGAAAATGGGCCGCGAGGGCGTGAAAGCCTGTCTGCGCAGCGGCGCCAACGATCTCGGCGGCACGTTGATGGAGGAAACCATCACGCGCGCGGCGGGGGCGAGTCATGGACAGGAGATGACGCCGGCCGAGATGGAGCGCGCCATTCGCTCGATCGACCGCAGGCCGCGCCAGCGCGACACGTTTTACCGCACGGTCGCGGAGGAGCGTTACCGCGCCTCGTTCGCTGCGGCTGCTGGCGCGCAGCCTGAAGAAGTCGCATCGGCTCCATGAGCGAACCATTCCTCATCCGGCCGGAGATCGTGGACGCCGAGCGCCGTCGCGCGGCCATCGCATGCCTGCGTGACGCGCAAGTGAGTTTGCCGACCTGGAGCGAGCTGGCCGATCCGGCGCACATCCCGGATGCCGTGGGGACGAGCCTCAAATCGGTCGGCGCCGACGACCCGGATGCGAAAAATCTTTGGCGCGTTCACTGGTTCAACAGTGCCGATCGCAGGCATCGTGTAGCGCTGCCCGGCTATGTCGTCCTGCCGCAGGCGCTGACCGGCGTGAAGACGCCGATCATCGTTCTTTTGGGCCGGCGGTTTCCAATGATCGGGGCGCACAAAGTACTGGCCGCGTACGCCTGTCTCGTGCCTCGCCTGGTGACCGGCCGCTTCGACCCCGCGCACGACCGGGCGGTGTGGCCATCCACCGGAAATTACTGCCGCGGCGGGGTTGCCATCTCACGCATCCTGGGCTGCCGCGGCGTTGCCGTGCTGCCCGCCGGCATGAGCCGCGAGCGTTTCGATTGGCTCAACGAGTGGGTGTCGGATCCCGCCGACATCATCCGCACGCCGGGGACGGAAAGCAACGTCAAGGAAATCTACGACAAGTGCGCCGAGCTCGCGCGCGACAAACGCAATATCATCATCAACCAGTTTTCCGAATTCGCCAACTACTTGATCCATTATCACTGCACCGGCGTCGCGTTCGATCGTGTGTTCTCGCATTTCAAGGGCGAGAACTCCGACTATCGCTTGGCGGCATTCGTTGCGGCGACCGGCTCGGCCGGAACCATCGCGGCCGGCGACTACTTGAAAGCGCGGCACGGCACCAAGATCGCCGCCGCCGAGGCCATCGAATGCCCGACTATGCTCTGTAATGGATACGGCGAGCACAACATCCAGGGCATCGGGGACAAGCACATCCCGCTGATCCACAACGTCATGAACACCGACCTCGTCGTCGGCGTGTCCGATCTGGCCAGCGATTCGCTCAATCTGCTTTTCGGCGGCAATGCCGGACGCAGCTACTTGGTGGGCCGGCGGAAGATCGATCCGGACGTGGTGCGGACCTTCGACGATATCGGCATCTCGGGGCTTGCGAATATCGTCGCCGCGATAAAGGTCGCCAAGCATCTTGATTTTGGCGCCGATGACGTGGTCATGACGGTAGCGACTGACAGCGCGCTGCTCTATGCCAGCGAGCGGGAAAGGTTTCTCGCCCGCCGTTATGGGGACGGTTTCGACGAGATCAATGCCGGCGAGATCTTCAGCCGCCATTTGGAAGGGATCGCGGACGACCACATGCTCGAGCTGACCCATTTCGACCGCAAGCGTATTTTCAATCTCGGCTACTTCACCTGGGTGGAGCAGCAGGGCGTAACGATCGATGATTTCGAACGGCGCAAGGACCAGCGGTTCTGGCGCAGTCTCGTGGAGTCGATACCGATGTGGGATCATTTGATCGAGGATTTCAACGCGGAGGTCGGCGCCGCCCGCGCCCGCTGATCGGCATGGCAGAGACCAAGGGCAAACCGGTCGGCAACACGGTTCGGAGCTATCCGGAGCTGCGCGAGGAATTACTGCGTCGCGACCGCAGTCTGCGCGACAAAGTCGTCTCGCTTGAAGAGGCGACCTCGTTCGTGCGCGACGGAGACTCGGTCGGGATCGGCGGCAGCACCATGTCGCGCACGCCTATGGGCATGATCTGGGCGCTGATCCGCGCCGGTCGAAAGCGACTCACCTGTTCACGCAGCATTGTCTCAAGCGACGGAGACCTCCTATTCGCGTCAGCCGCCTGCGATCACATGGTGACGAGCTGGTTCAGCCAGGGAATTCTGTGGGGGGTCTCGAAGGTGATGCGCCATCACGTCGAAAGCGGAAAGGCGCGATACGACGAGTGGAGCCACATGGCCATGGGTATGCGGTTTCGTGCCGGCGCCATGGGCCTCCCCTTCATGCCGATCCGATCGATGCTGGGCTCCGATGTCCGCAAGCAACGCCCCGAAGCGATCGAGATGGAGTGCCCATTCACCGGCGAGAAGCTGCTGCTCGTTCCCGCGCTCAATCCCGACGTCGCCTTGATCCACGTCCAGCGCTGCGATCCTTACGGCAACGCGCAAATCGACGGGCTGCAGTTCATGGACATCGATCTGGCGATGGCCGCCAACAAGGTCATCCTGACGACGGAGCGCATCGTCTCCAACGATCAGATCCGGCGCGCTCCGGACCAGACGAAGATACCTTTCTTTGCCGTCGACGCCGTGGTCGAATTGCCGTTCGGCTGCGCGCCGCACGAATGTTACGGCGTGTACGAGCCCATGTTGCGCCACATGGAGGATTATGTCGCGCTAGTGAACGACGATCCTGTCAAGGGTATGCAGCAATACATGGAACGTTACGTCTACGGACCGAAATCGTGGAGCGAATTTCTCGCCTTGATCGGAATCGAGGAATTGCTCGAGGCGGCGCGCGCCGGGGAGAGCATCTACGATGCTTAAGAAGCACAACTACACGGCGGCGGAGCTGCTCACCATCTTGAGCGCCCGGCAACTCACCGACGGGCAAGTGGTGTTCGCAGGCGTCGGCATTCCGCTCCTGGCCGCCACCCTTGCGCAGCGGCTGCGTTGCCCCGGACTGACCATTCTGTTCGAAGGCGGCGTGATCGGCGCCTTCATCGAGCCGGGCAAGCTGCCGCCTTCGACCAACGATCAGCGCTGCACCAAACGCGCCAACATGGTGCTCGGTAGCGCGGAAGTATTGCTGTTGCTGCAGCGCGGCTACGTCGACGTCGGATTCATGGGCGGAGCGCAGGTCGATCAGTACGGCAATTTGAACAGCTCGTTCATCGGCGATCCGGCGCGGCCCAAGACGCGCCTGCCGGGCACGGGCGGCGGCAACGACATCGCCTCGCTCGCGCAGATGATCGTGGCGATGAAGCACGAGAAACGCCGGTTCGTCGAGCACGTCGACTTCATCACCAGCCCCGGATACCTGCACGGCGGCGACACGCGACGTGCGAGCGGTCTCCTTGCCGGCGGCACGTTTCGAGTCGTGACCGATCTGGCGGTGTTCGGATTCGAGCCCGAGAAGCGCCGCATGCAGGTGCTGTCGCTCAATCCCGGCGTCACGCGCGAAGAGCTTCAGGACAACACCGGCTTTGCCCTCGACTTCTCGCCCCACCTGGGGGTGACCGAGCCGCCCACCGATCAGGAGCTTGAGCTGTTGCGCGAGCTCGATCCGGACCGGCTCTATACCGGCTAGCCGCCCAGTCGGAACATCGACCTTCGACAGCAGAGGAGTTTTGCGATGGCGCGTTTGGATCGCACGTTCGGCATCGCAGTACCAAATTTCACCGCGTATCCGCAGATGCCGGATGTCAAGGCGCTAGTCGAATACGCCGTGAGGATGGAACAGCTCGGCTTCGACTCGCTTTGGGTCTGGGATCACATCCTGCTCGGCGTCGAGCCGAACTTTCCGATCATCGAGTCGTTGACGCTGCTCACTGCCATTGCCGCCCGCACCAACAGGATCAAGCTCGGTACCGGCATTCTCGTGCTGCCGATGCGCAATCCGGTGATCCTCGCCAAGCAACTCGCCTGCATGGATCTGTTGTCCGACGGCCGCCTGCTGATGGGCATGGCGTCGGGCTGGTACCGGCGCGAATTCAATGCGATCGGCGTGCCGTTCGAGCAGCGCGGCAAGATCATGGACGAAAACCTCGATATCCTCAAACGCTTCTGGACCGAGCACACGGTCAGCGGGAAGTTTTCCCGCTACGACATCCCGGCCGGTGTCATGTATCCGAAGCCGGTGCAAAAACCATATCCGCCGATCCTGATCGGCGGATACGTCGATCGCGTGCTCAAACGCGCGGCGGTGAGCGGCGACGGGTGGCTGACCTATTTCTACCTGCCCGAAAGCTTCGCCAAGTCATGGAACAAGATCCGCGGCTTTGCCAAAGAAGCCGGAAAAGACCCCGACAAACTCCTCAACGCGGCGCAGCTGCCGATCTTCATCGGCAAGTCGCGGCAGGCCGTCGAGGGCCCCATGATGGAATGGCTCACCAAGGAGTGGGACTTTGCCTCTTGGAGCGAATCGACCAAGGAGAGCGCCATCATGGGAACGGTCGACGAATGCATCGAGCAGCTCAAGGCGCACGTGGCGGTCGGAACACAGAAGATCATCTTCGTTCCCTACAAATACGGGACGGAGCAGATCGAGACGATTGCGCGCGAGATCATCCCGCGCCTCAAGGCGAAATGACGCAGGCGCGTGAGACCGCGTTGGGTGCGGGAAAACCCTCGCCCGCGAAGCGGAGAGAGGCTACGCCGCATGTGGTTCGATATGAACGGGACATGCTATAGTTGCACGAGCGCCGCTCGGCGCCGTTCCCATGACGGAGGACAGATATGAAGCAATTTGCCAGCACCACAACGCTTGCGGCCATCGTCATTGCCGCCGGCGTGACGACGGCAGCCGCGCAAGACAGCATCAAGGTCGGGGTCATTCAGCCGCTGACCGGCGCGTTTGCGGCGTCGGGAAATTATGTCGCCAACGGCGCCAAGATCGCCGCCGACGAGATCAACGCCAAGGGCGGGGTGCTCGGCAAGAAATTGGAGCTGGTGATCGAGGACAACAAGAGCAACCCGACGGAAGCGGCCGCGGTCGCCGAGAAGCTGATCGTGCGCGACAAAGTGCCGGTACTCATGGGTGCCTGGGGCTCGGGCTTCACGCTCGCCATCATGCCCAAGCTGATGGAATACAAAGTGCCGATGCTGGTCGAGACCTCCTCGGCCGGCAAGATCACCACCTCCGGCAATCCCTACATCTTCCGCATTTCGCCGCCGTCGGCAGTCGAGGCGGTCGCGTTCGCCAAGATCGTCGACAAGCTCAAGATCGGCAAGGCGGACTTCCTTGTCGTGAACAACGATTGGGGCCGCGGCGCCGCGGAAGACTTCGGCAAGATGTTCAAGGAGCACAACATCAAGGTGGGACTGGTGGAGACCATGGACCCGCCGGCGCAGGACATGAGCGCGCAGCTCGCCAAAATCAAAGCCTCCGATGCCGACACGCTCATCGTCACCACGGCGGTCGAGCAACTCACGCTGGTGCTCAAGCAGGCGGCGGCGCTAGGCTTGAAGAAGCGGATCATCACGACCGGCGGCTCGCAAAGCCCCGATCAATTGATCGAGCAGGCGGGCGGGGCGGCAAACGATACGACCCACATCACCTTCTTCACGCCGTGGAAGCCCGAGGCGTCGGCCGATCCGGCCATGGCCAAGGCCTTCATCGAGGAATGGAAAAAGCGTGGCTATCCGTTCGCCGGCCTGACCGAGAGCTTCCGCGGCTATGACGGCATCCGCACCATTGCGGCCGCGATCTCCAAAGCGGGCAAGGCCGATCCGGACGCGATCCGCGCGGCGCTCTGGCAGATCGAGCTGACCGGCATGAACGGCAAGATCAAGTTCGAGAAAGCCGGCCCCGCGGGTCAGGAAAGCGGCCAGAGCAATCCCGGCATCTATCTGATCAAGATCGAGAACGGCAAGGTCGTCCTCCCGAGCGCCTGATAAACTGAAGCGGGGACCCATAACCACCGCTCTGGAATATGGGTCCCCAGCATAAGCGCGTTTACGCGCGTCTTCGACGCGCTATGCGCGGGGACGACGGCAACTGCTGCCTTCGGATCCCTGAGGGGCACGTGGATCAATTCCTGCAGCATCTCCTCAATGCCGTCATGCTCGGCGGAACCTACGCCCTGCTCGGCATTGGGCTGACGTTGATCTTCGGGATCATGCGGGTGGTGAATTTCGCGCACGGTGAGCTCTACGCCTTCGGCGCCTATGCCGTCTATCTGATCGTGGCCTCGCTCGGCCTCGATTTCTTCCTCGGCCTCATCGTCGCAGTGATCGCCGGGGCGCTGCTCGGCGCGTTGATCGAGGTCGCGCTGCTGCGGCCGATGCGCGGCGCCGATATCGACACGGTCATGCTGGTGATGATCGGCGCCTGGATCGTGATGCAGAACACCGAGCTGCTGTTCTGGGGCGGCGTGGCCAAGGCGATCGTGACGCCGTTCCCGGAGGCTCCGCTGGTGATCGGACCGGTGTCCATATCCTGGTTGCGTCTGTTCGTGCTGGGTATGGCGCTGCTTTTGATCGGCGGAAGCTATGTCCTCATCCACCGCACCAAACTCGGCAAGGCGATGCGAGCGACGTTCCAAGATGCCGATACGGCGGCTTTGATGGGGGTCAACATCAAGGGCATCTTCACTGCGACCTTCGCCATCGGCTCCGCGCTTGCAGCCGCGGCGGGGGCTTTGCTTGGTCCGGTCTTTCTGGTCACCCCCACCATGGGCGACCTCGCCGCGCTGAAAGCATTCGCCATCGTCATCCTCGGCGGTCTCGGCAACATCACCGGCGCGACCATCGGCGGATTCATCCTCGCCTTCGTCGAGGAGATCGGCGCCGGCTACATCTCATCCGGCTATCGCGATGCAATGGGCTTTTTGATCATCATCGTGGTGCTGTTGTTCAAGCCGACCGGGCTGTTCGCGCGGGCGGAGCGGGTTGGATGAAGCGCGCGTTGCCGGCGGTCTGGCTCCTCGTTTTACTCACCATTCCGTTGTGGCTGCAGGACCAGTACATCCTGCACATCCTAATCACGACCGGCATTTTCATCATTGCGTCGATGAGCCTGAACCTGCTGCTCGGCTATACCGGGCAGCTCAGCCTCGGTCACGTGGCGTTCTTCGGCATCGGTGCCTATGCCAGCGCGTTGACGACGCTCGGGTTCGACGTGGACGTGTTCGGATTTCGCGTGGTGCACCAACCTTGGCCCGCCGTCATCGGCTTGTTCGTCGGCATGGTCATCGCCGGATTGAGCGGTTATGCGATCGGCCGCCTGTCCTTCAAAGTGCGCGGCGCCTACTTCGTGATCGTCACGATCAGCTTCGCCGAGGTCACGCGGCTCATTGCCCTGAATTGGGTCGAGCTGACGCAAGGTCCGTTGGCACTGACCAACATCCCTCCCTACACGCTCGGATTTCCCGGGCTCGGCAGCTATACGCTCTGGAACAAGACCGCGTATTACTATCTCGTCCTCGCCGTGGGACTTGTCGCCTATGTCGTGATCAGCCGGCTGGTCGGCTCGCGCATCGGCCGTGCCATGATTGCGCTTAAGGAAAACGAGACGCTGGCGAGCTCGGTTGGCATCGATGTGACGCGCTACCTCGTGCTGGCGGCGGTTGTGTCCGCCGCGATGGCCGGCGCCGCCGGGAGCCTCTACGCCCACTATCTCAAGATCATCGACCCCGACATTTTCCTGTTCATCTACACCGTGACCATGGTGATCATGGTCATCACTGGCGGCAAGGGAACGCTGGCCGGTCCGATTGTCGGAGGCGTGATTTTCGGTTTCCTGCCCGTGATCCTCCGCCCCTTTGCAGCGCCTGCGGTCCAATGGATCCTCTACGGCGGCTTGATGATCGCGATCGTCTTTGTCTTGCCGCAGGGAATCGTGCCGGCGCTGGAACGCTGGATCGCGAACTGGCTGACACGCAAGCCCGCGGACGCGTTGTTGGCCGGCAGCTCCAAGCCGCACGAGGGGCAATGATGCCGACACGCGGTGCAGCGGAGGAGGTCGTCCTTTCGATCGCGCACGTCGCGGTGCATTTCGGCGGGCTCGTCGCGCTTTCCGATCTCAATTTCACCGTGTGCGAGGGAGAGATCGTCGGCCTCATCGGGCCGAACGGCGCCGGCAAGACCACTGCGTTCAATGTGTTCACCGGCTTTCTAAAACCCTCGGCCGGCGAGGTCCGCTATCGCAACACATTGTTGAACGGCCTCAAGCCGCACGAAATTACCAGTCTCGGCCTCGTCAGGACGTTCCAGCGCACGAGCATCTTTCAGAACAACACGGTGTTCGAAAATGTGCTGATCGGATTGCATCGCCTGGGACGATCGACCCTATGGGATACGTTGCTGGCGCTCCCACGGGAGAAGATCGCGGAAGGAGAGCTTGCCGATAAGGCGCGCGAGATCTTGCGCATCGTCGGCCTCGAGCGGCGGGCGGCGGACGTGGCCGCGACCCTTCCTTACGGCGAGCAGCGCCTGCTCGGCATGGCTTTGGCGCTTGCCGCACAGCCCTCGATGCTGCTGCTGGACGAGCCGGTCTCGGGGATGAATGCGAGCGAGAGCGCGAAGGTCATGAAGCTGGTGGAGACCATTCGCGCCTCGGGCGTGACCATCCTCTTGGTGGAGCACGACATGCCCATGGTCATGCGGGTGTCGGACCGCATCGTTGTCCTCAACTATGGCCGCATCATCGCGGAAGGTCCCCCGGTCGCCATTCAGAAAAATCCCGATGTCATTCGCGCGTATCTGGGAGAAGGAAAGAAGCGTGCTTGAGCTGCGTGAGGTGGTCTGTTGTTACGGCCAGGTGGCGGCGCTCAAGGGAGTGTCGCTCACCGTCGGCAAAGGCGAGCTCGTCGCGCTCATCGGCGCGAACGGTGCCGGCAAGACCACGACCCTGAAGGCCATCTCCGGCTTGTTGCACCCGACCGCGGGGATGATCGTGTTCGATGGACACGACATCACCCATGCCTCCGCGCGGACCATTCTTTCGCTTGGGCTTGCGCATTGTCCGGAGGGGCGGCACGTGTTTCCGGACATGACGGTCCTGGAGAACCTGGAAATGGGCTGTTATCTGCGCACGGATCGTCGGGAGGTCGCGGCCGACATGATGCGGGTCTTCGATCAGTTTCCGCGGCTGGCCGAGCGCCGGCAGCAGCCGGCGGGGACCTTGTCGGGAGGTGAGCAGCAGATGCTTGCGATCGGCCGCGCGCTGATGTCGCGGCCCAAGCTCATCATGTTCGACGAGCCTTCCCTCGGCCTCGCCCCCACCATTGTCGAGCGCACCTTCGACATCATCACCGGCATTCGCGCCTCCGGCACCACCGTCCTGATGGTGGAGCAGAACGCATCCGCGGCGCTGAACATGTGCGATCATGCGTACCTGCTCGAATCCGGCTCGCTCGCGCTCGCGGGCAGCGGGCGCGAGTTGATCGACAATCCGCACGTGCGGGCGGCGTACCTCGCGGGGTGAAGATTTGATGGCGCTTTGAGTTACCCAACTCGTCATGCGCGGGCTTGACCCGCGCATCTATCTTCTTCGGAAAACTCTTTAGCAAGGTGATGGATTGCCGGGTCAAGCCCGGCAATGACGCAAGGCAGTACGATCGGCGGTCGCTATCAATACGCTTGCAGGTATTTGGTGATGTCGACTCGCTCCGGCAGCGTGCCGACCGCGGTCGAGAAGTCGATGAATTTCTGGAACTCCGCCTTGTGCTTGTCGGTCAGCTCGCCCGCCATGAAGTAGCGCACCATCGGCACCGTATCGACCACGTTTTCAGGGGTGAGCGTATTCTTGGCGAGGTACTTGCGCGCCTCCTGCGGGTTCTGGTTGACGAAATCGATGCCCTTCTTCCACACGGCGGCGAAGCGGCGCGCCACATCGGGGCGGCTCTTGATGAAGTCGCTGGTAATGGCGCAGCCGGCCGCGAACGCGTTGCCATCCTCGTCGCCCAGGATGTATTTGGCGATGACACCCGCCTCGATCGTGCGCGCAACGCCGAGCTTGCGCATGGTCGAGGCCTGCGGCTCGAGGGTGTAGCCGGCATCGAAGGTCCCACTCGTCATGACATTGACGTGCTGGCTCATGTCGAGCTGGTCCATCGTATAGTCGCCCTCCTTGAGACCGACCTTGGCGAGGATCGCCTTGGCGGCAACGAGGTTGGCAGGCCCCGGCGCGGACATGATGCGCGCCCCCTTGAGATCCTTGATCGTTGCGGCGGGGTAGCCGGTGCGCGCGACGAACTGTTCCATCTGGTAGATTTTGCTCTGGCTGTGCA
This sequence comes from Xanthobacteraceae bacterium, assembly GCA_045811545.1. Lineage (GTDB taxonomy): Bacteria > Pseudomonadota > Alphaproteobacteria > Rhizobiales > Xanthobacteraceae > VAZQ01. Next base: position 11,383 of record JBJMTU010000158.1, on the reverse strand, counting down.
CGCCGATATACATGGCGACGCCGGGCTTCTTGAGATTGGCGTTCATTGCCTCGATCGTCACGAGCACGACGGCTGCTTCGATCTGATTGCTGATCATCGCCGCGATATTCGGCGGCCCGCCGATGAGGCGGATCGTCTCGGGCTCGATGTTCAGTTCTTTGAAAAACCCGCGCTCGATGGCCACGAAATAGGGCAGCGAGGATGCGGTCGGGAACACCCCGACCTTCACCTTGTCCTGCGCGGCGGCCGGTTGTCCCAGGGCCGCGGCGACGATCGCCCCCAGCGCCATCGATCGGATCGTCCGCATCGCATCACCTCCGTTGCTCATGGCATGTACATCGTATTTCGCCGCGCATGCAGGATCCGGGCCAGCTTAGTTCGAGCCCGTGACTCCGGGCTGCTTCTCGCGTTCTAAGGGTCGCAGGATGCTCGCCGGGACAAGCGGCGGGGGGGGCCGAGATCACCGGCTTGGGCGCCATGAATTGTTCGCTGCCTGACACTCGGGACAGATTGGAATCCACAGCAGATTAATGGATTGTATCGTTGCGGCAAGGCGGCCCTTACGGATCAAATGCCGACGCTCGGGCGATTGCAATTCATCGGGCCGGCAGTTGGCAGACGCCGGCACTCTTGGGTGCAGCGCATCATCCTGAGGATCGACGGCGCGCTGCGCCGCTGGCAGTCCGTCGTCGAATATACTAGCGACCCCGGCTGCATTTTACGCATCAGAGTTGCCCGTCTTGATCGCGATTTCGTGCTGGCGGACGGCACGTCCGGCCGTACCGGCAACCGTTTCATCGACCTGCATCTTTGGAACGAGCAAGTGCCGGCGATGCCGAAGGAAGGGGCGTCGATCGCGTGGGCGCGGCGGTTGCACGTCTGTTTCCAGCAGTCGCTGCGGCAACTCGCGCGCTACCTCGCCGTACGGCCCGATCTCGAGGACGCTTGCGTCGTGCGCTGCACCTTGATGTTTGCCGGCCCGGAGCGCGACAGCCAGATGATACGCCTGCTCGGTCGGTACGGCTTCGAGCCCGTTCCTGGCGACAGCCCCCCGACCTTGGGTGAACGCGCTCGCCGTTTCGGCGAGAACATCCTCACCTCACTGATCGTGTTGACGCGCAATTCAGCGTCGCTCAGGCGAGACACGCTACGCCGCGGCCGCACGCGGGTGTTCATGTCGCGACGGACACTCGAGCAGCGTTATGGAAGAGGTGCCGCCCGGGCCGATAGCTAGCGCAGCCGTATGCTGGGCCCGGCGAAAGCGGTGGTCTCGGATAGCAGGAACCCGGAGCTCACATGACGGAAGCGATATGCGGGAGGTCCCCGGATTTCGCTAGCGCTGATCCGGGCTACAAGTTAGCGGAAGCCTTCGCAGACAGGGACGCATTGACACCTTGTTAACCTTGCCGACAAAACGGCGCTCCGGAGCCGCGCTTTCGCCGATGTTGCCGATGACTTTCCCGGCCTCTTAACTCGGGGCGACCCAGGAGCGGCTCTAATAATTTTCTGCGTCCGTCGAACACTGGTCATTGTTTGCGTGAGCGCCGCAGCAATCGAATTAGCTGCCGCCGCCGATCTCTCCTATGTGAAAAGCCCCCCGCCCGCCGATTTGCCCGCGAGCTGGGCCGGCTTCTATCTCGGCGGCCAGGTCGGCTACGGCATGGACAGCGTGCGCTGGCGAAATCTGGGCGCCTTCACGTTCTTTTCGCCGCTCAATGCAGTGACGCGCGACAGAGGCAGCGGCGTGATCGGCGGCGGGCAGCTCGGATATAATTTTCAATACAACCGATTCGTATTCGGCGTCGAAGGATCGGCGTCGGCAGCCGACTTCGACCGCAGCTTTGCGAGCCCGTATTTCCCCGCGACCGACGTGTGGTCCTCCAAGCTCACGTGGCTTACCACCGTGACCGGCCGCGCCGGCTACGGCTTCGATACTTGGCTGCCCTACATCAAAGGCGGCTTCGCCGCCGGCAATGTCGAGACCAGCATCCGCAACAACACGGTTGGCGTCACCTCGCAAGGGTCGGCGGTGCATGCTGGCTGGACCGTAGGCGGTGGCGTCGAGGTCAAGCTCACGCGCCAACTCTCCCTCGGCCTGGAATTCATGCACACCGATCTCGGCCGCGGCAGCGACATCAACGGACCGCAGGTTGTTCCGGGAGCGCCGGAGAGCTACAGCATTGGTCTGCGAAGCAATAGCATCACGGCGCGGTTCAACTATCTGTTCGGCCAATGACGCGGGCGCCAGCCCCTTCCCGCCGCCAGGCGTGACGCGCCGCCGATTGCCACTTGCTCGGTGTTTCTGCCTCCATTACATAGCCGGTGTCGGTCCGCGAAGTTGACACACTCCGGGAGCTTCTCGGCGGCCTTAAGTATTGAATTTGTTGGCGGGGTAGCTCAGCTGGTCAGAGCGGCGGAATCATAATCCGTAGGTCGCCGGTTCGATCCCGGCCCCCGCTACCATTGTTTTAGCAAGTCAGGCGGAAATGATGCGTCGCAATTGTCCTGTACGGGTGTAGAAGCATGGTAAAAAATTTCGACCACTGCACGATCGTCGTGCGGGACATTGACCGCGCCAAGATGTTTTTTGGACTCTTGGGGTTCAAAGAAGCCATTTCCGTTGTGATTGCTGGAGAGCCATTTGCCAGTTACATGGGCGTTCCAGGCATCGAGGCCGATCACGTCACGCTCGTGCTGGAGAACGCGTCGCCACGAACGGAAATCCAACTCCTGCGATACCGGCATCCCCAGCCACTGCCCGATCCGCACATTCGCGACCTCTACAAAGTTGGGATGAACCACATCTGTTTTGCGGTCGAAAACATTGAGGCTGAAGTTGCCAAGCTCAGAACGAACGGGTTTAAGACCAGGAACGAGATCATGGATTTCCACTCGCGAAAGCTGGTGTTCATCGACGGCCCTGAAGGAGTGACCATAGAACTCTCACAGTGGCATTAGCGCGCGATGATTTTCGTTGGATGGTTGGCCTCTTCGTCGTCATCGCCCGCGAAAGCAGGCGATCCAGTAACCACAAGACTGTCCGTGATTACTGGATGCCCCGCCTGCGCGGGGCATGACAAAGCGGACATCGCGAGTGAAGCGGATGGCTTACATGCCCGATAGCGAAACCTCATAATCACGCTGTATTGCTGGCGCGTTATAGCTCATTGTAAATATTCGGAATCAGGTCTCAGACAGCTGATAAAGACAGCCTCACGCGACTGACATATTCGCCAAGCCACAGGCCAGTCTATATTCGAGGATCGGTTTGAACGCATCGGGAGATGCGCGAGAGGTTGTCAATGACGCGACCACGTCACCTCAAGCTCGCAGCCTTCATGCGCCCGGCGAGTATCCATACCGGAGCATGGCGGTATCCGGGCGCTTTCCCGGACGCCAATTTTAATTTCGCGCACCTCAAACGCTTTGCGCAGACGCTCGAGCGCGGCAAGTTCGACGCCTTCTTCATGGCCGACCATATGGCCGTGCTCAACATGCCACTCGATGCGTTGAAGCGCAGCCATACAGTCACTTCGTTCGAGCCGTTTACCCTTTTGTCAGCATTGTCACAGGTTACGGAGCGCATCGGTCTCGTCGCCACCGGCTCGACTACCTTCGACGCGCCCTATCACATCGCACGGCGCTTCGCTTCGCTCGACCATCTCAGTGGCGGGCGCGCCGGCTGGAACATTGTCACCACCTCCAATCCGGATGCGGCGCTGAATTTCGGAATGGAGGAGCATATGGAGCATAGCGAGCGCTATGCTCGAGCGCGCGAGTTTTACGATGTCGTGACCGGCCTGTGGGACAGCTGGGCAGATGATGCGTTCGTCCGCGATGTCGAAAAGGGCTTTTACTTCGATCCCGACAAGCTGCATGTGCTGAACCACAAGGGCAATTATCTGTCGGTGCGTGGCCCGCTTAACATCGCGCGGCCCATCCAGGGTTGGCCTGTCATCGTCCAGGCAGGCGCCTCGGAAGCAGGCCGCCAACTTGCAGCCGAAACGGCGGAAGCGGTGTTCACTGCGCAATCGAGCCTCCCCGTGGGGCGAGAGTTCTATGCCGACGTGAAAAGCCGGGCGGAAAAAGCCGGACGGTCGCGAGACCATCTGAAAATCCTTCCCGGCTGCTTCGTCGTGGTCGGTGATACCGTGGAGGAGGCGCGCGCCAAGCGGGCGAAGCTCGACAGCCTCGTGCACTACTCAAACGCCATTGGCTCGCTATCGATTGCGCTCGGCCATGACGCGTCGAAATTCGATCCGGATGCGCCGCTGCCTGACATTCCAGAGAGCAACGCCTCAAAGAGCGGCCGGCAGCGCGCGATCGATCTCGCGAAGCGCGAGAACCTCACCGTGCGGCAGCTCGCGCAACGCCTCGGCGGCCATTCCGGACTTGCAATGGTCGGCACTCCCGTAACGATTGCCGACGAAATGGAGGAATGGCTAATGACTGAAGGCTCCGACGGCTTCACGATACAGTTTCCATATCTTCCAGGCGGGCTTGATGATTTCGTCGACCGCGTGGTGCCGGAATTGCAGCGGCGCGGAATTTTCCGTCGCGAATACGAAGGCAAGACGCTGCGTGACAATCTCGAATTGCCAAGGCCCAAGAACAGATTTTTTTGATCGGGTTTCCAGGTACCGAGGCCGATCCGTCACGCTCGTGCTAGGGAGCGCGGTCTGTCAGGCGGGCGGCGCTGGCAACCGGGGCAGCACGGTTTCGAGAGCGAGCCCAATCGCCAGAAGCTGGTGGTCGCTTTTTTCCGGCGCGTCGATTGCCATGCCGACAGGGAGCCCGGCTTTGGTCGTACCGGCCGGCAGACTAAGGCCGGGGATGCCCGCAGCGCTGCCGGGGGCGAGGTTGCGGATAAAGGTGGACAAAGTCGACACCGGCACGCCGTTGAGCATGACCGTGTCATCCTCCCCGATCTTCGCGGCTGGCAGCGGCGTAGTCGGGAACACCATCGCGGCGACATCGCGCTCCCGGAAATAGCGGCGGTACGTCTCCTGCAGCGCTGGGCGATGTTTGGTGAGCGCCTCGCGATAGCTGGCTTCGGGCACCGCGTCTGCGCCGAGCAGGCTCGCGAGCGCTTGCTTGACCGACGGGCTCTTCACTTGTGCCATGAGGCTGGCAAAGTCGAGGCCGGTTTCATGCTCGGCCAGATACCGCTCGAGCTCGATCACTGCCTCGTAGAGCATGATCGGAAAGCCGGCAGCGGCATCGAGCGCGGCGACATTGGCAACATCGCCCTCGACCAGCACGACACCGGCCTCGCGCAGTCGTGCCAGCGCTGTTTCAAGAATCGCGGCGAGCTCGGCGTCGAGATTTTCCCAGAAATAGTCGCGCGGCAGCCCGAGGCGCAGCCCTTTGAGAGAAGCGGGCGTGACCTCGGTCGGACCGCCGGTCACGACGCCGTCGAGGAGCACGCAGTCGGCAACATCACGCGCCATCGGTCCGGCAGTATCACGGGTATGCGAGAGCGGAACGATGCCGGCTTGTGACCAGCGCAAGGTGGTCGGGCGCATGCTCGTGATCCCGCAAAGTGCGGCAGGGACGCGTATGGACCCGCCGGTATCCGTGCCGAGGGCGGCCGGCGCGAGGCGCGCTGCGACAGCGGCGGCGCTACCACCGCTCGAGCCGCCCGGGATGCGCGTGGGATCGTACGGGTTGCGCGCCGGACCAAACGCCGCGTTGTTGTTGGTGGGACCATAGGCAAGCTCTTGCAAATTGGTTTTGCCGAGCAGGATGGCGCCGGCATCGAGCAAGCGCTGCACGATCGGTGCGTTCCGTTTCGGGCGATGCGCCGCGAGTGCCGGCGTTCCGGCGGTTGTCGGAAAATCGGCCGTATCGATGTTGTCCTTGAGCGCGAGCGGCACCCCATGCAGCGGCCCTAGCCGCTCGCCGCGCTGACGCCGCTGGTCGGCGGCCCGTGCCGCGGCGCGCAGGCGGTCCGCCTCAAGGCTGATGAACGCGTTGAGCGCTGACGCCGCCGCGCAGCGCGCCAACAGCGCCTCGGCCAGCGCTTCTGCCGTTTGCTCGCCGTTGCGGACCGCGTCCGCTGCCCTTCTGGCCCCCAGTTCAAACAATGCCGCCATCAGCTCGCCCTCTGTGCAATTACGGCCTCACTTAGAAACCGCCTGAGCGCCCCGCAACGCGTTCAAATGGAGTGATGGTTGATGGCGATTGTCCAGGCCGGGATCAAGGCCGAATGATAGTCGTCGTGATTGCGCGGGGTCATCGCGCTCGGCCGATGAAGCGATCCATTCCAATATCCGGCTCCCACATTCGTCGGTGCGCATCCAGCATGTAAGGAAGCGCAGCCTTGCGGGACTTCACCACAGAGTCATAGTCGGCGATGAAGTGTCGCATCAGACTGACGACCTCGCGACGCAGGGCATCCTCATCGATGCTTTTCACCGCACGATCCTTGACCACTATCCGGCCGTCAACCATTACGGTCTCCACGCCGCGGCCGGATTCCGTATAAACAAGCTGCCGCGCTGCGCTGTTGTAAGGAAGGTAAGCGACGTCATTGAGATCGATTAGAATCAGATCCGCCTTGTAGCCGGGCTGGATGGCGCCGAGGTGACCGGCGAGACCAGCCGTACGCGCGTTGCCGATGGTGGCATGCCGCAGAACCTCGTGCGCGAGTCCCGGCCCTGGGTCCGGCTCGCTGACTGCAGCGATCAGGCAAAACATCTTCATCGCCTGGAAAACGCTCTGCACATCGCTACCGCTGCAGTTGTCGCAACCCAGCCCAAGACGCACACCTGCTTGGCGCATGTCGTAGATTGGAGCGATCCCGCTCTTGAGTTTGAAGTTGCTGAGCTGATTGAGCACGATGCCTGCATCGGCGGCTGCCATGCGATCAATCTCGTGGCGGGAGATCCAGACGCTATGGACGATGTTCAGCCTGGGTCCGAGCAGGCCGACATGATCCATATAGCTGATCAGCGAGCCGTCATGGTCCGCGAATAGTTCACGCGCAATGAGGGCCTGACCGCGCGTCTCATAGACGTGGGTGTACACGGCAAGGTCATATCTGTCGGCAAGCTCGGCGCATCCTTGCAGCATCTTCGGCGTGCAGCGCTGTGGCGCGAACGGCGCAATGGCCCAGTGCAAGGTCCCGCTAGCCGGATGGCGCTTGAATTGGTGCTCAAGGTAGTCGAGCTGCTCGCGAATCGATCGCGGCTTGTTCCCTAACATCTCCTGGACGGCAGGCGGAAGGCTGTCCTTGTGGCGGACCATCGCGATTGGAGGAACGTCCCAGATCATGGGTGAGAACACCACGCGAATTCCCGCCTCGCGATAGGCCGCGATGACGACATCGGTCTGTTCGTCGGTGAGCGGAAAAAGCCCCAGCATGTCCTGGACGGTGGTGATGCCGCACCGCAGGCACTCCAGCGCGCCCACCAACGTGCGTACGCGCACTTCGTCCTTGCTGCGGTCGCCTCCCATCGGCAAGGTGTAGAGAAGCCATATTTCCAGTGGCAGCTCCTCGAACAAGCCGCGGCATAACACATCATGCGAATGGTAGTGCGCATTGATAAGCCCGGGCAGTATCAACCGTCCGGAAGCATCGATGACTTCGTGCACGACGTCGGGTGTAAGATTGGCGCCGACGGAAAGTATCTTGTCGTCTTCGATCAGGATATCGGCGACCGCGGGCTTATGGACATCGCCATCGTGGTCGTAGACTTGGCCGCCTCGGATCAGCGTTCTTTTCCGCGCCATCTATCTTCGATCCTCCGATCCTCTGCACCGGGCGAAACAAACCCAACATCAGAATTCCTGCTCATACAGAGTCATTGATTCCGATGTGGCTTTCTGGTCGCAAAACGAAAAGTCAGGGAGAAGAGGAATAAGTCTTGTGAAAGGCTATCCGGTAACGACATGAATGGCCGGCAAACTCGAGTTAGATCCGTCTGGGCTGCCGCCAAGGGCGACAAATACATTTACAATCGAGCGGTCACTTGCGCGCCGCGACCACCCGCCGCAAGGTCGCGACCAGCCGCTCGAACTCGATCGGCTTGGTGTCGAACTCGTCGCAGCCAGACGCCAGCGCCTTTTCGCGCTCACCGGCGAGTGCGTGGGCGGAGAGCGCGATGATCGGGATGTCGCGCGTCTGCGGGTCCGCCTTGAGCCGCCGCGTCGCCTCCCAGCCGTCGACCCGCGGCATTTCAAGATCCATCAGGATGATGTCGGGGCGCTCGCTGAGCGCCATCGCGCAGCCCTTCTCGCCGTCCTCGGCTGCCAGAACCTCGAAATCGCCCAGGAGCTCGAGACGCATCTTGAGCATATAGACGTTGTCGTCGTTGTCCTCGATGTAAAGCACTTTCGTCACGACGCTGCTTCCATCCCGCTGCTAATGATAGGCTCGCTGCGCGCCAGCCGGCGGATGCGCTCGACCAGTTCCGCAGGTCGGAACGCCTCCTTGACCAGCACCGACTGCACCCCAGAGTTCAGCCGCTCGCGGTCCTGCACATCGAGGTCGCGCGCGGTGACGACGACGACCGGAATGTCGCGCCAGCGCGGCTCCTTCTGCAGCGCGGCCACGACCGCAAAGCCGTCCATCTCCGGCATCATCAGATCCAGCAGGATCACGTCGGGCTTATCGGTATGCAGGTGCGCCAGCGCCTCCCGCCCGTTCGCGGCCTCCTGCACGACCCATTGCTGGCCCTTGAGCCACCCGCTTACGCGCTCGCGCTGATCCGCATCGTCTTCCACCAGCAGCACCCGCGTCGGCCGCGCCGACGCCCGAAAACGACCCATCAATCCGCGCAACCGCTCCCGATCAATCGGCTTGGTAAGATAGCCCGCCGCACCGAGTGAGGCGGCGCGGCGCTGCTCGTCCAGAATGGTGACCATGATGACCGGGATTTCGGCAAGTTCGGGATCCTGCCGCAGCGCCGCCAACACCGACCAACCGTCGAGGTCGGGCATCATCACGTCGAGCGTGATCGCGATCGGCCGTAAGTCCTTGGCGAGCTTGAGCCCTTCCAACCCACCCGCGGCGGCCGCGACGGAAAAGCCTTCCGCCTTGAGGTGTTCGGCAATGAGTTCGCGCGCGGTGGCATCGTCGTCGATGACGAGGACACATTGACCGCCTTGGGGTCGGGTATCGTCGCCCGAGCTTGTTGCGCCGCTGCTAGGCAGGCGCACGGTAAAGACCGAGCCTTTGCCCGGCTCGCTCTCCACAGTCACGTCGCCGCCCATCATGCGCGTAAGCTTGCGCGTGATGGCAAGCCCCAGGCCGGTGCCGCCGTAGCGTTGCGCGGTTGCAGAATCCGCTTGGGTGAATTCCTCGAACAGCTTGGCCTGCTGCTCCGCCGTCATGCCGATGCCGGTATCGGCGACCGCGAACTCGATCCAGTCGCGGCCATCGGCCACTTTCCGCACGCGCAAGGCGACCTCGCCCTGTTTCGTGAACTTGCAGGAATTGCTCAAAAGATTGAGCAGGATCTGCCGCAACCGCATCGGGTCGGCGGTGAGCATCCCGAGCTTGTCTTGCATCTCGACCACGAGGCGGTTCTTGTTCTGCTCGGCAAGCTGCCGCGCGGTGCCGACGACCTCATCGATCAGCCGCGCCAGATTGACCGACTCCGGGTTGAGCTCGAGCTTCCCAGCTTCGATCTTGGAGAGGTCGAGCACCTGGTTGATGAGGCCGAGGAGGTGGGTGCCGGCGCGGTGCACGCGGCGCAGCGGCTCGGCCGCTTTCTCCGTGCCGAAGCGCGCCGCGTTGGTGACCATCATCTCGGTCAACCCGATGATGGCGTTGAGCGGCGTGCGCAGCTCGTGGCTCATGCTGGCGAGGAATTGCGATTTGTGCCGGCTCGCCTGCTCGAGCTGGCGGCTCTTTTCCTGGATCTCGTCGAATAGCCGGACGTTCTCGATGGCGATCGCCGCCTGGTCGGCGAAGGTGGATACCAGCTCGATCTGCTTCTCTGTGAACGGCCGCACTTCGGAGCGGGTCAATGCCAGAACACCGATCGGGACGCCCTGCCGCAGCATGGGAACACCGAGAATAGTACGAAAGTCTCCCAGCTTCTGCGCCTCTGCGAAGGTGTAGTCCGGGTCGGCAAGGACGTCGGCGACGTGAATGATCTTGCCCTCAAGCAGTGCGCGTGCGGTGATCGATCCGCGTTCGGGAACAACAGGCACATCCCTGACGAACTCGATGAATTCCGGGGAGAAACCGTACGCTTCCGCGCGATAGAACAGCCCGTCTTTCTGGCGAGTGATCGTAGCACTGTCGGCTTCGCAAAGCCGCGCGGCCGATTCAACGAGGGTTCGCAGCACGCTCTGCAGATCGAATGTGGAGCGGCTAATGACCTTGAGTACATCGGCGGTCGCGGTCTGCTGTTGCAGCGATTGCCTAAGCTCGTTGAGCAGCCGCAATTTCTCGATTGCGATCACGGCCTGATTGGCAAAATTAGTGACCAGCTCGACTTGCTTTTCACTAAATGGTCGAACCTCTTGTCGGTAGATGGCGATCGCGCCGACAAGTTTATCCTCGTTAAGCATCGGGACAATGAGGAGTGTTCGAGCGCCACTAAGTTCGGTGGCAGTGACGAAATAGGGGTCGCGCTCGACCCAGACCTCGTGCTCCGCCCGAGCATCGAGGATATGAACCACCTGTTTCGTCCGCGCCACACGACCAAGGCCAGTTCCCTGGTCTGCAATAAATGGCCCGGCCTGCAGCAACTCGGCAAACGCCGGCGGTACGCCGAGCATGGCAGCGGCCTCGACAAAGTCATCGTTGAAACGGAAAAGCACGCCAAAATTCGCTTCGCAAATTCGCGTCGCGTTCTCCAGCATGGCGCTAAAGACGGGCTCGAGTTCGCCCGGCGAACTATAGATGACGCGCAGCACTTCGGAGGTCGCGGTTTGCTGCTGCAGCGATTCGCGCAACTCGTTGAGCAGGCGCGTATTCTCGATGGCGATGACCGCCTGATCGGCAAAGGTCGTCACCAAGTCGATTTGTTTTGCAGTAAATGGCTGCGGTACGGTTTTCGCTACGAAGATCACCCCTACGACATTTCCCTTGCGTAAGAGCGGGGCACCGAGTGCGGCTCGGTAGCCGCCAATCCTTTGAGCATCACTCCAGGTATACTCCGGGTCCGCCAGCACGTCGGGAACGTGAACCACTTTTGCCTCTAGCGCGGTTCGCCCAGTGACACTGCCTCGATCCACTGGGACTTGCAGGGTCATGAAATAATCCCTGATTCGCGCGTGCACGTCGGTCGAATGGCCGAAGCTGGCGACGAAGCGGAAAAATTCGCCCTCGCGTTGGAACAGCCAAGCGTGATCAGCGTCACACAGCCGCGTCGCCGACTCGACCAGCGTATCGAGCACGGCCTGAAGATCGAAGGTCGAGCGACTG
>JBJMTU010000157.1:0-7040 GCA_045811545.1 Xanthobacteraceae bacterium | reverse complement strand
GCCGACGGCCACCGTCGCGCAAACGGAGACGCACAAGGCCGGCTGAGCGTTCGCCGCGGCAACAGCCGGCGGATGGGATCGGAGAGGCGTTCCGCGCCGCTCGGAGTTAAGCCTCCATGTTTGAAATCGGTTGGGGCGAGCTTCTGATCATCGGCGTCGTCGCGCTGATCGCGATCGGGCCGAAGGAGTTGCCCGGCGTGCTGCGCACGCTAGGGCAATGGATGAACAAGCTGCGGCGCATGGCGTCCGAGTTCCAAAGCCAGTTCCACGAGGCGATGCGCGAAGCGGAGATGGCCGACCTCAAGAAGCAGGTCGATGACATGACGAGCCAGGCGCAGAGCTATGCGTCGTTCGATCCCGTCGCCGAGGTTCGCCGCGAGTTGGATAGCACCCAGCAGCAGATCGAGAGCGCGATAGCGGACAAGCCGACGGAGGCTTCGCCGGTCGCGGCGGAGCCGAGCGCCGCGCCCGCTGGCGCCGCGCCTGCAATCGCCCCCAGTACGGATGTCGCGGCGCCGTCCTCTGCGCCGAGTGAGCCGGCAATCGCCGGCGCTGATGCCGCCAAGCCCGATGGCAAGCCCGCATGAACCGCGAGGACGAAGAGAAGGAGATCGAGGCGACCAAAGCGCCGCTGATGGAGCACCTGATCGAGCTGCGCTCGCGGCTGATCAAGGCGGTGATCGCCTTTGGCATCGCTTTTGTCGCGTGCTTCTTCTTCGCCAAGACGATTTACAACGTGCTGACCTGGCCATTCGTTTGGGTCGCGGGCCCGGAAAACTCGAAGTTTATCTATACCGGCCTGCTCGAGTATTTCGTCGTCCAGCTCAAGCTCGCGATGTTCGGAGCGGCCTTCATATCGTTCCCGGTGGTGGCGACGCAGATCTACATGTTCGTGGCGCCCGGTCTCTACCGCAACGAAAAGCAGGCGTTCCTGCCTTACCTGGTCGCGACGCCGATCTTCTTCCTGCTCGGCGCCCTCGTCGTCTACTTCTTGGTGTGGCCGATGCTGGCACGCTTTTCGCTGAGCATGCAGCAAATGGGCGGCGACGAGCAGGCCACCATCGAGCTGCTGCCCAAGGTCGAAGATTATCTGACCTTGATGATGAAGCTCATCTTCGCCTTCGGCATCGCCTTCCAGCTGCCAGTCATTCTGACGCTGCTCGGGCGCGTCGGCATCGTCACCTCCGACCAGCTCAAGGAGAAACGGCGCTACTTCATCGTCGGCGCCTTCGTGATCGCGGCCGTGCTCACCCCGCCCGACGTGCTCAGCCAGCTCTCCCTCGCCGTGCCGCTGATGGCGCTTTACGAAGGATCGATCTGGTCGGTGCGCTGGGTGGAGAAGAAAGCGGCCGCCGACAAGGCCAAGGACGCCGCCAACGCCGCCGCCAAGCCGGCGGAATAACCGAGCATGCGGTCCTCGACAGGCCGTCATCGCCCGCGCATGCGGGCGATCCAGTATTCACGGGCCTTGGAATCAGGCACGAGGTCTCCTAAGCAACCCGGCGTCGGCGTTTACTGGATGCCCCGCTTGCGCGGGGCATGACGGCGAAAGACCTGCCTATGCACGACATCAAGTGGATTCGCGAGCATAAGGAGGAATTCGACCGCGGGTTAGCGCGGCGCGGATTGCCACCGGAAGCTGACAAGCTGCTCGCCATCGACGAGCGCCGGCGCGCCGCCATCCAGAAGGCGGAGGCCGCGCTCGCGCGCCGCAACGCCGCCTCGCGCGAGATCGGCGCGGCGAAGAAGAGCAACGAGGAAGCGGCGGCGCAGGCGCTCCTCGCGGAGGTCGCACGGCTGAAAGCGGAGATCCCGCAATTGGAGGAGGAGGTGAAGAGGGCTTCGGAGGAGCTCGAGCACAAGCTCGCCGAAATTCCCAACATGCCACTGGACGAGGTGCCCGACGGCAAAGACCCGAGTGACAACGTCGAGCACCACCGTTTCGGCGCCAAGCGCAATTATGGATTCGCGCCGCAGCAGCATTTCGATCTCGGCGAGGCGCTGGGGCAGATGGATTTCGAGATCGCGGCCAAACTTTCCGGCGCACGCTTCGTCGTACTGAAGGGCGGCCTCGCGCGGCTCGAGCGCTCGCTCGCTCAATTCATGCTCGATGTGCATACGACAGAGCATGGCTACACTGAAGTCGCGCCGCCGCTGCTCGTGCGCGACGAGGTCATGTTCGGCACGGCGCAGTTGCCTAAGTTTCGAGAAGACCAGTTTCAGGCCCTTCGAACATTGGACTTGGATGAACGTTTGGCATGGCACGGCAAAAAATCGGAGCAGGAGCGCGCTACAGGAGAATCTGATGATGCAGCGCCTCTTCTAAGTACAATGTGGCTCATCCCTACGGCCGAGGTGCCGCTGACCAATCTCGTGCGCGAATCCATCCTAGACGAAGACGCGCTGCCGTTGCGCTTCACCGCTGGCACGCCATGCTTCCGCGCCGAAGCGGGCGCGGCCGGCAAGGATACGCGCGGCATGATCCGCCAGCACCAGTTCGACAAGGTCGAGCTCGTCTCCATCACCACGCCCGAGCAGAGTAGCGACGAGCTCGAGCGGATGCTCGCCTGTGCCGAAGAGGTCTTGCGCCGCCTCGATCTGCACTACCGCGTCGTCACGCTATGCACCGGCGACATGGGCTTTGCCGCGCAGAAGACCTACGACATCGAAGTGTGGTTGCCCGGGCAGAACATGTACCGCGAGATTTCCTCCTGCTCGCTGTGCGGCGAGTTTCAGGCCCGGCGCATGGACGCGCGCTACCGCGCGAAGGGCGGCCGCCAAGTGCGGCACGTGCATACGCTGAACGGATCCGGCGTCGCCGTCGGCCGCGCGCTCATTGCAGTCATGGAGACCTACCAGCAGGGCGGCTCGATCGCGATCCCGGATGTGTTGCAGAATTACATGGGTGGCTTGAAGACCATCGAGCGCCCGAGCAAGGACCGATGACGGAGGACAAGCGAGAGCGAACGGTCGAGGCGCGAACGGAGCAAGCGCGGTCTTCCGTGCTGCGTGCGCCGTCGTCCGAAGCCATGCGCATCCTCATCACAAACGACGACGGCATCCACTCCGAGGGCCTCGACGTTTGTGCCGAGATCGGCCGCGCGCTGTCCGATGACGTCTGGGTGATCGCGCCGGAATTCGATCAGTCCGGCGTCTCGCACTCGCTCTCGCTCAATGATCCGTTGCGGCTGCGGGAAATCGGCGAGCGCCGCTTCGCGGTGAAAGGGACGCCCACGGACTGCGTCATCATGGGCGCGCGGCACGTGATCAAGGATCGCCCGCCCAACCTGGTGCTCGCCGGCGTCAACCGCGGCCGCAACGCCGGCGAGGACGTGATCTATTCCGGCACGGTGGCCGGCGCGGTGGAGGGAACGATCCTCGGGATACCCTCCCTCGCATTGTCGCAGGCTTATCGGTCGCGCAGCGGCGAGCCGCCCCATTGGGAGACCGCCGTTCGTTTTGGGCCGGACATCATCCGGCGCGTGCTCGCCGCCGGCATCCCCCGTGACGTGCTCATCAACGTCAACTTCCCGGATTGCGCGCCCGCCGACGTCAAGGGCGTGGCCGTGACGACCCAGGGCCGCAATCGGCAGGAGCGGCTGCAGATCGATCAACGCCAGGACGGCCGCGGCAACGCCTATTACTGGATCGCCTACGTGCGCATGCGCGGTCAGCCGCCGGCCGACGGCAGCGACATTTCCGCGCTCGCCGACAATCGCATCGCGGTCACGCCGCTGCGGCTCGACATGACCGATGAGCCGTTCATGACGCGGCTGGCGGAGCTGTTCGATTAAGCCAGGAAACAGGAGTAAGAGGAGGCGGGAGCGATGTTCGCCGTCGTCCCCGCGAAAGCGGGGACCCATATTCCAGAAGCGGTGCTTATAGGTCCCCGCTTTCGCGGGGACGACAATGTATGAGCCAACAACTCAGATTCGTATGCTTTCCAGCCGTCATCACTGCTCGCCGGTCGCCAGCGCGCTTTGCAGCAGTTGCTTGAGGCCGTCCATCTCGAACGGCTTTTTCAACGTCGGCCGGTCGCTATAGCGTTCGGGCAAGCCGCGCTCGCCATAGCCGGTGGCAAAGACGAACGGCCGGCCGCGGGCCACAAGCGCGTCCGCCACCGGCAAGACCGGCTCACCGTCGAGATTGACGTCGAGGATAGCGATATCGAAGTCCGCGGTCTTCGCCGCTTGCAGCGCCTCGTCGATGCGCCCCGCCTCGGCGGCGACCGTATAGCCGAGCTCGCCCAGCATGTCCTCGAGCAGCATGCGGATCATCAACTCGTCTTCGACGACGAGGATCCGCTTGGGCGGCAACACCGGCTCGACTTGCGCGGTCATCTCGTCCCCGGGTTTTCGATCGACACGCAGCGGGCAGGGGAGCAGACCGTCAAGGCGAAGTTGAGGCACCTTTTGCGCCGGCTTGCCGGCCACCGCGCAGCCGGGTTGGTCCCCAGGGTGCGGCGCCAACGGATTGGATTTACAACGCTTTCGCCATGGTCTCGCCGAGCACCGGTTTTACGTTAAAGTCGGCAACGGAGGCTCGGCGTGCCCAAGCAATCGCCCGGCGACGACAATGTCGGCCGTATGCAGTTCCTGCTCGGCCTGCGCAAGCGCGGCATCGGTGACCCGGCGGTGCTGCGGGCCATGGACGAGGTGCCGCGCGAGCATTTCGTCGAAAGCTCGTTCGCGGACAAGGCCTATGCGGACCAGGCGTTGCCGATCGCATGCGGGCAGACCATCAGCCAGCCTTATGTGGTTGCCTTCATGACCGAGCAGCTCGGCGTGCAGGCAAGCCATCGCGTGCTCGAAGTGGGCACCGGCTCGGGCTACCAGGCCGCCGTTCTCTCGCGCCTCGCGCGCGAAGTGATCAGTGTCGAGCGGTATCGAACGCTCGCGGAAACGGCGCGCCGCCGGCTGGCGGCGCTGGGCTACGATAACGTCGAGGTGCTGGTGGGAGATGGTCTTTCCGGTGTCCCGGAGCGGGCGCCCTACGACCGCATCATGGTCACCGCGGCCGCCGAGACTATTCCCGATGCGCTCGTCGGCGAGCTTGCCGACGGTGGCGTGATGGTGCTGCCGCTCGGGCCGCACGCCGGCCCGCAGCAGCTGGTGAAGCTCACAAAGGGTGAACAAGGGATTAAGCAGGAGGATCTGATCGGAGTGCGGTTCGTGCCGCTTTTGCCGGGAAAGGCGCAAGAATTGTAATGATTTGTTCGCGCGGCGCAGGGTTAAGGCGCCGCCATCCCTTAAAGTCGTATTAACCCGCGAGGTATTAACTCGGAACGCGTGTTGCGTACGAGTGGGGTGCGATGTCGCGCGTTGCCGAGATGTTACGCTCGCGGCTCTTTCCGCGAGCAGCCGTGCTGGCGCTCATAGCGGCCGGCGTTGCCGCCTGCAGCGCGGACACATCTCGTTTCAACGACAATCCGTTTGCTTCCATCAGCCGCCCCGACGCTTCGATGCAGCAACCGCAAATCGCGCAGGCCCCGCAGCCGCATTCGGGGCCGGCCACTGCCGCCACTCCCGCCGCCGCGAGAAAGACCGTAGCCTCGAACAGCTCGCGTTCCGGCGAAGCCACTGGATCGGTGCTGCGCACGCCGTCCGGCAATTGGAGCTGGGACGGTGGCACAGCGGTCACGGTGGCAGCGGGCGACAGCGTCGATACGATCGCGCGCCGCTACGGCGTACCGGCATCCGTCATCATGCAAGCCAACAACATCACCGCGCCCGCAACGCTTCATCCCGGCCAGCGATTGGTCATTCCGCGCTACACGTCGACGCGAGTTGCAACCGCGCCAGCGCCGCGGCCCGCCACACCCGCGCCAGCCACTGCAACCCATGCTGCCAATTCCGGTGTTCATGTCGTTGCGGCCGGCGACACGCTCGGCAAAATCTCGCATCGCTATCACAGGTCGATCAACGAGATTGCCAAGGCCAACAGCATTCAGCCGACGGCCACCCTCAATGTCGGCGACCGCGTGATCATTCCGGGAGCTCAAACCTCGGAGGTCAAAACCAGCGCGCCGGCAGCACCCGCACAGCCAAAGACGGTGGTGGCGTCGGCCGCGCCGAAGGAGCCCGAGCCCGTGCAAACCGCGGCCGTCATGGCGCCGACGACGGATGCACTGGACAAGGAAGCGACAAAGCTCGCGGAAGGCAACGGTGCGGTACCCAAGTTTCGTTGGCCGGCCAATGGCCGCGTGATTGCGGGCTACGGGGCCACGCCCAACGGCCAGCAGAACGACGGCATCAACATCGCGCTGCCGGAGAATACGCCGGTCAAAGCCGCCGAAGACGGAGTCGTGGCCTACGCCGGCAACGAGCTCAAGGGTTACGGCAACCTGGTTCTGGTGCGCCATCCGAACGGCTACGTCACCGCTTACGCGCATGCCAAGGAGCTCCTGGTCAAGCGCGGCGACCAGGTCAAACGCGGTCAGGTGATCGCGCGCTCCGGCCAGACCGGCAACGTAAACACGCCACAGCTCCATTTCGAGATTCGCAAGGGATCCTCCCCGCTCGATCCAACGCGTTTCTTGAACGGCGCCTGACAGGCGCGAGACAACAGACGCCTTATTTGTTGACTGCCCTGCGTCCCTTGTCCTGAAGCTTCACCCCAAGCCGGCCCGCGAGATCCTGCACGTATTGCCAGGCGACGCGCCCCGAGCGCGCGCCGCGGGTGGTCGCCCATTCGAGCGCCTCGCGATGGGTCTTATCGCGCGGATGCGCGATGCGGTAATGAGCGACGTAGCCGTCCACCATCGCCAAGAATTCATCCTGACTGCAGCGGTGGAAGCCGAGCCACAGCCCGAAGCGATCGGATAGCGATACCTTCTCCTCCACGGCCTCGCCGGGATTGATCGCGGTCGAGCGCTCGTTCTCCATCATGTCGCGCGCCATCAGGTGGCGCCGGTTCGACGTGGCGTAGAAGACGACATTGTCGGGCCGACCTTCGATGCCGCCTTCGAGCATGGCCTTGAGCGACTTGTAGCACGAGTCCACGGCTTCGAACGACAGGTCGTCGCAGAACACGATGAAGAG
>JBJMTU010000156.1:0-17094 GCA_045811545.1 Xanthobacteraceae bacterium | reverse complement strand
GACGTACGAGGGCTATCACACGCGCGTCGTCCAGATCTCCCATCGCTATGGCATGATTCTGTTCATCGCCTCCGAGGTGATGTTCTTCGTGGCGTGGTTCTGGGCCTATTTCAACAGCGCGCTATTCCCGGCCGATATGCAGCAGATCACGCGCGAACAACTGTTCGGCGGAGTATGGCCGCCAAAGGGAACGGAGACATTCGACCCGTGGCATCTGCCGCTACTCAACACCCTGATTCTGCTCACCTCAGGCACCACGGTCACTTGGGCGCATCACGCGCTACTGGAGAACGACCGGCAGGGCCTGAAGTGGGGCCTGATCCTGACGATTGCGCTTGGTCTGGCTTTCACCTGCGTGCAAGCCTACGAATACAGCCACGCAGGGTTTAATTTCAGCGGCAACATCTATGGCGCCACATTCTTCATGGCGACCGGATTCCATGGCGCGCATGTCATCATCGGCTCGACCTTTCTGATCGTGTGTCTGCTCCGCGCCTATCTTGGACATTTCACGCCGACTCAGCATCTCGGTTTCGAGTTTGCCGCCTGGTACTGGCATTTCGTCGACGTCGTGTGGATCTTCCTGTTTTCTTGCATTTACGTCTGGGGTTCGGGCGTAGCGAGCGTGGCGCATGCCGCCGGCCACTAGCAGCGCGCCGGCGCAACCGGGGGACGGTTTGCGAAGGTGATTGGCGGCGTGCGGTGAACCTTCAAGCGGATTCGCGCTTAACGCTCGGCGGATCTCAGCCCAATCTGTGGCTTGCCCGAAATCGGCGGCTGAGAGCGCATGGAGTTGATTCAGCCGCGCGCGACGTCACCTGAGAAATGAGAGGTGTGTTATGGCGGCGTATGACGCGATCATCATCGGCACCGGACAGGCTGGGCCGGCTTTGGCGCGGCGACTGGCAGGGGCGGGCTGGAAGATTGCCGTCGTCGAGCGCAAGCTGTTTGGCGGGACCTGCGTCAATACCGGCTGTACCCCGACCAAAACTCTGATCGCGAGCGCCTACGCGGCCTATCTCGCACGGCGCGCTGCCGAGTACGGCGTGACCGTCGGCGGCCCAGTTGGCGTCGACATGAAGGCCGTGAAGGCGCGCAAGGATGCCGTTGTGCGCCCGTCGCGCGAGGGCGTCGAGCGGTCATTGAAGAGCCTGAAAGGGTGTACCGTCTTTGAAGGCCACGGTCGCTTTGTCGGATCTAAGAACGTGCAAGTCAATAATGAGGTCCTCAGCGCGGACAAGATTTTCATCAACGTCGGCGCGAGGGCAGTGGTGCCGCCGATTCCCGGGCTCGAGCAAGTCCCTTACCTCACGAACAGCTCGATGATGGACCTAGACTTTGTGCCCCCGCATCTCGTTGTCCTCGGTGGGAGCTATGTCGGTCTCGAATTTGCGCAAGCCTATCGCCGCTTTGGAAGCAAGGTCACCGTCATCGAACTCGCGTTGCATCTCATCGCCCGCGAAGACGAGGATGTCTCGCGCGCCGTTGCCGAAATCCTGAAAGAGGAAAACATCGATATCCGTCTCAATAGCAAGGTGGTCGCGGTGGCAAAAGAAGACAACAACATCGCTGTCACAGTAGAGAATGCGGGAACAAAGTCGCAGGTCATCGGCTCGCACCTGTTACTCGCGATCGGTCGGCGGCCGAACACGGACGATCTCGGCCTCGACAAGGCCGGAGTTGCCACCGACGCTCGCGGCTACATTCAAGTCGACGACCAGTTGCGCACGAATGTCCCCGGCATCTGGGCCTTGGGGGATTGCAACGGCCGCGGCGCCTTCACCCACACGTCCTGGAACGACTTCCAAATCGTCGCGGCGAACCTTCTCGACAACGATCCGCGGCGCGTCAGCGATCGCATCACCGCGTATGCGCTCTACACCGATCCTCCGCTCGGGCGCGCCGGTATGACCGAGGCCGAGGTCCGCAAATCCGGACGGCCCGCGCTGATCGCGACAATGGCCATGGAAGACGTGAGTCGAGCGTACGAGAAAGGCGAGACAAAGGGTTTCATGAAAATCTTGGTCGACAAGGAAACCAAGCAGATCCTCGGAGCGTCGCTGCTGGGACTTTCAGGCGACGAAGTCATTCACTGCATTCTGGACGTCATGTATGCCAAGGCGCCATGCACTGTTCTGCAGCGCGCGATGCACATTCACCCGACGGTTTCGGAGTTTATTCCCACGATGTTGGAAGACCTCAGGCCATTGTCGTGAGCATGCACCCGGGAACGAATTTGATATCGGGACTTGAGAATTGAGGCACGGCACGCCATCTCGCGGACAAGGTCTTCCAAGCCGGTTTCGTAGTGACCAATCGCGCTGATACACCGCCTTCGCCCATCGCGTCCGGCCTAATGGGCCGCTGTCCCTGCTGCGGCGAGGGCCCTCTGTTCCGAGGGTTTCTTGCGCTACGGCCGCGTTGCGAGCGGTGCGGCCTCGACTTCTCGTTTGCCGATTCCGCCGACGGCCCGGCGTTTTTCGTCATGTTTCTTGCCGGCTTCATTGTCGCCGGTTCGGCGCTAGCGGTGGAAGTCCTTTATGCCCCGCCATACTGGGTGCATGCGCTGCTGTGGGGCCCGCTAATCCTGGTCACGACGCTCGTGCCGTTGCGGCCTGTGAAGGGGCTTCTGATCGCGCTCCAATATCACCACAAGGCCGCAGAGAGCCGCTTCACCGGTGGCGAAGCGCCGTGAAGGTTGCGCCAGCACGCCCGTTGCGATCCGACCTCGTACTGCCGGCCTTGTTCGCGCTCGTGGCGATTGTAGTCTTCATCGGGCTCGGTACCTGGCAAATCCAACGCAAGGCCTGGAAGGAAGCGCTGATCGAGCGCCTCGAACAGCGTCTTTCGGCACCGCCGATCGATCTGCCGCCCCGCGAGCGCTGGGCAAAGCTTGACCCCGCAAACGACGAGTTCCGCCGCGTGAAATTCTCCGCCGCATTCGTGCCGGGCGCCGAAGCGCTCGTTTACACGAGCGGTTCGGCCTTGCGCAGCGACGTTTTCGGATCCGGCTACTGGGTGTTGGCGCCGGCGCAGCTCGCGGGCGGCGGGCTCGTCGTCGTCAATCGCGGCTTCGTCCCCGAGGGACGGCAGGATGCGGCGACGCGTGAGGCTGGCGTCTCTCCCGGCCGTGTCGAGTTGCTCGGCGTGATGCGCTGGCCGGAATCTCGCGGTACTTTTTCGCCAAAGGATGATTCTGGCCGCAATCTTTATTTCGTGCGCGACCCGGCTGCGATTGCAGCTGCCAAGGGATGGGGCGAAGTCGCGCCCTTCTACCTTGAATTGGAAAGCCCGCACCCGCCTGGCGGGCTTCCGCGCCCCGGCCCGCTCAAGCCGAACCTGCGTAACGACCATCTTCAATATGCGATCACGTGGTATGGACTTGCCCTGGTTGTCGTGGGGATGTTCGTATTTTGGTTCAGCGGCCGAGCGGCGCGGACCGCATGAGCGGCGTGCGGTCGCCTTCCTTGTGAAGGGAGCGCCTTCCCACTATGTTTTTAGGCCGTTGCTTTCCCCGCGCCCGACGTGCGGTCGGGGAAGAGAAGCACATTCAATAGGTTAGGTGGAATGTCCGCTGGGCGAGCAAAGCCGAGCGCGACGGCACCTTAGCCTCGAACGGAGCCGACGTGCGTTACGTCTCCACCCGGGGCGAGGCCCCGACGCTCAGTTTTGTCGACGCGATGCTGGCGGGGCTTGCCCGCGACGGCGGCCTTTACGTGCCCGCGGCCTGGCCGGGCCTCGATGCGGACGCGATCGCTGGTTTTGCCGGCCGGCCCTATGCCGAAGTGGCGGTGGAAATCATCCGTCCTTTCATCGGCGATGCCATCCCCGAGGCCGACCTCGCGCGCATGACGCGCGAGGCTTATGGCAGGTTCCACCATCCGGCGGTTGCCCCGCTGGTGCAGTTCGGGATGAACGAATTCCTCCTTGAACTGTTTCACGGGCCCACGCTCGCCTTCAAGGATTTGGCAATGCAGCTTCTCGGCCGGCTCATGGACGAGGTGCTCGCGACGCGAGGTGAGCGCACGACCATCGTGGTTGCGACCTCTGGGGACACCGGCGGCGCCGCGGTCGAAGCATTTCGCGGCCGCGCGCGAGCGGATCTGTTCATCCTCTTTCCGCGCGGACGCATTTCCGACGTGCAGCGGCGAATGATGACAACCGTCGAAGACGGCAATGTTCACCCGCTGGAGATCGAGGGGACATTCGACGATTGCCAGGCGATCGTGAAGGGCATGTTCGAACACCACGCCTTTCGCGACCAAGTGCGGCTATCCGGCGTGAACTCCATCAATTGGGCGCGTATCGTCGCACAGGTGGTGTACTACTTCACTGCCGCGGTCGCGCTCGGCTCTCCCCGGCGAAAGGTGGCCTTCACCGTTCCGACCGGCAATTTCGGCGACATCTATGCAGGCCACGTCGCGCTGTGCATGGGCCTGCCCATCGATCGCCTCACCGTTGCGACCAATGTCAACGACATCCTGGTGCGGACCATCGCGACCGGCACATACGAGCTGCGCGAGGTGGTCCCCACATCCTCGCCGTCCATGGACATCCAGGTGGCGTCGAACTTCGAGCGCCTGTTGTTCGACATTCACGGCCATGATGCTCGCGCGGTGCGCGCGCTGATGGCCTCGCTCGCGCAGTCGCGCCGATTTACGCTGTCGGCGCGCGCGCTCTCCTCGCTGCGCGCCGTGTTTTCCGCGGACCGGGCGGACGAGGACGAGACGGCGGCAACTATTCGCACCATACTGCGTGAGACCGGGCGTCTTATCGATCCTCACACCGCCGTGGCTGTTGCGGTCGCGGAAAAGGAGACCCGCGATCCATCGATTCCAATGGTAGTGCTCGGTACGGCCCATCCGGCCAAATTTCCTGATGCCGTGGAGGCAGCGACCGGCGTGCGGCCACGGCTGCCCGAATGGCTCGCCGACCTCGATCGGCGTCCGGAGCGCGTCACCACGCTGCCGGTCGACCAGATGGCGGTCGAGCGCCACGTTCTCTCCGTCAGTCGCGCCGCACACGAAGGAGCCGCTGCATGAGCGTCGAAGTCACGCGTCTTCCCACGGGCCTTGTCGTCGTGACGGACGCGATGCCGCATTTGGAGACTGCTGCACTGGGCGTTTGGGTCGGCTCCGGCAGTCGCAACGAGCAGCCGGATGAGCACGGTATTTCGCATCTGCTCGAGCACATGGCATTCAAGGGCACCACACGGCGCACGGCGCGGCAAATCGCGGAGGAGATCGAGGCGGTAGGCGGCGATCTCAACGCGGCAACCTCGGTCGAGACCACCGCCTACTACGCGCGCGTACTTCGAGCCGACGTGCCGCTCGCGCTCGACGTGCTATCGGACATCCTTGCCGATCCAACATTCGATTCCGAGGAACTGCGGCGCGAGCAGAACGTCATCGTGCAGGAGATTGGTGCTGCCGAAGACGCTCCGGACGATGTGATCTGGGACAAGCTGCAGGAGACTGCCTTTACTGGTCAGTCGATCGGCCGGTCGATCCTCGGCACGCCGGCGACCGTGCGCTCGTTCGATCGTCTGGGGCTTTCTGCTTATCTCCGACGCCACTACCGCAGTCCCGCCATGGTGGTCGTAGCGGCAGGCGCTGTTGAGCATCGAGCCGTGCTGGCGAACGTGGAACGACGATTCGCGAGCTTCGCTGGGCCTCGATCACCGATGCCCGAGCCCGCCCGCTTCATTGGGGGGTCTCGTATCGAGACACGCGATCTCGAACAAGTTCACATCGCGCTCGCCATGCACGGCTTGCCGCACCGCGATCCGAACCTTCTCAGCCTGCAGGTATTCGCGAATGTGCTGGGCGGCGGAATGTCCTCGCGCCTATTTCAGGAGGTACGTGAACAGCGCGGCCTCTGCTACGCGATCTATGCGTTCCATGCCCCTTATTCGGATATTGGCATGTTCGGCCTTTATGCCGGCACCGATGCCGCAGATGTCCCAGAGCTGATGCGCGTCGTAGTGGGCGAGATCAATGCCGCAGCGGAAAGCATCAACGAGGCGGAGGTCGCGCGCGCGAAGGCGCAGATGAAGGCCGGATTGCTGATGGCGCTCGAGAGCTCAACCGCGCGCGCCGAGCAGCTAGCGCGGCAGATCTTCAATTGGGGCCGCCCTGTGCCCCTCGTAGAGCTTGTCGAGAAAATTGACGCCGTGACGGTCGAGAGCGCCCGCGCCGCTGGCCGTGCACTGATCGCGCGCGGCCGGCCCGCCATCGCCGCGCTCGGTCCTGGGCCCGGGCTTGAAAGTGCCGCCACGATTGCCGACAGTCTCGCCCGCCGGGCGGCGTAAACTTCATGACGGACGCCCCGGTTCGACAGCGGCGTTTTTTCTCATCCGTATGCCCACCGTCGGGTGATCACGATGGCATTCTTTCGGACCGTCAGCTTATCCGAGCCAATGCCTGCGATCGCAGGCGATGGCGTCGCGCTGCGGGCGCCGCAGATGTCCGACAGCGCCGAATGGCTGGCCTTGCGCGAAGCAAGCCGCGACTTCCTCACGCCATGGGAGCCGACCTGGCCCGCAGACGATCTCACGCGTGCGTCCTTTCGGCGGCGCATCAGGCGCTACTCCGAGGACCAGCGCAACGACCTCGCCTATGCCTTCTTTATTTTCCGCAAGCGTGACGACGTCCTCCTGGGCGGATTGACGCTCGCCAATATTCGTCGCGGCTGTGCCCAGGCGGCCAGCCTCGGCTACTGGATAGGAGCACCCTACGCGCGCCAAGGTCATATGACGGCCGCGGTGAATACCATCGTTCCGTTCGCATTCGGGACGCTGAAGCTTCATCGCATCGAAGCCGCGTGTATTCCGGCAAATGTGGCCTCGATCCGGCTCCTGGAGAAAACGGATTTCAAGCGCGAGGGGTTCGCGCGCCAATACCTTTGCATCAATGGCGTCTGGCAGGATCACCTGCTGTTCGCGCACCTCAAGGATGATTAGACCGGTACCGCTGGCCTTGGGGCCGCCACGAATTGGTTGGTATAAGACTCGACGAAGCGCGGTTTGTGAAAAAGCTGAGTAATTTCAATGGGTCCGGGAAGTAATCGTGAGCCAACGCGCGGCCCGCGTGGCGCGGCGGCGCTGGTCGCGAGTGCCGCAGTCCTGTCCGGCTGCTCACTCGCTTCGAGCGTGGGGTCCTCCGATAACTCGCCCTCGTGGACCAGCCGGGTCGCAAGCCTTTTCTCCGGCGCAACGCCGGGCGTCACTCAGCCGCACTCGCCAACTCCAACCGCGCCGGATTTCGAATGCCCCGGGGTCGATATCCGCGCCGGCGCGTCCACCCTGAATATCGCCGCCAAGGCCGTCGAGGCGACCGCCGGCGATCTGCGCTACCAGCTTTCGTTCGGCCAAACCGCCCGCGAGTGCGCAGTGCAAGGTACCACAATGAGCATCAAGGTCGGCGTTCAGGGCCGCGTCATCCTCGGGCCCATGGGGGGACCCGGGCAGGTCGACGTCCCCTTGCGCTACGCTGTCGTGCGCGAAGGTCCGCAGCCGAAGACGGTCGTGACCAAGTTCAAGCGGATTTCGGTAACCGTCGCATCCGGTCAGACTCACGTGCCATTCGTCGATGTCGAGGAGGGCCTGAGTTTTCCGTTGCCGTCGAGATCGGAACTCGACTCTTACGTCATCTATGTCGGGTTTGACGAGATCGGTGACAAGAACGAGAAGAAGCCACCGAAGACCTCGAAAAAGACCACAACACGGCAGTAATAGAAGATCCGCGCTACCAGCCGCGGAGCGCAACCACGGCACTCTTCAAATGCCGCAAGTCGGCGACGATGATGTGCGCCCCGGCCGACTTCAGCTGCTCGCCAAGCTGAACGTCCGCATGGCTGCCGCCGACAAACCCGACCGCGGTCATCCCAGCGGCGGTGGCTGCGGTCACGCCAGGCGCTGAGTCCTCGACCACGATACAGTCAGCCGCCTGCACGCCCATCCTCGATGCTGCATGCAGGAATAGGTCGGGCGCGGGTTTGCCGTTCGGCACGTCGGTTGCGGAAAAGAAGAAGTTGAAGAATCTCGCAAGCCCGGTGGTTTTCAGGCTGGCCCGGATACGCTCGGGAGGCGAAGATGATGCCACGCATTTCGGCCCGCGCAGCCAGGTAAGCGCATAGGCCGCGTGGGGCATCGCACGCAGGTCCTCGCGCAGGCGCTTCACCGTTGCTGCCGCGATGGTGGCGCTAAGGTTAGGTGGCAACTTCTGGCGGGTGACCGCTTCGATCATCGTCAAGATGTCGGCGGGGCGGCGCCCGGAAAAATAGCGGATCACGAGTTCGGGTGTGATTGCAACGCCCGCGCGCGCGAGCTCGTGCGCAGCGACTTCGGCAGCGATCTGTTCGCCGTCGACCAGCACACCGTTGCAATCAAAGATGATCACGGGAGCCTCGCGCCAGCGCATCTTTGCAGGACGGCGCCGGTCTTGCCGCTATCGACGAATCACGACCCAAGCAACTAGGAATCGCCCCCATGGCAAAAGTCGGGCACCACGCGGGCCGCGAATCTTTTTGCACAATTTCTTGGGTTGGAGGCTCGCCCTACAGGCGTGGCCGGCCCTTGCCGAAGGGGCGAGAAAAAGACTTAATTCAGCTTGGCCCTGAAATCCGCGATCCCTTTGGCCAGAAGGTCATCGGCAACCTTGTCCTTCACGGTACGGGTAAGGATCTTCTCCGCCGCGGCAACGGCGAGCTCGGCTGCTGCTGAGCGCACATCGGCCAGCGCCTGAGCTTCCGCCTGAGCGATCTTGCTTTCCGCCATCTTGGTGCGTCGCGCGACGAATTCTTCGATCTTGGCCTCGGCTTCGGTGGCAAGCCGCTCGGCCTCGGCCTTGGCACTGGCGACGATCGTTTCCGCCTCGCGCTCGGCTTCCTGCTGCTTGCGCCGATATGTGGCGAGCAGGGCCTCCGCTTCCGCTTTGAGCCGTCGCGCCTCGTCGAGCTCCGCCTTGATGCGCTCCCGCCGGTCATCGATGCTCTTGACCAGGCGCTTATGCGCTTGGACATAGCCGAGCACGCCGACGAAAATGACGAAGGCGACGGCGACCCAGAACTCGGCTTCAAACATCGGCTTCCTCAGCGCTTAAGCACATTGCCGACGGCCTGGCTGACCTCTTCGCTCGCCGGCGCCACGCCCGTCAGCCGCTCGACAATGGCGCGGGCAGGCTCAGCGGCGATGCTACGTACATTTTCCATGGCCGCCGATCGCGTCCCGGCGATGACCTTCTCTGCCTCGGCGATACGGGCCTGGAGCTTGGCATCCAGTTCCTTGCGACGGGCCTCGGCTGCTGCCGCCGCCTTTGCACGCGTCTCGTTGGCGAGCGCCTGCGCGCGTCCGCGTGCCTCCGCCAATGCCTTCTCGTGCGCCGCAATGGCGGCGTCCGATGCATCCTTGAGGCGCTGCGCCTCGGCAAGATCCTCGTCGATACGCTGGCGGCGTGCGTCCAGAATCGAGCCGATCCGCGGCAACGCAATTCGGGACATCAACAGGTAGAGCGCGATGAAAGCGAGCGCGAGCCAAAACAGCTGGGAAGGGAAGGTCTTCGAGTCGAACGGCGGGAACCCTCGACCGTGCTCGGTCGCCGGAATGTGCTCAACCGAGGCAATGGGTTGTGCATCCTTTTGAGCCATCGGAACCCCGAAACTCGCCTCGCAGCGTCGATTGCTTTTGGGATGAATTGCCGGAGGTCAGAGGGCGAACAGCAGCAACAGCGCGATCAACAGCGAAAAGATGCCGAGCGCCTCGGTCACGGCAAAGCCGAAAATCAGATTGGCGAACTGGCCCTGGGCGGCAGACGGATTGCGCAGCGCGGCGGCTAGATAATGGCCGAAGATGGTGCCGACACCGACGCCGGCGCCGCCCATCCCGATGCAGGCGATGCCAGCGCCAATCATTTTCGCGGCTTGGGGATCCATGAGAGAGCTCCTTTTCAGAGTTGGTGAGTGGGCATCAATGGCCCGCGTGGATCGCGTCACTGAGGTAAATGCAAGTGAGGATGGCAAATACGTAGGCCTGCAGGAGGGCCACGAGCAGTTCGAGCGCAGTGAGCGCGACCGTGAGGCCGAGCGGAATGATCGCGCCGAGCCAGCCGAGAAAGCCGAGCGCGCCCAGCATGGTCACGAAACCACCGAATACCTTGAGTGTGATGTGGCCGGCCAGCATGTTGGCGAACAGCCGCACGCTGTGAGAGACGGGGCGCGACAGAAACGACAGCACCTCGATGAAAGTCACCAAGGGCAGGATGTAGATCGGAATGCCGCTCGGCACCCACAGCTTGAAGAAATGCAAACCGTGCTTCCAGAATCCATAAATCACGACCGTGAAAAAAACGAGAAGAGCGAGCGCAACCGTGATGACGATGTGACTGGTGACCGTGAAGGTATAGGGAATAATGCCGATCACGTTCAGCACGAGAATGAACATGAAGAGCGAGAACACCAGCGGGAAGAATTTCATGCCTTCCGGGCCGGCCGTGCTTCGCAGGGTGGTCGCGACGAACTCGTAGGACATTTCCGCGACCGCCTGCAGCCTCCCCGGCACCAGCGCCCGCGAACTGGTGGCGCCGAGCATCAGCCAAACGATCAGGGCGAGCGCGATCAGCATGAACAGGGCTGAATTGGTGAAGGCAATTTCGATCCCGCCGATGCGGGCGATCGGAAGCAGGTTTTTGATCTCGAACTGGTGGATGGGATCCATGCAGGATCAAGTCCTCGTCGCCGCGGCGCGGCATGGCCGCTCCCGGCGTGCGTCGGTATTCATCGTTTCGGATCCAATGGGCTGCTCGGAACCACTCCCGCAGCCCGCATCACGTTGAGAACGCCGGCCGCGAAGCCGAGAAGCAGAAACACGATCATCCCCCAGGGTGCGATTCCCAGCAGGCGATCGAGCACCCAACCGAGGGCCGCACCGACCAGAACGGCGGCGACGAGTTCGGTCGAGAGGCGAAAACCTCGGGCGATCGCCGACGGGTCGGCGGATGGAGGTTGCTGCGGAGTGCCTTCGGAAGAATGATCGGCATGACCGTGTCGGAGTTGCTCGCCCAAACGCTTGAATCTCGCGGAAAGCGCAGCCTCGTCGGCCAGCGATTGTCCGCGATCAGTCTTTCCGCGTGCGTCGTCGGCCATGCTCTCGACACCCGCGCCGGCCTTGGCAAGATCACGACAATTCCGCCCCAAAAGACGCGCGGACCATACTGATTGGGTTTATGCGAGTCAAGAATAGCCCCTTGCGGTAAACGCTTGAAAAGAAAACGGGAATGGGCGCGGCGACGAGCGATGGAATCGGGCGCTTTTACCGCAGGGTCCGGCGCGACGATCGCAGGAGAGGTGACGGCACTCTTTGCGCCTGCTTTCACCAGCCGCTGCGTTTGAATAGGTGCGATGGCGCCATTGCACCGTCCCCGAGCGATCGTCTATGGACCATGATGCAAGGAGAGATCGCATGATCCGCATGACTCTATTCATCGTCGTCGGACTGGGGCTCGCGGGATCGCCAGCGGCCTGGGCGGAAAACGCGGTGCCGGGGAGCGACGATAACCGTTACACTTTAAACCGCGTCGATGACGGCTATCTGCGGCTTGATGGCCGCACAGGCCAAGTATCGATCTGCGCCCGGCGCCCGGCGGGGTGGGCATGTGAGGCGGTGCCGGATGAGCGTGCCGCACTCGAGGCCGAGATCGCCCGCCTTCAGGCCGAGAACGCAGCTGTCAAGAAAGAGCTCATCGCGCGCAATCTGCCGCTGCCTGGCATCGTCAAGCCGGAGTCGCCGGCCACGAAGCCCGACGAGCCGCGCCTGCAATTGCCCAATGACGCCGATCTCAACAAGGTCATGAACTTTATCGAGAAGGTCTGGCGCCGTCTGGTCGAAATGATTGGGACGCTGCAGAAAGACATGCTGAAAAAGGACTCATGATTGTCGCGGCGGCCGGGGCCATGAGGGGCTCGTTATCTTCTATCGTCACTTTCGCCCCCGAGATCATTGTGACCGCGACGCTTGTGGTCGACAGCAGCGGACGGTCTTTCACTGAGGTCACAGACGAAGCAACGCGGTTCCTTGCGGAGAGCGGGGCGAAGGACGGTGCCCTGTTCATGTTCATGCGGCACACTTCGGCTTCTCTGGTCGTCCAGGAAAATGTCGATCCCGATGTGCGAAGCGATCTTGCCAGCGCGCTCGATCGCCTCGCACCCGCCGATGCCCCGTGGGTTCACGATGTCGAAGGGCCCGATGACATGCCGGCGCACGTAAAGACGATGCTCACCGGGGTGTCGTTGCACGTGCCAGTGATTGCCGGAACGCTTGCGCTCGGCACGTGGCAAGGCATCTATATTGCCGAGCATCGCGCCCGTCCGCATCGGCGCGAAGTCGTGCTGCAATTCATCGGCAGCAGGCGGTAGGCCGCTCGGCTGGTCCGCCAGAACGGCCGAAGTCGACCGTCAGCAGCGGCGTGAACAGCGACGCTGAAATTGTGATATGCTTTCGGCGCCGGCAAGATGTGAGCTCAGAGGTTGAGATGAGGCGGGTGGGCGAATCGGTACGCTTGATCATCGCGGACGACCATCCGCTGTTTCGCGGCGCTTTGCGCGAGGCAGTCTCAGGCCTGTTCGACGAAGTCGAGATTGCCGAAGCGGGTTCATTCGAGGATTTGATGAAGCTGCTGGAGCGCGGCGCGGAGGTCGATCTCATCCTGCTCGATTTGACCATGCCTGGGGTGCGGGGATTCTCCGGCCTCATGTATCTGCGTGCCCAGTATCCAAGCGTGCCGATCGTGGTGGTCTCGGCCAACGACGATGCTGGGGTCATCCGCCGCTGCATGGATTTCGGCGCGTTGGGCTTCATCCCCAAGACGCTCGGCATCGAGACCATGCGGGACGCCATTACCCGCGTCTTCGAGGGCGGCGTATGGACACCGCCCGACATCGATCTCGGCGCCGGCTCGGATGCGGAGAGCGCTGATCTGTTGACGCGGCTTACCTCTCTGACGCCGCAGCAGGTGCGCGTTTTGATGATGCTGTCGGAGGGCTTGCTCAACAAACAGATCGCATACGAGCTCGGCGTCTCGGAGGCGACGGTCAAGGCCCACGTCTCGGCGATCCTGCAGAAGCTGGGGGTCGAGAGCCGCACGCAGGCGGTGATTGCCGCCTCAAAGATCGAGCTCGGCCAATGGCCGCAGGCGGTAGGAGTGGGGCATTGACTAAACGGCGGCGCGCGATGCTGCGATCGTGCGCCACTCTCATTCCGCCGCCGCGAGCCGCTGCATGCGCCATTGCGTCAACAGTGCACGCAATGCCGCTGGCTTGATCGGCTTATTGAGCAGCTGGATGCCGTTGGCGCGGGCATCCTCGCGAACGCGCGGGCTGCGGTCGGCGGTAATCAGGATGGCCGTGAGGTCGGCGCCGAAGCGGCGGCGCAGCTCGGTAATCGCTGCAATGCCATTGCCCTGGTCGAGGTGGTAATCGACCAACAACCCGTCAGGCGTGATCTTGCCCTCTGCGACGAGCGTGATCGCCGCCTCGAGATCGGCGGCCTTGAGAACCCGGCAACCCCAGCCCGCGAGAAGCGTTTCCATTCCGTCGAGAATCGCCAACTCATTATCGATGCACAAAACAGTGATGCCGGAGAGCTGCACGCGATCAACCTCCCGTGCCACGCGGGGCTGTTGTCTCGGCGGTATCGCGGCCGAAAGTGGGACCTCGACGGAGAACTGCGATCCTTGACCGATCGACGAGTTGACCGTGATCTTGTAATCGAGAACGCGTGCGATCCGCTCCACGATCGAAAGCCCCAGTCCTAAGCCACGCGCCGCCTTGGCCCCCTGTTCGAGCCGGTGAAATTCCTGAAAGATCGCATGCTTCTTTGACGCCGGAATGCCGAGGCCGGTATCGTAAACGTCGATGCGCAGCCCTCCGTCATGGCGCCGGCAGCCGACAAGCACGCGTCCATTCGGGGTATATTTGATCGCATTGGAAACGAGGTTCTGCAGCAGCCGTCGCAACAAGCGCCGGTCGGACTGGATCGCGAGCGAGCAGGGCACGAATTTGAGGTTTAGTCCTTTCTCCTGCGCGAGCGGCGTGAACTCCACCTCGAGTTGGCGCAACAGCTCGTCGATGCGAAAGCCGACGATCTCCGGCCGCATTGCGCCCGTATCAAGTCGAGAAATGTCGAGCAGCGTCCCGAATATGTCTTCAACGGCATCGAGCGAGGCATCGATATTGGTGATCAGCTGGGCGTCGCTGCCGCCGCGCTGCCGCTCGACGAGGCTGGTGACGTAGAGGCGCGCGGCATTGAGCGGTTGCAGGATGTCGTGGCTCGCCGCGGCGAGGAAGCGGGTCTTGGAGATATTGGCCTGTTCGGCCTCGCCCTTGGCACGACCGAGTTCCGTATTGAGGCGGGTCAATTCTTCGGTGCGCTCCTGTACCCGCCGCTCAAGCGATTCGTTGGCGCGCTCGAGTTCTTCCGCGGCCTTCACGGTTGGGGTGATGTCCGTAAAGGTGGTTACGATCCCGCTGTCAGGCATTGGATTCGCACGCACTTCCATGACCAGATCGCGGTCGGCAAAACGCTCCAGGAACGGTTCGCCGTTGTTCACGTACCGCGCGAGCCGCTCGCGCACGAGCGCGTCAGCCGTCTCTTTATCGGAGGTGCTCCGCTCGGCGTGGAAGCGCAGGATGTGGTCGAGCGCAGTGCCGACCCGGGTGAGCTGCGGCGGCAATGCGAGGATTTCACCGAATTGGCGATTCCAGCAGACGAGGTTCAGATCCTTGTCGAACACCGCAATGCCTTGCCGCACATGGTCGAGCGCGGTCTGCAGGATCTCGCGATTGTAATGAATAGCGGCGTTGGCGTCGTCGAGGAGCTTGAGCGCTGCCTTGGTCGATACCGTGCGCTTGCGCAGCAGGAGCGATAGCACGAGACGGGATGATGCCGCACCGATCGCCGACGCGAGCAGATGCTCGGCGTAGCGCAGGAGCTGGAAGTCCGCCTCGCCCTTGGGATCAATGCTGATACCGCGGCTCAGAGCATAGCTGTCGAAGGAACTGCGTGTGCGCTCCTCGCCAAGGTAGCGCGACACGGTCGTCGTCAGCTCTTCGACCGTGACGGAGGAGCGCCACAGCCGGAAGCTCGGCGCCATCGGCGCCAGGTCGGAGGGAACGAACAGGTTGGCCTGCAGTCGTTCGATCGAAGTCGGCGCGCGGCCCAGCGAGAGAACCACATAGGCTAGGACGTTGAGCAAAAGGCTCCAAATCACCCCGTGGGCGAGCGGTGGCAGATCGAGCCCGATGAGCGCCTGCGGGCGCAGCAGCGCGATCCCCCAAGGCCCGTGCGATAATAGGCTTTCATTCACGATGCCGACCGCCGCCAGACTCGGCAACAACAGCGTGTAGGCCCAGACCAGGATTCCGACCGTCATCCCGGCCAACGCGCCGCGTGCGGTGCCCCGCCGCCAGATTAGTCCGCCGAAAAAAGCCGGCGCGAGCTGCGCAACCGCCGCAAACGACAACAGCCCGATCGAGGCAAGCTGTGCATCACCCGCCAAGCGATAGTACACGTAGGCGAGAAACAGGATGACGAAGATCGCTATTCGCCGCACGGCGAGCAGCAAGCCGCCGACGTTGCCGCGGCCGGTAATCAGCGCCTCGCGGCGCTGCAGCACGAGCGGCATCAGAATGTCGTTCGAGACCATGATGGCGAGCGCAACCGATTCCACGATCACCATCGCGGTCGCGGCCGAAAGACCGCCGACGAACGCGGCAATCGTAAACAGGTCGGAATGCGCGGCGAGCGGCAAGGCGAGCACGAACATGTCGCTGTCGACCTGACCGGGGCTGAACGTCAGCAGCCCCGCCAATGCGATCGGCACGACGAACAGATTGATCAGAACGAGGTAGAGCGGGAACAGCCAAGCGGCGCGCTTGATCTCGGCCTCGCTGTTGTTCTCAACCACGGTGACATGGAATTGACGCGGCAGCAAAACGATGGCGAACAGCGACAACAGTGTCATCGACAGCAGCGTGCCCGGCACCGGCTCGCGACTGAACACGGCCGCGGTATCGGGCCGCTCCAGCGCTTGGGCAAAAAGCGAGAGCGGACCTTCGAACATCCAGAAAGTGACGAACACGCCGACGCCGACAAAGGCCACGAGCTTGACGATCGACTCGGTGGCGATCGCCAGCATCAGTCCGTCCTGATGCTCGGTGGCGTCGATATGGCGGGTGCCGAACAGGACGGCGAAGATCGCCATCGCGATCGCGACGTAGAGGGCAATATCGCCCAAGACCGGCTGCATCGCTTCGTGCGCCGGTCCGGCCTGCGCGAGGATCGTGGTCAGCGAGGCTGAGACCGCCTTAAGCTGAAGGGCGATGTACGGAATCGTTCCGATGATCGCGATCAGCGCCACGGTTGCCGCGACGGTCTGGGCCTTGCCGTAGCGCGCGGCGATGAAGTCGGCGATCGACGTGATGTTCTGTGCCTTGGCCAGCCGCACGATGCGCATGACGAGCGGCGAGCACAGCCCGATCAAGAGCATCGGGCCGATGTAAATGGTCAAAAAGTCGAAACCGGTGCGCGAGGCGAGCCCGACCGAGCCGAAGAAGGTCCAGGACGTGCAGTAGATCGCCAGCGAGAGCGGATAGATACACTGCCGCCAGCCGCCTTCACGGCCAAACCGGCGGGTGCGATCGCCGTAGCTTGCGACCACGAACAGCAGGCCAATGTAGCCGAGCGCAACGGCGATAACGATCCAGCCTTGCAGCATAATGGCGGTCCGTGGGCGCCAAGCGCGCCGAGCGCCATTCTACCGCACGAGGGGCCGAGCGAGAATATAGGCCGCCCCTGAGGGTGTGCCCTGAATCATGCGGCCGGCAATGCCGGCCGGACGCGAGTACGCCGACTGGCGTTTGCGAGCCAGCGGCGTTGGATCACTCGGCAGCGAGCGCCCGCTGCCTGAGCGGCAACGCGAGCCGCTCCCACACCTCCAGCAGCGCCTCGGCCAGCGCATCAATCAATGCGTCCTCATGGTAAGGCGAAGGCGTGATGCGCAGCCGCTCCGTCCCCTTCGGCACGGTCGGATAGTTGATCGGCTG
>JBJMTU010000155.1:0-5372 GCA_045811545.1 Xanthobacteraceae bacterium | reverse complement strand
GATGGCAGCGGCAACGGCGCGCGCCACGTCGGCCGCATCGAGCGGCCGCAATGCCAGCACGCGGCATCGCGAGCGCATGGTTGGCAGAAGCCGCGCGGCCGTGCGGTTCACCAACAGCAACACGGCGCGCCGGGGCGGCTCTTCCAGGATTTTGAGCAGCGCATTCGCGCCCGATGGGTTGAGTTCATCGACCGCGTCGACGATGGCAATCCGCCATCCCCCCTCCCCAGCCGTTGAGCCGAAGAACGCGACGGTCCGTCGCACGTCGTCAACCTGGATGTCCTGGCGCAGCTTGCCGGTTTTTTCGTTGATCGTGCGTTCCAACACCAGAAGATCAGGCTGCGCCTGTGCAGCGATGCGCCGCGCGACCGGATGATCGGCATCGACGTGCAGCGATTTCGCGCCGAGCACCGAGGGCGCGAATGGATCGGGATGGGCGAGCATGAAGCGCGCCATGCGATAGGCAAGCGTCGCTTTGCCGATTCCGGCGGGACCGGCAATCAGCCAAGCATGCGGGAAACGCAAGCTGCGGTAAGCGGCGAGCAGCGTCTGTTCCGCCTCGGCGTGACCGTAGAGGATGATCGTCTCGCGCGGTGACGGCGGCTCGGTGTCGTCTTGGTCGTTGCTCACGATACCGCGCCTGCGGGCACACTCAACACGCGTGCCGGTTCGAACCGTTCGGTCACGATCTTCCAGATGCGGTCAGCAACCGCAGGCTTTGGCTCGGTGGCATCGATCGCAATGCAGCGGCCCGGTTCGGCAGTCACGAGCTGATGATAGGCCTCGCGTAACGCCTCGTGGAAGGCTCGCGATTCCGCCTCGAACCGGTCCGGCGCTCGCTCTCCGCGCCGCTTGTTGGCGCGCGCAAGACCCAGCTCCGCCGGCACGTCGAGGATGAACGTGACGTCGGGTTTGAGGTCACCGACAGTTACCCGTTCAAGACCGCGGATGAAAAGCGGATCGAGATGACCGAGGATGCCCTGGTACACGCGGGTCGAGTCGATGAAGCGATCGCAGACCACCCAAATGCCCTGCGCCAGCGCCGGCTCGATCGTGTTGCGCACATGATCGCTGCGGGCAGCGGCGAACAGCAGTGCTTCCGCCTCCACGCCGAGCGGCTCGGCCACGCCCGAGAGCAGCACGTGCCGGATCGCTTCCGCGCCAGGGGAGCCGCCGGGTTCGCGCGTGAGCAGCACGTGGATGCCGGCCGCCGTAAGGCGATCGCCCAGTAGCGTTGCATGGGTCGATTTACCCGTGCCTTCGCCGCCCTCGAAGGTGATGAATCGTCCGCGCATTTTGCGATGACGGACGACAGAGGACGGACCCACCCGCTGTCGTACTCGTCTGTCCTCCGTCGTCTGGGCTCTGTTTCCCGTTATAGCCGCTTGAAGCCGGCACGGACCAGGCCGAGCACCAGTTCGGTCGCGGCGTCGAAGGCGCGTCGTGGCATGGAGCCGGCATCCACGCTTTCCGCCGCGCGCAGCGGGACCTCGAGCACAACGGATTCGCCGCGCCACACCTTCAGTGCACCGATCTTCTGACCTTGCTGGACCGGTGCCGGCACCGGACCGGAATAGACCACACGGGCGATGATTTTGTCGCGCGAACCGCGCGGCACCATCAATCGCACCTCTTTGCCAGCCGTGAGCGGCACGTGTCCTTTGGCGCCGCCATAGACCTTGGCCTGCGCGATTTCCTGGCCGTCGGCGAACAAGAGCCCGGATTGGAAACTGTGAAGACCCCACTCCAGCATCTTCTTGGCTTCGTCGGCGCGTTCCTTTTCCGATCTTAGCCCGGTGACGACGACGATCAGGCGCAATCCGTTCTGCACCGCGGAGCCGACGAGGCCGTAGCCGGCCTCCTTGATGAATCCGGTTTTGAGGCCATCCGCCCCGATATTCATCGCCAGCAAGGGATTGCGGTTGAATTGGCGGATCTTGTTCCAGGTGAATTCGCGCTCGCTGTAATATTTGTAGTAATCGGGATAGGTCTCGATGATATGGCGCGCGAGCTTGGCAAGTTCGCGCGCGGTCATGAGCTGTCTTGGGTCGGGTAGTCCGGTCGAATTGCCGAACGTCGATTTGGACAGGCCAAGCTCACGCGCCCGCTTGGTCATCAGCTCCACGAAGGCGGATTCGTTGCCTGAAATGCCCTCGGCGAGCGCGATGCAGGCGTCGTTGGCCGATTGGATGATCGCCCCGTGCAGGAGATCGTCGACCGCGACCTTGCTGTTGATCGGAATGAACATGCTCGATGTGTGCGATGGCGCGCCACCCCTGCGCCACGCGTTGGTGCTGACGCGGAATTCAGTCGTCGGCTTGAGCCGGTCCTGCTTGATCTCGTTGAACACCACCTCCTGCGTCATCAACTTAGATAGACTGGCCGGCGGAATGAGATCATCGGCGCCCTTTTCGAACAGCACCGTGCCGCTCTCGGCTTCGATCAGGATCGCGTGCGGGGCCGCGGTCTGATAGGCATCGGTGGACTTCGATCCTGATACCGGATTGGGCGCGGCTGCGGCGGTGGCCAGCGCGCAACCAACACTCGCGAGCACGCCCCATCTTGCGAAGGACCTCCGCGATATCTTACCGAGTACTCGAACGTTCATGATTGTGGCAAGCCGTGCGTGGTCAACGTCCACGCTCCTTTGCCGCCCCGCATTTGCTTAGCAAGTTAGGCCTCGGGGAATCAATGCTCGGTTGCGGCGTCGTGATGTCGCTAAATCAATTTGCGCGTCAGTAGAGGCCGCGGCCGCTCATCAAGTCGAGCGTCCCGGGCTCGTTGCGCGGCGCGAACGCAGCTGCAGGAACCTCGGGCGGCGGCGCCGGCTCGACTGGGGTTTCCGCGGCGGAAGCCGACCGCACTAGCGATTTTGCGTTCGATCGGTTGGCCGCCTCGCTCGCGGACGAGAGGACGCGGGATGATGCGCTGAGCGCAAAGGCAGGGGCAGACGGCGCATTCTTGGCGTCGTCCAGATTGGAAATGAAAGGCTTCGCGGCGGCGATCATGACCTTTGAGGGTGCCGGTGCGGGCGCGCCGTCACGCAAGGTCGCCATCAGCATCGTATCGTCGCTGCCCTGGATCGGCGCAGGTCCGACGTATTCGACCCGCACGCGTGCAAGCCCCCTGCTGTAGAACTCGAGCGCCTTGGCTGTTCCGATCGAGAGATCGATGACGCGATTGCGATGGTACGGGCCGCGATCGTTCACGCGCACGATGATGGAGCGGCCATTATCGAGATTGGTGATCCGCACATAGCTCGGCAGCGGCAGCGTGGTATGCGCGGCCGAGATGCTGTGCATGTCATAGACTTCGCCGTTGGCGGTCAGCCGTCCGTGGAAGTCGCGGCCATACCAGGAGGCAACCCCCTCGGCACGGTAGGAGGGATTTTCGGCCGGGACATAGGTGCGCCCGTTGATGCTGTAGGGCTTGCCCACGCGGTAGGCACCGCCGCCCTTGGGCACCGGCTCGCCCTCCTCGACCACGCGCGGGCTGTATTCCTTGCTGGAGAAAGGTCCCGAGCAATGGGCAAGCACAGCGCAGCAAGCCGCCAGGGCGCCGACACGGGCGATGCCGCCGAAAGCTGAGAGCTGGCGCCCCATCTGATCCCCCCGCTCCGCGACCACCGCCGCAGCGTCCCCGCCAACTTGGCCGGCAGCGCGGCAGCATGAACGCGGATCGATCGTGCCGAATCTCTCGGCGGCGACCGGTTCCCGACCTGCGCATATCGCCGTTTGATCGCGGCAGGAATGGGGCTGCTTTGTGCCGCCCGTCAGCAAACAGGGCTCTGTTGCGACGGGGCCAATCGAGGCGTCAGTCGGTCCTACGGTCGACGAGCGTTGCGCGCATGGCGTAGACCGCAATTCCCGCTATGAGGCCCGTGAGGAAGAGCCCCGAGATACCAATGCCGATCGCGAGCGCCCGCGCGAGCGCCTGTCGCGGCACGATATCGCCATAACCAATCGTGAGGCCGGTGACGAAAGTGAAATAGACCGCGTCGCCGAGAGACCAGCCCTCGACAAAGCCAATCAGCAGGCCCAGGGCAATTTGAATTGCCAGAATCGTCGACAGGACCGGCCACGCGACCTGAATGGCGTGGCCGAGTGCGATGAAGAAGCGCCGCCGCACGGTCTTTGCTGCCGGCCGGTTCATGCGCACCCTCAAGTGTTTTCGTCAACCGACTGTCAGAACGTCGATTTCAGCTTCAGATGGTCGAGGCGGTTGATCGACTTGACGTCGAAGCGCCGCACCTGGCTGTCCTGCAGCACGTCGAGCGCAACGGTAACGCCCGCGCTGCCCTGCGCCCACACCTTGCGGTAAAAATCGGCCAAATCCTTCGGCGGCTCGCCGTTGACGCCGACGATCACATCGCCGCGCCTAATCCCGGCTTTCTCTGCCGGGCCGCCCGGCGTCACGCGGCTGACAAACAGCCGCCCGCGCAGCTCATCAGTATTGAGACCGAGCCAAGGCCGGCCCGGCCCCGGTGCGCGGCCGGCCGAAATGAGGTCGCCGAGGATCGGCGGCAGCCGGTCAATCGGCACGAACATATTGCCAGGCGCCTTGTCGCTGCCGCGAGCCGCGTCACCGACGATAAGCGAGCCGACGCCGACGAGCTTGCCTTCGCGATTGATCAGCGCTGCTCCGCTCCAGGCCGGATGGGGCGGCGCCGTGAAGAGCGCCTCCTCGAGCAGGTATTCCCAGCTGCCTGCGAATTCGCGCTTCCCCACGACATAGGCGCCGGAGACCATGGCGGGACCGCCGAAGCTCGCGATCAGCACGGGGTCGCCTTCCTTCATGTCGGCGGACTTGCCCAGCGGCATCGGCTTGTGTTTGAGCGCTTCGATCGCGCGCAACAGGCCGAAGCCCGTTTCGTGGTCGTAGCCGACGACGTTTGCCGGAACGGTCCGCCCGTTATTGTCGATGACTTCGGCGGCGTAGGCCTCGACCATCAGATAGCCGATCGTCAGAATGAGGCCGTCGCTGTCGATAAGGATGCCTGATCCTTCGCGTTCGCGGCCCAAGCCTTGGACGGTCCGCCCTTCCGGTGCGATGTGGGTATTGATCCGCACCACCGCGGAAACGAGTTCATTGATCGAAGGCGTCTGCGCAGCGGCAGTGCACGCACTCACGAGCGCGACAAGGATCGCGGCCAGCGCCGCGCAAGGGACAACGGCGGCGGAGCTAGAACCGATACGCATGCGTGCTCCTCGTCTCAGGAACGTTAGTTGGCCGGACAGCGCCGATAGCTCTTGAGTTGCTTGAAATCGGGCCCCGCCGAAAGCTTTCCGTCCTCATTCGCCACGATGATCCGATTCACTTCGGTGACATCATTCGGCGTGGCCGGATTGGAGCAACGCATATGGGCGGAGTAG